>DASRLN010000199.1:0-2905 GCA_035648435.1 Caulobacteraceae bacterium
ACATCGGCGGGAGCGCGGGCGACGAAGTCGGGGTTGGCGAGCTTGCGCGCCGTGCGGTCGACGTCGGCGGCGCGGACGGCGATTTCTCTCGCCAGGCGCGCGCGTTCGGCCGGAATGTCGATGAAGGCGGCGATGGTCAGCGCCCCCACCGCCTCGCCGATGACGAAGCTCGCCGAGCCCGCCGGCGCCGCGTCGGCGGCGCGGGCGTCTTCCAGGCGGGCGAGGTTGACGATCAGACCGCCGTGGCGGGCGAGAAGGGCCAGTGTCCCCTCCCCGGCTCCGACCAGCGCCAGCGACGGCCTGGCCGACGGCGGGACGTTCATTTCCGCGCGCAACTGCCTGATCTGGGTGACGATTTCGACCAGCCAGTCGATCTCGGCCTGGGCCTCGGCGTCGGCGTAGGCGTCCGGCGGGTCAGGCCAGGCGGCGGCGAGAAGCATGTTTGGGCGATCGGCGGTCCTGGCCCACAACTCTTCGGTGAGGAACGGCATGACCGGATGCAGCAGCCGCAGGATCACCTCCAGCACCCAGGCGGCCATGGCCCGGGTCTCGCGGGCCGCCGCCGCGTCCTCGCCGGCCAGGATCGGCTTGGCCAGCTCCAGATACCAGTCGCAATAGACGTTCCACACGAACCGGTAGAGCGCGCCGGCGGCCTCGTCGAAGGCGCAGGATTCCAGCGCCGCGGTGATCGCGCGCGCGGCGGCGAGGCTCTCGCCCCGAATCCAGCGATTGACGGTGACCCGGGCCACGCCCGGATCGAAAGCCGCATCGAGGACGCAGCCATTGATCTCGCAGAAGCGCGCCGCGTTCCACAGTTTGGTGCCGAAATTACGATATCCTTCAATACGCTGCCGTGACAGCCTGATGTCCCGTGCCTGCCCCGACATGGCCACGAGGGTGAAGCGCAGGGCGTCGGCGCCATAGGCGTCGATGAGTTCCAGGGGGTCCAGGACATTGCCCTTGGACTTGCTCATCTTGGCCCCGGCGTCGTCGCGGATCAGGGCGTTGATGAACACCCGCCGGAACGGAACCTCGCCCATGAAATGCAGGCCCATCATCATCATCCGGGCGACCCAGAAGAAGATGATGTCGAAGCCGGTGACCAGGGTGTCGGTGGGATAGAACCGCGCCAGGTCGGCGGTCCGCTCCGGCCAGCCCATGGTCGAGAACGGCCACAGGGCGGAGGAGAACCAGGTGTCCAGGACATCCTCGTCCTGGCGCAGGGGCTCGGTCCGGCCGTAGTGCTCGGCGGCCGCGCGCTCGGCCTGCGCGCCCGTCTCGGCCACGAAGATTCGCCCGTCCGGGCCGTACCAGGCCGGAATACGGTGGCCCCACCAGAGCTGGCGCGAAACGCACCAGGGCTCGATGTTGCGCATCCATTCGAAGTAGGTCTTCTCCCAGCTTCGCGGCTCGAACACCGTCCGGCCCTCCTCCACCGCCGCGATCGCCGGCCCCGCCAAGGTCTTGGCGTCGATCCACCACTGGTCGGTGAGCCGAGGCTCCAGAACCGCGCCGGAACGGTCGCCGTGGGGAACGGCGTGGCGGGTCGGCTCGACCCCGCGTAACAGGCCCAGAGCCTCGAACTCGGCGACGACCCTGGCCCGCGCCGCCAGGCGGTCGAGACCGCGCCAGGCGGCCGGCGCGTTCTCGTTCACCCGGGCGAAGGAGTCGAAGATGTTGATCATCGGCAGGTTGTGGCGCTGGCCGACCCGGAAATCATTGAAATCGTGGGCCGGGGTGATCTTGACCGCGCCGGAGCCCTTTTCCGGATCGGCGTAGTCGTCGGCGATGATCGGGATCGGCCGGCCGACGATCGGCAGGCGCACGCATCTTCCGATCAGCCCGGCGTAGCGCGCGTCGCCGGGGTGCACGGCGACCGCCGTGTCCGCGAGCATGGTCTCGGGCCGGGTGGTGGCGACGACGATCTCGCCGGAGCCGTCCTCCAGCGGATAGGCGAAATGCCAGTAGCAGCCATCGACCTCGCGCTGTTCGACCTCGAGGTCGGAGAGGGCGGTCTGGAAGTGCGGGTCCCAGTTGACCAGCCGCTTGTCGCGATAGATCAGCTTCTGGCGGTGCAGGGTGACGAACACCCGGCGCACCGCCGCCGACAGTCCCTCGTCGAGGGTGAACCGCTCGCGGCTCCAGTCGCAGGACGCCCCCAGCCGCCGAAGTTGCTCGACGATGACGCCGCCCGATTCCGCCTTCCATCGCCAGATGCGTTCGACGAAGGCCTCCCGCCCCATCTCCCGGCGGCCGATGTTGCCCTCGGCGGCGAGCTGCCGCTCGACCACCATCTGGGTGGCGATGCCGGCGTGATCGGTTCCCGGCAGCCACAGGGCGGCGCGCCCGCGCATGCGCGCGAAGCGGGTCAGCACGTCCTGGAGGGTGTTGTTCAGGGCATGGCCGATGTGCAGCGAGCCGGTCACGTTCGGCGGCGGGATGACCATCGAGAACGGCGCCGCGGCCGGGTCGTCCGCGGGCGCGAAGGCGCCGGAGGCCTCCCAGGCGGCGTAGAGCCGGGGCTCGGAGGTCTTGGGATCGAAGGATTTGTCGAGCATGGCGGATCAGCGGCGCGGCCCCGAGCGGCGGACGCGCCGCGCGAGGCTCCCTGAAACGATGCGAGAACGCGTGCGGCTGGCGGATGCCCGTTGGACGCCCGCTATGAAATCACCGCCTAGCGTACTCGGCCGCGGGCGATGCGTTCCACCTCTTCATCCACCCGCGCCTGGACGATGCCGGGAAGGTTCTCGTCGAGCCAGGCCTTGATCAGCGGCCGCAGCAGTTCGCGGGTGACGTCCTCCAGCGTCCGGCCGGCGGCGGGCATGACCGGCGACGGCGTCGTCGGCTGGGGCGGCGGGGGCGCGGCGGCCGCGGCGAGTCTATCGAAGGCCGAGGCCGCCCTGGC
>DASRLN010000200.1:0-6033 GCA_035648435.1 Caulobacteraceae bacterium
TTCCCATCCCGCCCTGATCCACGCCCCAACCGGGACGTGAGTAATTACAGCCTCCTGGCGCGGCCTGGCCAGCGGCGAGGTCGGAGAACTCTGAGTTTTTGCCATCACTGGAGCTGCCCCCGGCCCTCATCGACGCCGAGAAACCGTTCCCATTCAAGGCGATCGAAGGCCCAGAAGACCTCGTCCAGCAGATCCTCGATGGCGGAGTTTTTGACAGTTTCCGGCAGGTTTCCGCCGGTTTTTGACCGGAAAATGCCGGAAAACGGCGCCTTTCTGGCCGGTCTTTGGAAGTTTCTGATGACTTTTCGCAAGGCCGAGGGGCGCCGCAGCGCCCGCGCCTGGATGCAGGCGGTGACGAAGTCGCTGAACATCGCCTCCAGCGACGGATCGCGCAGCCGCAGAATCCGTCCGCGGATCTCCGCCGCCCGCTCGCCGAGCGCCGGCTCCGGCCCGCGCCAGAGGCGCCGAAGTTCGGCGAGGAAGTCGGTGAGGCCGTCGCCGAGACGGTCGAGGATGGTGTCGTGCATATTGCATTATGTAACTTACCTGGGCCTGTTTGTCAATATGCAAAATCGTCCGTCGGCCAGAAGCTCTCAACTCCCAGGCACGTGCATCCGCCCGAAGCGCCGCGCTTTCTCGAAACAGTCCTCGGCCCGGGCGCGGCCGAGAGAGGCGATCACCCGTCCGGCCCGCAAGAGGTCCACGGTCCACCAGGTTCGCACGGTGCTGAACCGATCCCGCAGGATCCGCCGCGCCTTGCGGTCGTCGATCACCAGGTCCAGCCCGCGCAACGCGGCCACGGCAATGGCCGCCGCTTCGCCGTCCCCAAGGGCATCGACCGCCGGCGCGCCGACGATCTCGAGGAACAGGTCCAACTCCGGACCCTCCAGGGACAGAATCACGACCGCAGGCGCCATCGCGCGCAACGGATGGCGCTCGGGGTGGAAAGCCGCGCCGCTGACAGGGTGACGCCGAAGCTCGGCGACGACCTGTTCGGGCGCGTGGCACGGCACGGCCAAGGCGCCGAGGATCGCCTCGATCGCCTCGGTAGCCAGCAGGTTGATCCAGACGCTCGTGTCGAGCACGAGGCCCCCGCTATCGGCCGGATCAGGCATGCAGCGACAGGACCTCCTCGGCCTCGAACGGCGTCAGAGCGTCCCTCAGCTCTGACCGGTCAACGGCCAGCAGGTCACTCAGCTGTCCCTCCGAGAGCACTTCCCGGTCGAGAGCGATCGAGGCGAGATAAGCCAGGCGCGGCGGGATGAGCGGCGGCTTTGGCGGCGCGCCCGCCTCGCCGATCACGCCGCGTTCGAGATCGCCGGCGAATCCCCGCTCTCGGATCGAGTCCCAGGTCCCATGCGGCAGAAGACTGAGTTCCTCCAGGCGCCGGCACATAGCCTCCGTCGCGACGCCGAACTGGTGCGCCAGCAGGATGAGTTCGCGGACCTCAAACCGGTTCTCCACGCCCGCGATCTGGTCGAAACGCGCGCGCACGCCCGAGGCCGGCATCAGAAAGGCCGACCCGAAGCGCTTGGCGAACCGCTCCTCGATCGAGAGCGCGACGTTCGCCTCTTCGAGAATATCGGCGTGCGACCGGTTCGACACGAAATGCCCGGTCTCATGGGTCGCGGTCTGGACCCGGCGTTTCCACGAATGGTTGGCGTTGACGAGGATGCAGGCGCCGATCGCCGGATCGTAGGCGTAGAGCCCGGAGATCTGCGATGGGAGCGGTCGGAAGAAGATCCGCAGGCCCAGTTCCAACTCCAGCAGACTCATCGGATCGGGGATCGCGCCCAAACCCACGCCCAGCCGCGCCCGCAGGTTGTTGGCCGCGTCTTCCGCCTGTTGCAGCACGGACTGGGGGTTAATACGGACCGGCGGCGGGTAGTCGATGCGCTGGGCCTGCCCTAGCAACCGCTCCAGCTGCACGGCGCCCGTGGCGAGCCGGTTGAGGAGGGCGAGCGCCTGGGTGACCGCTTTGGAGGCCTCCTTACCTTCCGCGCGGCGGAACTTCGCCGACAGATCGACATGGATGGCGTCCGGCGACATGAGTTTGCCGGCGCTCACCCCGTAGAGGTGCGCCAGGGCCAGCAACTCATCGGGCTTGACCGGCCGCTGCCCCTTCTCGATGGCCACCAGCGTCGTTCGCGCTATGCCAAGCGGGGCGGCGGCCGCATCCTGGGTCAGATTGACTCCGGACCGCGCGGCTCGCAGCCGCTCGCCCAGATCGGCGAGGGTGAAGCTGGCGCCGCTCATAGCTGGCCGACGATTTCGCGCACCCAGGATTGGTTCGGCAGCGATTCCATGAAGGCGTCCCCGCGCATGGGAAGAGGGTGGCGATTCGCTGCGACAATGTCAAAGGTAAAATTACTACATTGTTGACATTGTCACTCACCATGGGTCACCGCAACCCCGACCGCGTGCCGATCGCCTATCGCCGCTCGCGTTGCGAGACGGTGGTCGACATGCTGCGCGAAGGCTGGGACGTGATCTCGAAGTGCCAGGAGTGCGGGCTGATCATGCGGCTGGACCTGAAGCTGGTGATCCGGGTAAGCGGCTCCAATGTCACCCTGTGGAACCGCCAGGCCCGCTGCCGCCGCTTCGGCTGCACCGGCCACGTCGACTTCCAGGCTCGCGCTCCAGGGGAGTGGCACGAGGCGCTGAGCGCGGAGTGAGGGGGCGGTGTCGAGCCGCCCAACCGGACGTCGCCGCTGTGCTCGGAAGATTGTCGAGCTTGCGGAGTTTAATGGACCAGCCATTACGGTCCACAAACTCGATAACTTCGTCGCGGCCACGCCGCGGGTCATCGAGCATCTCGACGCGAGCTTCTTCCGCGTCCGTTACTCCGGACTGACCGCCTTGCAGCAGAAGTACCTCAGGGCGATGGCCGAACTCGGAGCCGGATCGCAGAAGACCGGAAAGATCGCCGGCACCCTGGGCGTCGGGCCGGCGGCGGTGGCGACCGTGCGGCAACAGCTGATCGACAAGGCATTAAGGTGACAGGAGCAATATTCCCCTTTTGTTCCGCCCGTGCTACGGTTGCCCATGGCTCGCCTGGCGCGCATCGTCGTCCCGGAGTGTCCGCACCACGTGACGGCGCGGGGCAATCGGCGCGAGCCGATCTTCTTCGAGGACGGCGATCAGGAGATCTATCTCGACCTTCTGGCCGAGCAGATGGGCAGGGCGCGGGTGACGGTCTGGGCTTACTGCCTGATGCCCAATCATGTCCACCTGATCGCCTGTCCCGCGTCGGCCGACGGTCTGGGGACGGCCTTCGGCGCGGCGCACCGGCGATGGGCGAATTTCGTCAATGCCCGAGGTCGCTGGCGCGGCCATCTGTTCGACGGCCGGTTCGCCTCGGTGGCGATGGACGAAGCTCATCTGATGACCGCGATCCGTTACGTTGCGCTCAATCCGGTGCGGGCGGGTCTGGCGCGCAAGGCGGAAGACTGGCCGTGGTCGAGCGTTCAGGCGCACCTGAGCGGGACCGACGACGGCCTGGTCACGGTGCGCCCGGTGCTGGAGCGGGTCGAGCGCTTCGCCGAGCTGATCGCCACCGACCCCGACGACCCGGCGTTCGCCGCCCTGCGCTCGGCGGAGACCACCGGCCGTCCGCTGGCGACCGCGGACTTCGTCGCCGACCTCGAACGCCGGCTGGGCCGGCCCATCGCGCGCCGTGCGCCGGGGCGAAAACCGGCCGCGCCGGCGAGCGATGAGCTACGCTTGCTGTAGCGATGGGGAATGGTGCTCCTGTCCCCGGATTTGCCATCCTATCGACGCAATCCGAAAGAGCTGGCTGGAAGCCCGCGCTACGGTCGCTATTGATCGGCGCCGGTCATGGCGGCGACTTCGGCGGCGAAGTCGCCGGTTTGCTTGTGGACCCCTTCGCCGAGGGCGAAACGGAGGAAGCCGGTCATCGTGACCGGCGATCCCAGCGACTTTCCGGTTTCGGCCAGGAGTTGCTCGATGGTCTGGTCGGGATTGATCACGAAGGCCTGCTTGAGCAGCACGACTTCCTCGTAGAACTTGCGGATTCGGCCCTCGACCATCTTTTCGACCACCGCCGGCGGCTTGCCGGATTCCACCGCCTGCTCGACGAAGATCGCCCGTTCGCGTTCCACCACCGCCGGGTCGAGATCGCCGGTCGACAGCGATTTGGGGTTGGCGTGGGCCACGTGCATGGCGATCTTGCGCCCGACTTCGCGCAAGGCGGCCTGGTCGCCAGCGCTTTCCAGGGCGACGAGGACGCCGATCCGCCCGGTGTCGCCGGTGGGATGGATGTAGCCGCCGATCGCCCCGGCGGCGACCGAAAGCCGGCCGGCCCGCCGCAGCAGCATGTTCTCGCCGATGGTGGCGACCAGATCGGTCACCGCCTCGCCCACCGTCGCGCCGCCGCTCAGCGTGGCCTCGCGCAGGGCCTCGACGTCGCCGCCGATGTCCAGCGCCGCGGCGGCGATCTGGCGCGCCGTGGCCTGGAAGCGCTCGTTGCGGGCCACGAAGTCGGTCTCGGCGTTGAGTTCGATCAGCGCCCCGGCCATGGCCTTGCCGTCGGCGCGCAGAGCCATGGCCACGACGCCCTCGGCCGCCACCCGGTCGGCCTTCTTGGCCGCCTTGGCGAGGCCCTTGGTCCGCAGCCAGTCGATGGCCGTCTCGATGTCGCCGCCGGTCTCCTGCAGCGCCTTCTTGCAGTCCATCATGCCCACGCCGGACTTGTCGCGCAGTTCCTTGACGAGCGCCGCGGTGACTTCGGCCATGATCTCAGCCCTCTTGATAGATTTCGGCCGGCGTCTCGGCCGCGACTTCGACGGCCGCGTCGGGTTCGGGTTCGGGTTCGGCCGGCGTCGTGGCTTCGCCCGAGAAGGCCGCTTCGAGTTCCGGCTCGGGCGCGGCGGGCGGCTCGGCCTCCGCGCCGGGTTCGGCGGCGGCGGCCTTCATGCGAAGAGCCGGCTCGACCGGCGCCTCGGCCGCGCCGATATCGACGCCCATGGCCGCCTGACCCTCGGTCAGGCCGTCGAGAACGGCGTCGGCGACCAGATCGCAGTAGAGCTGGAGAGCCCGCGCGGCGTCGTCATTGCCGGGGATCGGGAAGGTGATGCCCTGCGGATCGCAGTTGGTGTCGAGGATGGCCACCACCGGGATATTGAGCTTGCGCGCCTCCTGGATGGCGATCGCCTCCTTGTTGGTGTCGATCACGAACATCAGGTCGGGAATGCCGCCCATGTCCTTGATGCCGCCGAGGCTGAGTTCCAGCTTGCCGCGCTCGCGGGTGAGCTGGAGAAGCTCCTTCTTGGTCCGTCCGCCGGTTTCCCCGCCGTCGAGGACCCCCTCGAGTTCGCGCAGGCGGGCGATCGAGGCGGAGATCGTCCGCCAGTTGGTCAGCGTGCCGCCCAGCCAGCGGTGGTTGACGTAGTACTGGGCGCAGCGCTTGGCCCCGGCGGCGACCGGATCGGAGGCCTGCCGCTTGGTGCCGACGAACAGCACCCGGCCGCCGGAGGCCGCGACTTCGCGCACCTTGACCAGCGCCTGGTGCAACAGCGGCATGGTCTGCGACAGATCGATGATGTGGATATTGGCGCGGGCGCCGAAGATGTATCGTTCCATCTTCGGGTTCCAGCGGTGGGTCTGGTGGCCGAAGTGGGCGCCGGCTTCCAGAAGCTGCCGCATGGTGTATTCGGGTAGCGCCATGAACCTTTGATCCTTCTTCCGGTTCGTGCCTCCGCGGGAAAACCCCTCTTCCGAGGGGACCGGAACGGAAAGGCGCGGGGATTTACCCGCGCTTCGCCGAACATCCCGCGTGCGTGATGGCGCCGCAGATAGGCCCGATGGCCGCGAAAGGCAAGGATGGCCTTCGTTTCCGCGGCGGTCCCCCTTCCCCGCTGCGCGGGGCAGGAAAGACTCCGTCCTCCCCCGCCTCAATGCGCTACCGGATTCACACATCGCGCACACGCTCTCCCTCGCCCCCATCCTTCATGGGGGAGAGGGCGGGGTGAGGGGGCGGCGCCGCTCGGCACACATCCTCCGGACTGTCGCGCC
>DASRLN010000201.1:0-12567 GCA_035648435.1 Caulobacteraceae bacterium
TGTGTAGTCGTAGAACGGCCGGGGATGGCTCGAGGAAAAGCACGGATCCTCGTTGTCGGGAACATTGCCCCAGGCGAAGCGCGAGGCGGTCGAGGCGGTGTCCGGCAGATCCTCCATCTGCTCGAGCACCGATCCTTCCAGAGTCGCGGCGGCCAGCGCGATGGCGCGCGAGATCGCCGCCACCTTGGCGCCGGCGGCCGTCCCGGTCACCGACAGCACGCTGTCGATGTTGAGGTCGGTGAACTCGTCGGTGATGCCCAGATAGTTGGGGTTGGTCGATGGCGGCGGCGGCGGGAACTGATTGCCCTGCATCTGGGCGCGCCAGTCGACCACGCCGATCGAGTGATGCAGTTCGACCTCACCGCCGCCGATCGCCGACTGCAGCCGGGCCATCCAGGTCATCTGCGCCAGCCAGCTGGCCGCCAGTTTCTGGCGCGTGAAGTCGCCGGCCGACTGGTTGTAGGGAACGATGCACCAGTTGGCGCCCCCCTCGCAGCGGAAGGGAATCGTGCCGCCGTGTGGCAGGGATTTGTCCGAGGCGACCTCGTCGTTCCATTTGGCCAGGCGGGCCGGCGAAATCCGCCCCCAGCCGCTGACGATGGCCACCGGGACGGCGATGGTGGTCAGGGGTTTGACAACCGTCTGGTTGGCGAAGGCGCCGGCCGGGTAGGGGTGGACGGCGGTGAGACTGAGCTGGCCCGGAACGCCGCCGCCCAGGCACGTCGTCCGGTTGATGGCGCAGGTGGCGGAGGTCACGGCCACGCCGTCCAGGACCAGGCTCTCGGTCGCCTGGGTGTAGGCGCCCGGTGGGTTGACGTCGTGGGCGGCGTCGAAATTGGTGTCGATGCCCAGGCGCCGGCCGTCGATGTCATCGACGTAGAAGACCAGGGGGCCGGCCGGATAGGCCGGCAGGATGTTGACCATGTCGATGCCATCGAGTTCCGCCGCCAGCTGGACCTGAAGCTGGGCGCGGAACTGGTCGGGAATGTCGCCGGGGATGGTGAGCCAGGCGACGCCGGGGCTGGTGGTGACGCGCCAGCCGCCGGACGGCTTGTACAGGGGTTGGACCTTGGCGATGCCGACGACGGTTCGGGTGTCCAGCGCCGGCGCCCGCGCCTTGAGCCCCGAGGCGCCGTTGAGCAAGGTGGTCCCCACGCTCTGGAGGTAGCCGTCGAGGAGACCGGCGTTGACCGTCGCGATGTAGGGGGCGCCGCCGGTCGAGCCGGAATTCATGCCCGTTCCGGCTTTCGCCGCCGGCTGCCCGGCGGTGAAGCCGGCGGCGGCGGCCAGGTTCATCGGCGCCGGCCCGGCGTAGGTCTTGAACGCGGGATCATAGTAATAGGCGACCCCGCTGATCACCACCCGCGACCACGCCGTCAGAATGGTCACCGAGGTGAAGGCGCCGGTGGTCTGGCAGTTGGCCGGCGCGCTGGGCGTGAACGCCGCCGGTATGCCCCCCGATGAGAGCAGGGCGCAGGCGGCGCCCAGGTCCGAGACGCCGGTCCAGGCGGTGAAGTTCGCCTGGCTCAGAGTATAGGCGCCGATCTGATAGCTGGCGGTGAGTCCGGCTTGTCGGGCCAGGGCGACGAACAGGGCGTTCTGGTCGAAGGGCGTGCCCGATCTGTCGATCAGGGTCCCCAGCGGCCCTTTGCGCTCCCCGAACGCGAACTCGGTGTCGATCTGGTTGTGGACGTATTCGAACATCAGGTCGGGATCGCCATTGGGGAAGGCGGCGCTCTTCAGCGCCCGGGCGGTCTCGACGATTTCGGGCGGCGGGCCGGCGGCGACGGAATAGGTGTGCGTCGTCGATGCGCCAAGGACGGTTTCGGCGGCGCCGGGCGAGATCAGCGGCGCGGTGACGAACTTCATCGCCGGCAGGCTCTGCGCCGGCGCGCGCGGCGCCAAGAGGATCGCGCCGACCAGGAGCGCCGCGCCGATCGCCGAGGCGGGATGAGCGGGTCTGCCGCGCGGGCGGGTCAATTGTTGTTGTCCCACTCGAAGGTCACCGTCACCTGCGGACTGTAGATCACGGTGTTCAGGCTGTCGGTGACCTGCAACCGCCAGGTCGAGCTGTAGAGCGTATTGTCCTCCTGGACCGGCCACGTCCATTGCGTCGATAGCCAGTTCGGAGCCGTCGCCGTGGGCGTATTCTGGCCGGAGATGAACTGCCAGGCCAAAGTGTAGGGGCTCTGGCCGCCGCTGACGGTCGCACTGACCGCGCCCTGGACGATCGGTGGATTATCGACGAACCGATGCCAGGCCCAGGTGGCCTTGTCCAGTTGCACCGAAAGCGCCGCGCCGACGGTGACGGTGACCGTCGATCCGGCGGTCCCGCCGCCGCCGTTGGCGATGGCGTAGGTGAAGCTGTCGGTTCCGACATAGGTCGCGGCCGGCGTGTAGGTGATCGAGGCGCCGTTGTTCACCGCGGCGGCGCCGTGCGAGGGGGCGGAGACCGCGGTGACGGTGAGCGGCAGGCCCTGCGGGTCGGTCGCATAGATCCTGGGATCGAAGGTTACCGGCCTGTTCGACGCCGTTCCGACGCCGACCGCCCCGGCGGTGGGCGGCGTGGCCGTCACCGTGACGCTCACCGGCGCCGTGGCGCTCGGACCCTGGCCATTGACGATCGTGTAGGTGAAGCCGTCTTGCCCCCAGAAGTTCGCCGCCGGCTGGTAGCTCGCCATGCTAAAGGTGAAGCCGCTGGTTCCGCTGAGGGCGGCGGCGACCCCGGTGACCGTGAACGGATGATGGGCGGGATTGGGATCGAAGCTGTAGGCCGAGGCGTTCTCGGCGACGATGATCGCCGCCAGCGCGGCGATCGGGGCGGGATTGATCAGGGTGACGGTGATCGGGGCCGAGGCGGTGAAGCCGGTGGCGGCATTCTGGACGGTGTAGGCGAAGGTGTCGGTTCCGGCCACCGGGAAGGCCGAGGGCGTGTAGGTCACCAACGAACCGGTGAACGTCGCCGCGCCGAATTGCGGCGGACTGACGCCGGCGATCGGGTTGGTCGTGTCGGTGCGCGGATCGAAGGTCGGGGCCGCCCCGCCATAGCTGTAGGAAAGCGAGTGGGCCGCCGCCGTCGGCAGGGCGCCGGCGGTCGCGGTCACCGCCACCCCCGTCCGGTTGCCGGCCGCGTCGTAGGCATAGAGCGTCTGCTTGCCGTCGTCGGTGATCACCGAGATCACCCGGCCGAGGGAATCATAGCTCACCTGCTCGGCGCGCGCGGCGGCCGTTCCCAGCATGATCGCCAGGACCAGTCCGAACCCGACGCCTCGACAGAGCCCAGCCACTCGCCGCCCCCGAAAAGCCCGACCCCAGGCTGCCGCTCGTTCGCCCCGGGAGTCGAGGGGTATTTTGCCGAATGACGGGCCGCGCCGGAGCCGCCCCCAGCAGCGGCCGGGAGCCTGGGCCGCTCTTGCGCCCCGGCGGCGTGGCGCCCTAGAGGATCGTCACCCATCGGGGAGAAGCGACCATGCAGCCGATCAGACTCGAGGACCTTCACCGGCTCGTCGGCCAGGAGATCGGCGTTTCGGACTGGCTCGAAATCACCCAGGCGCGGGTCGACCGGTTCGCCGACGCCACCGGCGACCATCAGTGGATTCACGTCGATGTCGAGCGCGCGACGCGGGAGATCGGCGGACCGATCGCTCACGGATACCTCACCCTGTCGCTCATTCCGCACCTCTCGGCCGGGCTGATGCCGGTGACCGGCGTCACGCGGGGGATCAACTACGGATCGGACAAGGTGCGGTTCACCAGCATGGTGCGGGTCGGCAAGCGCGTCCGGCTGCGGCAAAAGCTGATCGGCGTCGAAGCCAAGTCCGGAGGAACCCAGATCCGCAACCAATGCACCATCGAGATCGAGGGCGAGGAACGGCCGGCGTGCGTGGCCGAGACCCTGTCGGTTCTCTACGGCGGCTGACTTCGGGGAGCGGCTAGGACGCCCCCTCCGTCACGGCGCAAGAAAGAGCGCCGCGGAAGGTCTCCCCCGCTTCGCTGCGCTCGCATGGGAGGATAGAGGAAAGTCGGGCCGCTTCTATCCGCCCACGCCTTCTTGCGGGGGAGGGGGTGGAGGGGGCGCAAGGCCGCGAGCACCACCCTCCGAATTTCCCCCTACGGACTGGTCGCCGCGGAATCCGCCGCGAACACGCCCGCCACGCTGGCCGGCTGCGCCGCCGGCTCGCTGGGAACGACGTGGCCGTCGAGCTCGGCGACGGTCTCCCGGATGAACCGCGCCTCGGTGACGATGCCGATCTCCAGGCTTTCGCCGCCGAGTTCGACCTGCTGGGTCAGCATGCCGGCGATGAAGTGCGCTTCGGGCGTGTCGGCGGCGCCCTCGCGGCGCTGCAGACCGTCGTCGAGATAGACCGGACCGCCGGAGTTGCCCGGGAAGACCCTGAAGTCGAGCAGGAAGGTGGGAAACTCGGAGGACGGTCCCAGCGGATAGGACGCCACGCGCCCCGAGCGCAGGATCGGAAAGCCGGCCGGATTGGCCGCCAGGCCCTGGGGGAAGCCGAGCGCCATCATCTCGTCGCCCGGACCCAGCTGATATCGGTTGAAGGTGTCGTCGCTCGCCAGCCAACCCAGCGGGATCGCCGCCTTGGCGAAGGCTTCGGGCGCGGTGATGGTGATCGCCGCCACGTCGCGTGAGCCGTGGTGGGTCCACAGCTCCTTGCCGCCGCGGCGGATGGCGATCTGCTGCGGCGCGTATTTCCACGAGCCGTCGGGCTGCTGGATCCGATAGCCGATCGTCGCCTTGTCACCCGGCATGCGCTTGAACACGTGGTTGGCGGTGACCAGCACCACCCGCGGCTTGCCGTCGTCCGTCGGATCGGAGATCAGAAAGCCGGTTCCCACCGTTCGCGTGCCGTCGGCGAGCGGCTGCTCGAGCTGCACGGTCGCCCCGATCAGATCGACCGACATGTCCAAGGCCATCGGCGCCCCCATCCATACGCTTGTACAAGGAAGTGCGGAATCAGCGATCCCCCATTTGACCCCGCGCCTTCGGAGGCGCAAGCGGGCGCCATGCCGCACCTTGCGTTCCCGCGCCGCGACGACCACCAATGACCCCCTCCGAGCGAAAGCTGGTTCTGATCACCGGGGCCTCGGCGGGCCTCGGCGAGGCCTTCGCCCGGGCCTACGCGGCGCGGGGCTGCGATGTCGCGCTGGTCGCCCGCCGCGCCGATCGCCTGGAGGCCCTGGCCGCCGAACTCTGTGCCGCCCACGCCGGCGAGGCCTATGTCATCGTGGCCGATCTGGCGGTGTTCGAGGCCGAACGCGCGGTGATCGGGCAGGTCGCCGCGCGGGGCCGCCATGTCGATATCCTGGTCAACAACGCCGGGTTCTCCATTCCCCAGAGCTTCGCGGCGGTCCCCTGGGAGCGGCAGCGCGATTTTCTGATGACCCTGGTGGTCAGCGCCTGCGGTCTCGCCCACGCGGTCATACCGGGGATGGTCGAGCGGGGCGGGGGAGCCATCATCAACGTCGCGTCGCTGGCCGGATTCGCCCCGGGCGCGGCCGGCCACACCCTCTATCCGGCCGCCAAGAGCCTGAGCATCAAGTTCTCCGAGGCCCTGGACGCGGAATATCGGGCCAGCGGCATACGGGTGACGGCCCTCTGTCCCGGCTTCACCCATACCGAGTTCGCCAGGGCCAACGGCACGCAAGGAGTGATGGACGCCTCGCCGCGGATGTTCTTCCAGACCGCCGGACCGGTCATCGAGGCCGCGATCCGGGGCAACGAGCGTGGCAAGGTCGTCGTCGTTCCCGGATGGCACAACAAGCTCGCCGCCGGCCTGCTGCATTATCTGCCCGAGCCGCTGGTCAAGGCGGTGATTCGCGCCGGCTCGGCGCGCTACCATCTGGACTGAAGATCGAAACGGGAGGGGGCGTGGCTTCGCATTTCGACATCGTGGTCATCGGGTCCGGCGCGGGGGGCGCGACCCTGGCTCAGCGGCTGGCCCCGACCGGCAAGTCGATCCTGATCCTCGAGCGCGGCGAACACCTTCCGCGCGAGGCCGAGAACTGGAGTCCCAAGGCGGTGTTCATCCAGCACCGCTACCGCACCCAGGAACGCTGGTACGACAAGGCCGGCCACCCGTTCACGCCCAACACCCACTACTGGGTCGGCGGCAACACCACCTTCTATGGCGCGGCGCTGATGCGGCTGCGCAAGCGCGACTTCGAGGCGGTCCATCACGCCGGCGGCCTGTCGCCGGCCTGGCCGATCAGCCTGGCCGACCTCGCGCCCTACTACGACGAGGCCGAAACACTCTGGCAGGTCCACGGCGCGCGCGGCGACGATCCCACCGAGAACGGCGACGAGCCGCCCTACGCTTATCCCGCCATCCACCACGACCCCGGCATCGCCCAGCTCAAGACCCACTGGGAGAACCAGGGCTGGCGGCCGTTTTCCCTTCCTTTGGGGGTGAGGATGGACGAGGCCCGTCCGGTCACCTCCATCTGCATCAAGTGCAAGACCTGTGGCGGCTATCCCTGCCTGCTGCGGGCCAAGTGCGATGCCCGCACGATCGCCATCGAGCCGCTGATGGATTGCCCCAACGTCACCCTGCTCACCGGTCGCAAGGCGGTTCGGCTGGAGACGGACGGGTCCGGCAAGACCGTCAACAAGATCATCTGTCACACCGCGCAGGGCGAAGAGACCTGGACCGGGGACATCGTCGTGGTCGCGGCCGGCGCCGCCAACACCGCCGCCCTGCTTCTGGCCTCGGCCGGGCCGGGCCATCCAGGTGGCCTGGCCAACGGCTCCGATCAGGTCGGCCGCAACTACATGTTCCACACCCTCACGGCCATGGTCTCGATGACCGCCGCCCACGTCGATGTGACCTTCCCCAAGACCCTGGCGGTCAACGACTTCTACTGGAACGACCCGCGCGGCGGCTTCGACACCCCGATGGGCCACATCCAGCTGCTCGAATACATGAGTGGCCAGACCCTGGAGGGCGAGATTTCCGACTGGCTGCCGCCGGCCCTGGTGCCGGGGGCCCTGGCCGGGGCCATCGCCGAGCGGCTGCTCTCCATGCTGGTGATCTCCGAGGATCTGCCGATGCCCGGCAACCGGGTGCGTCTGACCTCCGACGGACGCATCGTGCTCGAATACCAGCACAACAATCTGGAGGGGCACACCCGACTGGTGCACACGCTCAGAGCGTCCCTCGACGGCTTCGTCGATCACGCCCACCCGGTCTCGCAGCATCACTTCCAGCTCGATTCCCTGCTGCCGCTCTATGGCACCGCCCACCAGTGCGGCACCGTCCGCTTCGGCGCCGATCCGATGAGCTCCGTGCTCGATCCCTGGTGCAAGGCGCACGAACTCGACAACCTCTATGTCGTCGATACCAGCTTCTTCGTCACCGCCGGGGCGGTGAACCCGACGCTGACCACGGTGGCCAACGCCATGCGCGTCGGCGATCATCTGATCGAGCGGCTGGGGGCGAGGACGCCGCCCGCGGAAACCTCCGCCGACGGCGCCTCGAATCTGTCCGCCTGAGGCTTCCTCGCTACTTGCCCAGGTCCATGACCTGCCAGTAGCCGTCACGCAGGAAAGTGCGGTACTTGTCGAACCCGGCCACCTGGGCCTCGCCCTTCTCCTTGCTCACCGCCGCGTAGTTTTCCTGTTCCATGGCCTGATCGCGGGCCTTGTCCGGCTCCATGGCCGCGAGCGAGGGATAGTGGGTGACCAGCATCACGTTGTCGCCCTCGCCGGCGGCGTTCATCCGCACCAGGACGAGATAGCTGTCGATGATGCCGTGTTTCTTGGCGATCTCCTGGCTGGGGATGTAGGTCGCCTTGAGGCCGGTGAGATAGTCGTCGATGTGATTGGGATCGACGTGGATTTCCTGAACCTGCCACGCCCCTTTCTGCGGCGTGTAGTCCCTATAGGGTTCGGCCCACGCGGCGCTGGCCAGGGCGATGGCGGCGAGGCCGCAGGTGGCGCCAAGGATGATGTTCATTTTCAGCTCCCAAGAATTGCGGCGCCCTCAAATGACGTTTCGGGGTTCATTGGCGAAGCCCACTCGGCGCCGATGACCGATCCTAGCATTGTCTAGCTTGTTGAGCAGTCATTTTGTGGCGTGAATTGATGTAGAGTGTCGCCAGCAACGGAGTCCGCCCATGGCCGATGGATCGACCCCTTCAGCCCGGGACGCCCGTGAGCGGGCCTGGGCGACGCCGCTGGAAGATTTCCAGGTCGCCGATGTCGAGCTGTTCGCCAGCGACACCCACGGGCCGTGGTTCGAGCGGCTGCGGGCCGAGGATCCGGTCCATTGGTGTCCCCAGAGCGAGTTCGGTCCCTATTGGTCGGTTACGAAATTCAACGATATCATTGCCGTCGATGGAAACCATCAGGTGTTCTCCTCCGCCTCAGAACTGGGCGGCATCACCATCATGGACGCACCGGAGGATCGGACCCGGTCCAGTTTCATCGGCCTCGACCCGCCCATCCACGACGCGCAGCGCAGGGTCGTCGCGCCGATGTTCTCGTCGGCGAGCATGGGCGCCCTGGGTCCGCTGATCCGTGAGCGGGCGGCGAAGATTCTCGACCAACTGCCGGTCGGCGAAACCTTCGACTTCGTCGATCGGGTGTCGGTGGAGTTGACCAGCCAGATGCTGGCGACGCTGTTCGACTTCCCCTTCGAGGACCGCCGGCTGCTGCCGCGCGCCTCCGATCTCATCCTCGCCACGCCCGGACCCGGCGCCCTGGTCGAGACCGAGGAACAGCGGCAGGCGGAGATGTTCGCCACCCTGACCCGCTTCGTCGAGCTGTGGAACGCCCGCAAGGGTGGCGAGGGACGAAGCGACCTCGTCTCGATGCTCGCCAACGCCGACGCCACCGCCAGCGAGGATCCCTACCAGTACATCGGCAACATCGTGCTGCTCATCGTCGCCGGCAGCGACACCACCCGCCATTCGATCACCGGCGCCCTGCTGGCGCTGAACGCCAATCCTTCGCAATACGACAAGCTGCGGCGCGACCCCGCTCTCCTGGAGAGCGCCGTCCCCGAGTTCATCCGCTGGCAGAGTCCCGTCGCCCACATGCGCCGCACGGCCCTGGCCGACGCCGAAATCGGCGGCAAGCGGATCCGCGAGGGCGACAAGGTGGTCATGTGGTACGTCTCCGGCAACCGCGACGAGACGGCGATCGATCGCGCCGGCGCCTTTCTCGTTGATCGCGAGCGGCCGCGGCAGCACGTCGCCTTCGGATTCGGGGTCCACCGGTGCGTGGGCGCCCGGCTGGCGGAAATGCAGCTGAGGATCGTCTGGGAGGAGATCTTCAAGCGCTTCCCGATCATCGAGGTGGTCGGCGAGCCGCGCCGGATGCGGTCCAATTTCGTCAAGGGCTACGAATCGCTGCCGGTGCGCATTCCGCGCTGAGCCCTCGCGCGGCGGCCTCTTCCCTCCGGCCGGGGACGGGAGGATAAAGACAGGCCCAAAGGAGTTCGATCATGGCCGACGGCGCTTCACCGGTTTCGCGGGACGCCCGGGCGAAGGCCTGGGCCACCCCGCTCGAGGATTTCAACGTCGGCGATCCGGAGCTTTTCCTCACCGACAGCCACTGGCCGTGGTTCGAGCGGCTTCGCGCCGAAGAGCCGGTGCACTGGTGCCGGGAAAGCGAGTTCGGCCCCTACTGGTCGGTGACCAGGTACAACGACATCATGACCGTGGACACCAACCACGCCGCCTTCTCGTCGGACTCGGGCCTGGGCGGCATCACCATCCGCGACGCCAGGCCCGAACTGCGCCGGCCCAGCTTCATCGCCATGGACCCGCCCCTTCACGACGCCCAGCGCAAGGCGGTGAGCCCGATCGTCTCGCCCGCCAACCTCGCCAATCTCGAACCGATCATCCGCCAGCGGGCCGGCGGGATCCTCGACCAGCTGCCGCTCGGCGAGACCTTCGACTGGGTCGATCGGGTGTCCATCGAGCTGACCACCCAGATGCTGGCGACCCTGTTCGACTTCCCCTTCGAGGAGCGCCGCAAGCTCACCTGGTGGTCGGACGTGGCGACCACCGCCCCGATGCCCGGCGCCCTGGTCGAAACCGAGGACGAGAAGCAGGCCGAACTGATGGTCTGCCTGAACTATTTCCTTAAGTTATGGAACGAGCGGGTCAATGCCGAGCCCCGCGGCGATCTGGTGTCGATGATGGCTCATTCCGACGCCACCCGCGAGATGACTCCCGACGCCTATCTCGGCAACATCATCCTGCTCATCGTCGGCGGCAACGACACCACCCGCAATTCGCTCAGCGGCGGCCTGCTGGCGCTCAACCAGAACCCCGATCAGTATCAGAAGCTCCGGGACGATCCCTCCCTGATCACCTCGATGGTCCCCGAGATCATCCGCTGGCAGACGCCGCTGGCCCACATGCGCCGCACGGCGGTCGCCGACTTCCCCCTGCGCGACAAGATCATCCGCAAGGGCGACAAGGTGGTCATGTGGTATGTCTCCGGCAACCGCGACGAGGAGGCGATCGACAATCCCGACGCCTTCATCATCGACCGCGCCCGTCCCCGCCAGCACCTCTCCTTCGGCTTCGGCATCCACCGCTGCGTCGGCAACCGGCTGGCCGAGATGCAGCTCAAGGTGGTCTGGGAGGAAATCCTCAAGCGCTGGCCGTTCATCGAGGTGGTCGGCGAACCCCGCCGCGTCCGCTCCAGCTTCGTGAAAGGCTACGAGACCCTGCCGGTGAGGATCCCCGGATAGGCCGCAAGAGAAGGCGGTCGGAGACCACCGATCTCAGACCCTCCGGCTGGCGATCCAGCCGTCGATCACCCCGTCGAGGACATCGAGCGGCACCCGGCCGCACGAGAGCCCGGCTTCGTGGAAGTCCTTGATGTCGTAGCGCGGTCCCAGGGCGGCGATGGCCCGCGCCCGCGCCCGGGTCCACACCGTGTGGCCGAGCTTGTAGCTGCACGCCTGGCCCGGTTGCGAACAGTAGCGCTCCACTTCCCGCGTCGCGAAGCCGGGCGCGTCGCCGTCGAGGCCCACGAAATAGGCGATCGCCTTCTCGCGGCTCCAGCGAAGGTGGTGGATGCCGGTGTCGGCGACGCAGCGGCCGGCCCGGAACAGCTGGAATTTCAGATAGCCGATGCGCCCCAGCGGATCGTCGTCGTACATGCCGATCTCGTCGGCGAGCTGCTCGGCGTAGAGCGCCCAGCCCTCGGCGTAGCCGGAAAAGCCCATGGTCTTGCGGATCAGCGGCAGGCTGGGGTTGGAAAGGGCCAGGCCGCCCTCCAGCTGATGGCCGGGCAGTCCCTCGTGATAGACGGTGGTCGGCAGCGCCCATCTGGGCCATTCGGCGGTGTCGTGGAGGTTGAAATAGACCAGGCCCGGCCGCGATCCGTCCAGCGCCGGGGGCTGGGAGAACGCCGAAGCCGCACCCGCCTCGGTGGCGGGGGGAACACGCCTGACCTCGAACCTGTAGTCGGGCAGGCGCTTGAACACCCGCGGCAGGCGCGGGCGGATGGCGGCCAGCCGGTCGTTGCAGAAGGCGATGGCCGCCGCCTTGCCCGCGTCGGTATTGGGGAAGAACGAGGCGGGGTCGCGGTAGAGCCCGGCGATCCTCTGGCCGACGGCGCCCTGGGTCAGGCCCTGGGCCTTGAGCAGGCCGTCCAGCCGGGCCCCGATTTCGGCCGCCTGGTCGAGGCCGAGCCGGTGGATCTCGTCGGGCGAGAGGGCGGTGGTGGTGTTGGCGCGCAGGGCCGCCGCATAGTAGCCCTCGCCGTCCTTGAAACGCCACACGCCGGCGTCGTGGCTGGCCCCGCCGCGCAGGCGGCGGGCCTCGGCGATCTGGCGATCCAGGGCCGGCCCCACCTTGTCGGCGTAGAGGGCGGCGGCGTCCCGGGCGTAGCGCGGGTCGAGACCCTTTTCCGCCGCGCGGCGCGCGATCGAGGTCACCAGCCCCGACTGTTCCGGCGCGGTGCGCAGCGCGGTCATCTGGGCCAGGGCGGTGTCGAGGATGAAATCGGGCGGGACCACGCCCAGCGCCGCGTCGTGACCCATCCGCGCGGTGTCGTCGTCGAGCTGGCCGGCGAAGGCCTCCAGGCGCGCCAGGTAGGCGTCGGCGTCGGCGGCGACGGCGATCCTGTGCTTGGTGTCGAGGAATTGCGGCGTCGATTGATAGGCCCCGGTGAGCTGGCCGACGACGTAAGGGGAGGGGCCATAGGAGGAGCCGCCGAAGTTGAAAGCCATCACCCCTGCCTGGGACCGGCGGGCATAGACAACGGTGTCGTAGTTGACCTTGCCGGCCGTCGAGAGGGCGCCGCGATCGATCGCGCCAAGCCGGCGCAGCTGGCTGGCGTTGAGCGCCCCGGCGGCGGCCACCCCGGCCAGGGATTCGTCGCTGAGCCTGGCTCGCAGATCGGCGTTGGCGCCCGTGTCGAGGCCGAGCTGGGTGGCGAACTCCGGGCGCCGCCGCAGATCCTCCTGGAAGAAGGTATCGAAGAGGGCATTCAGCGCGGCGTCCGGGTCCGGAGACTGGGCGCCTACGCCCGCCGGCAGGGCGGCCACCGCGGCGGTGGCGAGCACCACCTCACGTCGATTGAGCATC
>DASRLN010000202.1:0-11347 GCA_035648435.1 Caulobacteraceae bacterium
AGCTTCCACAGCATGTTGCAGAAGCCCTGCACCGCCCCCACCGGCAGCCCGTCCGACTTGCGGGTCAGCGGCGGCAGGGCGTGATAGGCCCGGAAGATGAACCCCGACCCGTCCACCAGATAGAGCCGCACATTGGGTCCATCCTGGGTGGGGCTGCGGGGGATGTCGTCGAGTGTGGCGGAGGCTTCTTCCAGGGTGTCGGTCATGTGGGCAAGATAAGACGCGGGAGCGGCGAGGTCACGCGGTGACGCGCCGCTTGACGCCGGCTTCCATTCGTGAGAACAAACCACGAACTTTCATTGGGAGAGCATCCATGACCCTTCGTTCGATCACGCTGGCGATGTCCGCCGTCGCGTTCATCGCCGCCGCCGGCGGCGCCACGGCCGCGTCCAAGGTCAGCCAGGTCTGCGTCGCCGATTTCCACAAGCTCTGCCCATCGGCCACCGCCGGGCGGGGCGCGGTGATGCGCTGCGTCAAGACCCAGCTCGATACCGTCACGCCCGACTGCAAGGCGGCTGTCCAGACCGCCCAGACCGCTCGCGCCGCTCGCAAGGCGGCCAAGGCGGCCGCCGCCCAGAGTCCGGCCCCGACCCAACAGTAGGCGCCGTCACGACCCGGCGGCCCGCGCAGGACGCGGTCGGCGACCACGATATCGGTGAGGCCGCGCAAGGCGGCGATCCAGCCGCGGCGTCAGCGATCGATGACCGGATAGCCAAACCGGCCCGGTCGATGGCTGGGCCGGGAGGCCGTCGATCTCGGCGGCGCCTCTGGGCGGTGGGGGATCATTGGCGTCGAGGACGTCGAGGTGGTCGAAATCGAACGGCTGGGCGCTGGACTTCGGCGCGAGGGTTCCAAATCGCGACGATTCACCTAGAATGGCAGGGATCGGCGGCGCCGTCCGAGCGCCGCCTCACGACGACGAATCCAGACGACTGGCAAAAAAACGCCGCCGGTCCTCGCTCCAAGGTCAGCCCGTGCGCACGGCGAAACGACATTGCGGCATTGTGGCCGCCCTCGCCCGCCCGGCGCTCGCGGCGGCGGCGCTGCTGGCCTGCGCCCCGCCGGTCCGCGCCGCCCTGATCGAGGTCGCGGTCACCGGCGTCGGCGTGGCGCGCGGCCACATCCGGGTCGATATCTGCACTCGCGACACCTTTCTCAAGACTTCCTGCCCCTATCAGGGCGTGGCCGAGGCCAAGGCCGGGGCCACCGTCGTCAAGATCGCCGGCGTTCCCCCCGGCCTCTACGCGGCGCAGGTGTTCCACGACGAGACCGACCAGGGCGTGGTTCATCAGAATATCCTCGGCATCCCCAGGGAGGCGATCGGCTTTTCCAACGACGCGCCCCTGCGCGTCCGGGGACCTCGCTTCGCCGACGCCGCCTTCTCCGTCGAGCACGGAGTCGAGCGGATCACCCTGAGGCTGCGCCGCCTGTTCCAGCCGGCGCGATGACCGGACGCCGCAGCGACGCGATCAGATAGATCAGGCCGCCCCAGGCGATCAGGGCGGCGGAGGCGACGACGAGCTTGATCAGCGCGGCGATCTTGTCGGCGGCGTCGGGGCTAGGGACCAGGGTGCAGGCGATGGCGGTGAGGGTCACGGCCAGGCCGACCGTCCCGATCAGACGCCCCATCGGCGGCCCGCCGGGCGCCGTCCACTCCCCCGCCGGGGCCGGGCGGCCCTGGACGATCAGGAAGACCACGAACAGGACGGCGAAGGGGATGGTGTAGGAAAGCACGCTCATCGAAATCAGGAAGTCATAGGCCGCCTTCACGGTCTCGCCGGCCTGGCTGAGGATGATCAAGGCGATGACGACGGCGGTCTGGACGAGGATCGAGACCACCGGGGCGCCGGTGCGACGGTCACGGTGGCCAAAGGCCGCCGGCAGATAGCGATCGACCCCGATCACGAACGGCAGCCGGGCGGCCACGCCGAACCACGCGCTGAGGCTCCCCAGGGTTCCGGCGGCCAGCAGGATCAACGCGGCTGGCGACAGGGACGCCAGGTCCAGCCGGGTGAGCGCCAGGCGCAGCGCGTCGGGCACCCCGGACAGCCGGCTCGCCTCGTCCGGCTTGAGGACGCTCAGCATGCCCAGGGTCCCGCCCACATAGGCGGCGATGACGGCGACGGCGGCGACGGCGAGGACGCGCAGGATCTGCCGCGTGCCACCATCCACGTCGCCCTTGAGGAAGGCCAGGGCCTCGGGGCCGCCGAAGGCGAAGACCATGGTCGCCCACATCGCCGCCCCGTCGGCGTTGATCGGCAAGGCGTATGAGGCGTGGGCGAAGTCCGTGGCCGGACCGTCGCGAACAGCCAGGATCGCGCCGGCCCCGATCACCACCGCCACCAGACCGAAGCTCGCCGCGGCCCCCAGGTTGGTCAACCATTTGCCCACGCCGAGGCCGAGGAGGTGCAGGCCGGCCACGATCAGGATCAGGACAATGGCCAGGGAGGCGAACACCGTCGGATCCTTCAGCATACCCTCGGCCCGCGGCCCGGCGACCACCCCCAGGACATTGATGATGAAATAGGTCAGGGTCGAAAAAAACGGCAGGTTGCTGGCCCAGTAGAGCCAGCCGCAGAGGAAACCCGCGAAGGGTCCCAGGGTTCGGCCGGTCCAGGCATAGATGCCGCCGTCGCCGGGAAACCGGCTGGTCAGCTCCGCCGTGGCCAGCACCAGCGGCCCCATGAAGCCGACCATGGCCAGGACCCAGAGCACGATCGACACCGGCCCCGCCGCCGCCGCCGCCGCCACCCAGCGGATAGAAAACCCCATGGCCACCGCGTAGAGGGTCAGGTCCCAGAACCGCAGAGGCCGGTGGGGTGAGGCTATTGCCATCACGCCTCTTCCATCATCTCGCGGGTGACGACCCAGGCGCCGTCCAGCCAATCGACGATCTCCCGGGCGCCGGGGTGATCGATATCGGCGTAGCGGGAGCGGAGGCGGCCGGCCGCCTCCGCTCCCAGCCGATCGCGGCCGAGATCCTGCAGCTGCGTCAGGTGACCCTGGACCATGGCCGCCAGCTCGGGGCCGAGAACCTCGGCGGCCGCGCGGGCGAAGGCTTGGCCATAGGCGTAGCCCCCGCCGAGCCGGTAGCTCTCGGCCAGGGTCGCCGCGGGGATGCGGGAGAGCGTCGGCTGAAGGGCGGGGTTGATGGCGTGGGCGCCGATCAGCGGCGCGATGGCCGATGGCCGGCCGGTGAAGCCGCGCAGGTGCAGGAAGGGGCACATTCCGGGTCCATCGTTGACCGGATAGTTGTCCCACAGAAAGGGTCGGCGTCGAAGCTCCTCGCCGACGCGACCGAGGTGTCCGGCCCCGATCTCCCGCGAACAGACCTCCTCGCCGGTCCAGAAGACGTCGATGGCCGGATCGAGCGCGGTCCCTAGGTTCTCGAGATAGCCCTCGGGCCGCCGTCCAAAAGCCCGGTCGAGGCGCGGATCGTCGCTGTAGTAGGTCGGGCAGACGATCAGCCGGCTCGCCGCCGTGCGCTCGGCGATCCAGTGCATGATCGCCGCCTGGGTTGCCGCGAGGTCGGGCAGGTCGCCGCGCATGTCGTCGAAGAGGATGGCCAGATCATCGACCCCGATGGCGTCGAGCCAGGCGAGCTTGCCCGTCAGGGCGACCTTGGCGGCGCCATCGAAGTCCCTATAGATCTCGAACGGGCTCAAGCCCACGCCGAACCGCACGCCGACCGCCCGGCAACGCCCGGCGAAGGTCGCCAGCGCCTCGCCCGCTTCCGGCGGATGCGGCTCCCGCCATCGCCGGCGCAGAAAAGGATCGGCCTTGGGGGCGTAGATATGAAAGCGGTAGCCGTGGCCGGCGAGGAAGGCGACCGATTGGGCGCGTTCGGCCCAGGACCATGGCCGGCCGTAGTATCCCTCGATGACCCCCAGCTCGACGGTCACCTCAGGACCCCACCGTCCTGGCGAGGAAGCCCGCGATCCATCGCCCGATCCGCGCCCGGTCGTCCGGCCCCGCCAGAGAGGCCAGCGCCGCCTCGGCCTGTCCCGGTTCATAGCGGTCGGCGCGGCGCGCCTCGATCAGGGCGCGGGCGTAGGCCGGCTCGAATTCCGGATGGAGCTGGAGAGAGATCGCCGGCTGGTCGTCCCAGGCCAGCATGCCGAAGGGTGTGAAATCGCTGCCGGCGAGAACCCTGGTGTTGGGAGGCGGCTCGACCACCTGGTCCTGGTGCGACGCGGGCGCGGCGAGGGCCAGAGCCTCATCCATCCACGGCCGTCGCTCGCGCACGGCATAGTGGTGCAGGCCGATGCCCCAGCCCTTGGGCGATTTGATCACCTTGCCGCCGAAGGCCCGGGCCATCAGCTGGTGGCCGAAGCCGATCCCCACCAGGGCCGCCCGGCCCCTGGCGGCGCGAAGAAACCCTTCCGTCTCGGCAATCCAGCGCTCGGGCTCATAGACCCCCGCCGCCGATCCGGTGACCAGCCACGCATCGCACACGTCCGGACCAGCGGGCAGCATCCCCCGCCGGACATCGAACGCCGACCACTGGTAGGCGCCCTCGCCCAGCAGATGCTCCAACATCGCCGGATAGCGCCCGAACCGCGCCTGCATCGCGGTCGGCGGCGCGCCGGTCTCCAGAACTCCGATCCTCAATAGACCATCCCCTGAACCACCGCCTTGAGCCGTTCGACGATGGAAAGCTTGTCGTCGATGAAGTCGTTATCGACCCACCACGCCTCGACCTCGCGCAGCACGGCGCCGACCAGCGGTCCGCGCGGCACGCCGGCGGCGACCACCTCCTCGCCCGCCAGCGGCAGGCTGGGCCGCGTCCAGGTTTGTGCGGTGGGCAGGAGGGCCCGCCACTGCGTCGTCGCCGCCGGTCGCTCCGAGGCCGCCCAGGCCAGTAACACCCGGTCGCAGAACGCCTCCACGCCTACGCGATAGACGACCTGGCGGGTCTGGCGCGGGCTCATCCACGAGACGATCGGCGGGGCCGGATCGACGGCGGCGGCCAGGCGGTCGCGCTGAGCGTTGGACAGCCGCAGCGCCCGGGCGGTCGCCACGGCGGCGGCGGGGTCGCCCGGCAGCAGCGTCGCCAGGCGCAGAAGGGGATCGTCGGTGAACAGCTGCTCGGTCTCGATCGCCACCAGGGCGTCGAACCTGTCCAGTCGCGTGGCCCCGGACAGGATGCGGGTCAGAACCCCGGCCCGGGCCATCAGCCGCATCGCTGGCCTGGGATCGTAGGCCGCCAGCAGCCGCAGCAGCTCCTTGCCGAGCCGTTCGGCGGAGAGGCCCGCCACCAGGTCGCGCGAAGTCTCGCAGGCGGCGAGCGCGTCGGCGTCGGGCTCGCCCCGACCGTACCAGGCGACGAAGCGGAAGAAGCGCGGGATGCGCAGGGCGTCCTCGGCGATGCGCGTCCGGGCGTCGCCGACAAAGGCGATCCGGCCGGCGCGGAGATCGGCGATCCCGGCGCCGGTCGGATCGAACACCCGACCCTCGCGGTCGGCATAGAGGGCGTTGAGGGTGAAGTCGCGCCGCGCCGCGTCCTCGCCCCAATCGGTCGTGAAGGCGACCACCGCGTGACGTCCGTCGGTTTCCACGTCCCGGCGCAGGGTGGTGATCTCGAACGGCTTGCCGGCCGCGACGGCGGTGATGGTGCCGTGCTCCGCGCCGGTGGGGATGGCCTTGAGACCGGCGGCGATGAGGGCGGCGATGACCGCGTCGGGCGTCAAGGCGGTGGCGATGTCGATATCGCCGACCGGCGCGCCCAGCAGGGCGTCGCGCACGCAGCCGCCCACGAAGCGCGCGCATCCCGCTCCGCCGGCCGCTTCCAGGGCGTCCATAACCCGCGCCGTGGGTTTGGCCGTCAACCAGGGTTGACGGATGATTGACTCGGTCATGCCGGCGGCTTTCGACGGGCGACGAAACGGCCGGGGGCGACGCTGCCGTCGGCCCGGACCTCCGCCGGAACATAAGTTCCCGCGCCTCTGCCGGTCGGCAGGACGACGCTGCCGATCAGCGACAGCCCCGCCAGCAGAGCCCCCGCCGCCACCAGCCAGGGCCACGGCGTCGAGCCCATCGGCCGGCCGCTCCGCCGGGCGGCCTCGCGCCAGACGAACCAGACCACGAAGGGCGCCGCGAAGATCAGGGCGCGGAGGGCGAGGACCTTAAGCAACCATCGCTCCATAGAGCCGGTCGTAGAGGGCGCGCAACATGCCCGCGGTGGCGCCCCAGATCAGCCGGTTCTCCCAGGTGATGGCGTAAAACCGCCGCAGGTCCCCGGCCGGGGTCTTGCCCTCACGACGCTGGTGATTGGTGGGATCCATGAGGAATCCGAACGGCGTCTCGAACACGTCGGCCACCTCGGCCGGATTGAGCCGCAGGTCGAATCCCGGCCGCACGAAGCCGACCACCGGCGTCACGTGGTAGCCGGTGCCGGTGCGATAGGGCGTCGAGAGCCCGGCCAGTGAGACCAGCGCCGGATCGAGGCCGATCTCCTCCTCGGCCTCGCGCAGCGCGGCGCCCCATGGCGTTTCGCCCGGATCGCAACGGCCGCCCGGCAGGGCGACCTGGCCGGTGTGGCTGCGCAGTGTGTCGGCGCGGCGGGTGAGGATCACCGTGAGGCCGGCCGGATGTTCGACCAGGGCGATGAGGACGGCCGCCGGCGCCGGAGGCGTGTCGCCCGAGGGCGCGAGGTGCGGCTCGAGATCGAAGTCCGAGCGCGACGCCGCCGGGGCGCCGCCCGCGGCCTCGAGGGGATCGAGGTGGCTGGCGATCCATCCGCGCAGATGCTCTTGTTTCGCGCTCGCCGCCGTCACGGGCCGCCGGTTCCCGCCGAACCGACCGCGAACCACACGCCGTTGGACGAGACCGCCGACACCCGTCCGCCCGCCATCTCCCGGTCCAGCGCCATCTCGGCCAGTTCGTAGAACGCCGGCCGGGCGATCAGGGCCTCCAGTCCGCGCCGCACGTGCAGATAGGGACGTGGCTCGCCGGTGACCGGATCGGTCTCGACGCGGATGGCGTTCTCCGGACCGGCCTCGACCTCGTCGCCGACGTTGGTCACGAACCGCAGCGCCTCGCCGACGCGATCGACCCGCACGGCGATGAACGGCGCATCCTCGACCTCGATCCGCAGTTTCTCCACCGGCGTGACCAGATGGAAGCCGTCGGGGTCCTTGCGCAGCACGGTGGAAAACAGCCGCACCAGCGCCTCCCGCCCGATCGGGCTCCCCTCGTGGAACCACAGACCGCTACGCTTGATGACGATGTCGATCGCCCCGCAATGCGCCGGGCGCCACAGGTGCACCGGCGGCAAACCCCGCCCCGGCGCCTGCTTGGCCGCGGCCGCGATCCCTTCCAGTCCATCCTGTTTGGCCGTCTCGGTCATGGCCGTAAGCGATAGGCGCGGGCGCGGTCACGCTCAAGCGCCCGGAATCCGTCGCTCCTCGCCGCTTACCTTCGTCGTCCAGGTTCTGCCGTCCTTCGACTCCTGGGTCTCGAAGCGGATTCTGTCGGGTCCGGAGAACAGGTTGATCGTTCGCTCGCGCTCCGCCTTGCCGGTGTGCGATCCGGCATAGGTCCAGCGGTCCCCATCGATGGTCAGGGCGTTCCAGCCGCCCGGAGGGGCGGCGGTCGGCGTCAGGGTCTGGGTGTGATAGAATAGACCATCGCTCGTTCGGCCATCCGGCAGGAACACCACCAGCGCCTTGGTCTTGCCCTCCACCGCCTGCTCGCAGGCGAAGAAGAGGCCGGTGCGCGCGCATCGGTTCTCGACCGTCATCGTCTTGCCATCCTGGTCCGAGGTGACGGCCCATCTGCCCTGATAGAGCTTCAGCGGCGCGTAAGGATCGTCATCGGCGGCGAGCGCATGGGCCGGCGCAAGGGCGGCGACCATGGCGATCAGCGCCAGGAGCGAGTTGACCTTCACTCTGTCTCTCCAGATCGGCCGTCTAGGTGATGAGATGCAAGGCTGCGGCGTCGCCGCTCACGGCGGTGGTGACGAGTCGGCGATCGAAGGTCGCCAACTTCCCTTCCCGCGCGCACGCCAAAGCCAACAGGTAGCTGTCCGTGATCTGGCCAGAGGCCAGAAGTCGCTCGACGTTCAAGTGTTTGGTTCTCAGCACGCTGATGTCATCCGGCCAGAACTCATGGTTCTTCGATGCGCACAGATCGGCCAACACTGTCGCCACCGCCGCCGGGCTGCCGGAGAAGTAGGGATAGCCGGCGTGGCCGATGATCCGCAGCACCGCCATTTGGGTGAGCGGACATGTCGCCCAGAATTGGCGTCCCCGATCGGCGAACCAGTCCTGGGCGGACTCGTGGAAGACATGCCTGCGATCAATGAGCGCGACGAGTACATTCACGTCGAGCAGAAATGTGGTCACGGCAATTCATCGTGCAGCCTGTTGACCAGTTCCGGGGTGACCGGCCCGCCGTCCTCGCGCAGCGGCAGCAGGGGAATCCCATTGCGCCGCTCGCCCTTCAGCGCCTTTGGTCGAAGGGCCTGCCGAGCGAGGACGGAAATGACTTCGCCCACGCTCTTGCGTTGAAACGCGGCCAATCCTCTCGCCGCCGCGAGTACGTCGTCATCGATGGTCAGTGTGGTTCGCACCCGAACGGCCTTGCACGCGAGCATCAAGCATCGCGCATCGTGCGCGAGCCGTGATGCTTTGTCACGCGCGCCCTGGCGTGTCCGAACAGATCATCCGCTCCTCCGGCCGTCAACGCGCGCGCCAGCACCCTTTTCTGATCCACCGGGTCCGGCATGATGACATACCGTGCCGGCCGCCCGGCAAAGCCCATGGCCCCAAAATAGGGTTCGTCGCCGACCAACAGGACAAACGCGTGGTCCGCCGCGGTCGCCGCGGCGCAAGCGCGTTCGATCAAGGCGGCGCCCAGGCCTTGGCCGCGGTGATCCGCATCGACGGCGATGGGGCCGAGCAGCAGGCCAGGCGCCGATCCGACGATGATCGGCCAGAGGCGCACGCAGCCGACCGCGCGACCCACCTCCCAGGCGACGAAGGAGAGATCGAGGATCGGCAGATTTCCCTCGCGCAGCCGTTCGGCCGCCTTGGCGAAGCGGCCAGGACCGAAGGCGCGGGCGATCAAGGCGGCGACAGCGTCGATGTCGTCTGGCCGCTCGGCGACGAGCGACGGCAAGGTGAGTGCGTTCAGGGGCATGAGGGCGCGCGGGTTACGGCCAGAGGCCGCGCGCGTCAACTTGCGAAGCCGGCGGGGGGCGGGCTAGGAGCGGCCATGTCCGACGCGGCGAGCGCCCTGCCACCGGCACGCGCCCTGCTGCGCGAGCGCGACTACGTCCGGTTCTGGGCTTCGCGATGGCTGGGCAGCCTCGGCTCGCAGGTGCAGAGCGTGACCATGGGCTGGCAGGTCTATTCCCTGTCCCGGCAACAACATCTGAGCGTCGGCGCCTCGGCGCTCAATGTCAGCCTGATCGGCCTGATCACCTTCGCGCCGCTGTTCTTCCTGGCCCTGCCGGCCGGCGAGACCGCCGATCGGCACGACCGGCGCGGGGTGATGCTGCTCTGCTACGCCGGCGAGAGCGTCGCCGTGGGCATCCTCGCGGCATCGACCTTGACGCACTTCGCGTCGGTGCCATTGCTGCTGGGAACCGCGCTCATCTTCGGAGCGTCGCGGGCGTTCTATTCGCCGGCCACGACGGCGCTGGGTCCCATGCTGGTGCCGCGCGAACTGCTGCCCAAGGCGATCGCCTGGAACTCACTGGCCTGGCAAACGGCGTCCATCGCCGGGCCGGCCTTGGCGGGCCTGCTGATCGCCTGGTCCTCGGGCGCGGCCTATTGCGTGACCCTCGGGCTGTACCTTCTCGCCGTCCTGTCCTTGCTCGGCATCAGCCGCGTGACCCGCCCCATCGCCCAGGCCGGCTCGCGCCTGGAACTGGTCAGGGAGGGGCTGGCCTATGTGTGGAGCAACAAGGTCGTCTTCGGGGCCATCTCCCTGGATCTGGCGGCGGTGATCCTGGGCGGAGCCACCGCCCTGCTGCCGGCGTTCGCCAGGGACGTGCTGCATGTGGGAGCGCGGGGTTTCGGGATCCTTCGCGCCGGACCGGCGTTGGGGGCGACGGTCATGGCGCTCTATCTGGCCTCGCACCCGATCCGCCGGCGCGCGGGAATCAAGATGTTCGCCGGCGTCGCCATATTCGGCGTGGCGACCGTGATCTTCGGCGTCTCCAAGCTCTTGTGGCTGTCGGTGATAGCCCTGGCCGTCCTCGGCGGGGCGGACATGATGAGCGTGTTCGTCCGCCAGACCCTGGTTCAGTTGGTCACCCCTGATCCGATGCGTGGCCGGGTGGCGGCCGTCTCGACCTTGTTCATCAGCGCCTCCAACGAACTGGGCGAATTCGAGAGCGGTCTGGTCGCCCGGTTCCTCGGCGTGGTGGGCGCGGCGATCTTCGGCGGCGTCGGCGCATTGATCGTCACCGGCGCGTGCGCCAAACTCTTTCCCCAATTGCGGCGGGCCGACCGCCTCGAATAGCTTTAGGGAGCAATGCCATGGGTGTTCTGGACGGCAAGGTGGTTCTGGTCACCGGCGGCGGCAACGGCATCGGCCGCGACTGCGCCCTGATCGCCGCGCGCGAAGGCGCCAAACTCGTCGTCAACGATCTGGGCGGCGGCCTTTCCGGCGGCGACGAGGGATCGGCCGGACCGGCCGAGACCGTGGCCCAGGAAATCCGCGCGGCCGGCGGCGAGGCGGTCTCCAATTCGGAGAGCGTCACCTCGATGAAGGCTTGCCAGGGCATGCTCGAACAGGCGATGGACAGTTTCGGCGGCCTCCACGCGGTGATCAACCCGGCCGGCATCCTGCGCGACGCCATGTTCCACAAGATGACCGAGGGTGACTGGGACAAGGTCATCGAGGTCCATCTGCGCGGAACCTACAATGTCTGCCGCGCCACCATCGAGCATTTCCGCAACCAGGAGGACGGGGCCTATGTGCTCTACACCTCGACCTCGGGGATCATCGGCAACATCGGCCAGACCAACTACGGCGCGGCCAAGATGGGCATCGCCGGCCTCTCCCGGATCATCGCCATGGAGGGGGCGGCCAAACATGTGCGCTGCAACTGCATCGCGCCGGTGGCCTGGACCCGGATGACCCAGTCGGTGCCGGTGCGCGACGAGGCCGCCGCCGCCCGGCGCGCCCAGATGGCCCAGAACATCCGCCCCGATCAGCCGGCGAGATTCTCCATCGCCCTCTTAGCCGACGCCGCCAGGGACGTCAGCGGCCAGATCTTCGGGGTCAGCGGCGAGAACATCATCCTCTACAGCCAGCCCCGGGCCATCGAGACGGTGACCAAGCCGGAAGGCTGGTCGGTGGAAACCATCGTCTCCGAAGCGGTGCCGAAAATGGC
>DASRLN010000203.1:0-22018 GCA_035648435.1 Caulobacteraceae bacterium
CGCGCGCGCGGACCACCCACCCTTGGCCAATCCAACGCTTCGACGTCAAACACCCAAGGCAGGAGCCGAGTGCGTTAGGAGCGCACGCTCGGATCTGTGCGGGGGGCGCGGGGTAACCCGCGTCCCTACCGCGACTGGATCGATTCCCGTCAGGCCTTGGCCTTCGCCACTCTCTCCATCAGGGTCCGACGGCCCGCCTCGTCGTCCACGTTCAACCGGTCGAAGTCGCGACCGTCGGCGGCGCGGATGTCCGCGAAGAGGCCGCCCGGATCCTCGTGGAAGTGCAGCAACGCCTTTGATTTCAGATAGAACACGCCGCGCCTTGGTTCTTTCAGGCCCTCAAGGGCGCGGATTCGATCGAGCAGCGGCTCGAGGCGATCGAGCGCGTCCTGGCCGGCATGTTTCACTTCGGAACCCCGAACACCCGGTAATGCGGCGCGTCGGCGATCGCCAGCATCTCCTTGTCGCCGGCGCTGTCGCCGTAGGCGGCGGCCAGCCGGACGTTCGGACCCAGAGCTTCGCGCAGGCGGACGACTTTCTCCGGCCCCCGGCAATTTGGCCCGACGAAGCCGCCGGCGACGCGGTCCTCGGCGTCGAAGACCAGCCGGCTGCCGATCAGGCGCTCGGCGGCGAGGTCCCGGGCGAATGGCGCCACCGTGATCTCGGGCGAGGCAGTGACGATGATCAGTCGGGCGTCCTTGTCGCGCCAGCGCCGCCACGCGGCCAGGGCGTCGGGGCGAAGCAGGCGCGCCGACCTCGCCGTGGCGTAGCGTCGGGCGTCGCCCTCCAGATCCGCCCGGCCGGCGCCGTCGAGGAACTCGCGGACCGCCGCCGCTTTCATCGCGTCGCGGTTGCGATCGGCGCGATAGCGCAGGATGGCCGGTCCCAGGCGCAGCATGCCGACGCCAAATCGCCGCGGACCGGCGCGCCAGGCCAGGAAATCCACGAAGCTGTCGCGCCAGGTCAGGGTGCCGTCGAAATCAAACGCCACCAGCGGGCGCGAGGCTTCGACCCCCTTGCCATCCGATTCGCACGCCGCCATGTTCAGGTTCGACTCCCAGGCTGGGCGCGCGCCCCAAATGCGACACCCCACCGCCTTATGCGCGCCTGGGGCCGTGTTAGGCTTGTGATCGGCGCGCGGATCGGGGATTGTCAACCTTGCGACAACCTGCGGCGCCTATCCTGCAAGGGCCGACGCCTGTAGATTCGGGCGAGGGGCGGCGTTCGGTTCAGGCCGGCGCCGGCCAAGAGTGAGAGCGACGATGACCAAAGCCGCCAGCGGCGACAGCAAGAGCACGCTCTATTGCTCCTTCTGCGGCAAGAGCCAGCACGAGGTGCGCAAGCTCATTGCCGGCCCCACCGTGTTCATCTGCGACGAGTGCGTCGAGCTGTGCATGGACATCATTCGCGAAGAGCACAAGTCGCCTTCAAGAAGTCCCCCGACGGGGTGCCGACGCCGCGTGAGATCCGCGAGGTTCTCGACGACTACGTGATCGGCCAGGAACACGCCAAGAAGGTGCTCTCGGTCGCGGTCCACAACCACTACAAGCGCCTGAACCACGCCTCGAAGAACAACGACGTCGAACTGGCCAAGTCCAACATCCTGCTGGTCGGCCCCACCGGCGTCGGCAAGACCCTGCTGGCCCAGACCCTGGCGCGGATCATCGACGTGCCCTTCACCATGGCCGACGCCACCACCCTGACCGAGGCCGGCTACGTCGGCGAGGATGTCGAGAACATCATCCTCAAGCTCCTGCAGTCGGCGGACTACAACGTCGAGCGGGCCCAGCGCGGCATCGTCTACATCGACGAGGTCGATAAGATCAGCCGCAAGTCGGACAACCCTTCGATCACCCGCGACGTCTCCGGCGAGGGCGTGCAGCAGGCTCTGCTGAAGATCATGGAAGGCACCGTGGCCTCGGTGCCGCCCCAGGGCGGTCGCAAGCATCCGCAGCAGGAGTTTCTGCAGGTCGACACCACCAACATGCTGTTCATCTGCGGCGGCGCCTTCTCGGGGCTTGAGAAGATCATCTCCAGCCGCGGCCGGGGCACCTCGATCGGCTTCTCCGCCAAGGTTTCCGATCCCGACGATCGCCGCACGGGAGAGGTTCTGCGCCAGGTCGAGCCGGACGATCTGCAGCGCTTCGGCCTGATCCCCGAATTCATCGGCCGCCTGCCGGTCATCGCCACCCTCGACGATCTCGACGAGACCGCCCTGGTTCGCATCCTCACCGAGCCGAAGAACGCCCTGGTCAAGCAGTACCAGCGCCTGTTCGACATGGAGAACGTCGGCCTGTCGTTCACCGACGACGCCCTCAAGGCCGTGGCCCGCAAGGCCATCCTGCGCAAGACCGGCGCCCGCGGCCTGCGCTCGATCCTCGAAGCCATCCTGCTTGAGACGATGTTCGAGCTTCCCACCCTGCAGGGCGTCGAAGAGGTGGTGGTCAACGCCGAGGTGGTCGAGGGACGTGGTTCACCGCTGATGATCTATTCCGAAAAGAAGAGCGGCGCCGTCTCGGCCTGAGGGCGCTCGCCTCCGATCGGTGCTTCTGGTTGCGAACAATTCATGATATTTGCCTGTCGTCATGAATGACGCGCCGATTCAGATTCGCAATCCCGAGGTCGTTCGCGCGATTCGCGCGCTCGCCCAAAAGACCGGCCGTCCGATCACCGAAACTGTGGCAACCGCCGTGGATGCCGAACTGAAGCGGCGTGACGTCCTCGGAGATGAGGAGCGGAAGCGGAAGCTCCGCGCGATGCGGGACATCGTCGCCCGGATCCAGCAATTGCCGATCATTGGTCCGGATCTGACCGATGACGACCTCTATGACGAGGACGGCCTGCCGAAATGATCGCCGTCGATGCGTCGGCGATCTTGGCCGTGGTGTTGAAGGAGGATGAGGCGGAGACGTTCGAAGGAATCCTCTCTGCGGCATCCCAATCGCTGATTTCCGCTGTCAACTATTGGGAGGTGCTCGTCCGCGCCAGAGTGATCCGCGGGGCGCCGATGGTCGCCTTGGCCGAGGAGTTCCTCCGCGAGTCGAATGTACTCGTGGCGGCCGTGGACGCCGACATCGCCCGCGCCGCCGCCGATGCTTTCGCGCGTTTTGGACCCAGATCGAAGGGCGGCCTCAACCTCGGCGACTGCTTCGCCTACGCCCTGGCGGCCAGGGAGGGCGACGGCCTTCTCTTCAAGGGCGACGACTTTCCCAAGACGGACGTGAAGAGGGTTGCTTAAGCGGCGGTGGCCAATCACCTCTTTGATCGCCTGATTGAGCCCGGCGTCTCCGATGCGCCGGCGCTGCTCACGGGGCGCCGCGACTATAGCTACGCCGAGCTCAAGGCGGAGACCGCGCGATGGGCCAGTGCGCTCGTCAGCCTGGGTGTCCAGCCCGGCGACCGCGTGGCCGTGCAGGTCGAGAAGTCGGCGGCGAACCTCATTCTCTATCTGGCGACGATCCGCGCCGGCGCGGTCTTTCTGCCGCTCAACACCGGCTACACCTTGAACGAACTGGCTTTCTTCATCGCCGACGCCGAGCCGGCCCTGATCGTCTGCGATCCTTCGGCGCGGGATGGCGTCGCGTCGATGGCCGGAACCGCGCGCGTCGAGACCCTGGATGGGGAAGGGGAGGGGACGCTGGCCGCCCTCGCCTCCCGCCAGGCGGCCCGGTTCGAGACCGTGGCGCGTGGCGGCGGCGATCTGGCGGCGATCTGCTACACCTCCGGCACGACGGGCAAGTCCAAGGGCGCGATGCTGACCCACGGCAATCTCGCCTCCAACGCCCGGACCCTGAAGGACCTGTGGCGCTTCACCGCCGACGACGTATTGATCCACGCCCTGCCGATCTTTCATGTGCATGGGCTCTTCGTGGCCACCAACGTCCTGATGATGGCCGGCGCCGCGATGATCCTGCAGCCGAGGTTCGACGCCGGCGCGGTGGTCGAGGCCATGCCGCGCGCGACCTCGCTCATGGGCGTGCCGACCTTCTACACCCGCCTGCTGGCCCATCCGGATTTCACGCGGGAGGCGGCCAAACGCATGCGCCTGTTCGTTTCCGGTTCGGCCCCGCTGCTGGCCGAGACTCATCGCGCCTTCTTCGAGCGGACCGGCCAGGCCATCCTCGAGCGCTACGGCATGACCGAAACCGGCATGATGACCTCCAACCCCTACGACGGCGAGCGGCGCGCCGGCACGGTGGGTTTTCCCCTTCCGGGCGTCGAGGTGCGGATCGCCGCGGCGGCGGGCGAGATCGGCGGCATCGAGGTCCGGGGACCGGGCGTCTTTTCCGGCTATTGGCGCAATCGCGAAAAGACGGCGGCGGCGTTCCGCGCCGACGGCTGGTTCGTCACCGGCGACCTCGGGGTCATCGAGGAGGACGGCTATGTCTCGATCGTCGGGCGCGAGACGGATCTGATCATCACCGGCGGCCTCAACGTCTATCCAAAGGAGGTCGAGGCGCGGATCGACGCCATCCCCGGTGTCGTCGAAAGCGCGGTGATCGGTCTGTCGCACGCCGACCTCGGCGAAGCGGTGACCGCCATCGTCGTCGCCGATGGCACGCTCACCGAGACGGCCATCATCGAGGCCCTGGGCGCGACCCTGGCGCGCTTCAAGCAGCCCAGGCGCGTGATCCTGGCCCACGAACTGCCGCGCAACGCCATGGGCAAGGTGCAGAAGGCGGCGTTGCGCGCCCGCCACGCCGGCCTCTATGCCGCCGGCTTGAATGGGGCCTCCAAAGCATCCACATAAACTTTCGACGGGACCCGGTCATGCCGGGGTCCCAAATGACGACTCGGCGCATCGTCGCGCGAGCCAAATCCGAACAATGCGGGGCGCGCGTATGAAGTGAACGCGCGGGCCGAGGAGTACAGCCGAGATGTCCGAGATCAAGACCCTGCCGGTGCTGCCCCTGCGCGACATCGTCGTCTTCCCGCACATGGTGGTGCCGCTGTTCGTCGGCCGAGAGAAGTCCGTGCGCGCGCTTGAGGAGGTGATGAAGGCCGACAAGCAGATCCTGCTGGTGACCCAGAAGGACCGCGACGAGGACGACCCCTCGCCGGAAGACATCTTCGAGGTCGGCGTGCTGGCCAGCGTCCTGCAACTGCTGAAACTCCCCGACGGCACGGTGAAGGTGCTGGTCGAGGGCCGCTCGCGCGCCGCGGTGCTGAGGTTCACCGGCACGGAGTCATTCTACGAGGCGCAGGTCGCGGCCATCGAGGAGGAGGGCGGCGAGCCCCACGAGGCCGAGGCTCTGTCGCGGGCGGTGATCGAACAGTTCGAGAACTATGTGAAGCTGAACAAGAAAGTGCCTCCGGAGGCCCTGGCGGCGATCCCGCAGATCACCGAGCCGGGCAGGCTCGCCGACAACATCGCCGCCCACCTGGCGGTAAAGATCGCCGACCGCCAGCTGCTCCTGGAAATCTTCAACGTCGGCAAGCGACTGGAGAAGGTCTTCGCGCTGATGGAAGGCGAGATCAGCGTCCTGCAGGTCGAAAAGAAGATCCGCAGCCGCGTCAAGCGTCAGATGGAGAAGACGCAGCGCGAGTACTATCTCAACGAGCAGATGAAGGCGATCCAGCGCGAACTGGGCGAACACGACGACGCCCGCGACGAGCTGATCGAACTCGAAAAGCGGATCAAGAAGACCAAGCTCTCCAAGGAGGCGCGGACCAAGGCCGACGCGGAGCTGAAGAAGTTGCGCAACATGAGCCCGATGTCGGCGGAATCCACGGTCGTGCGCAACTACCTCGACTGGCTGCTGTCGATTCCGTGGGGCAAGGCCAAGACCAAGCCGATCGACATCACCCGCGCTGAACAGATCCTTGAGGAGGACCATTATGGCCTGGAGAAGGTCAAGGAACGCATCCTCGAATACCTCGCCGTCCAGGCCCGCACGGGCGCCCTGAAGGGTCCGATCCTGTGCCTGGTCGGCCCTCCCGGGGTCGGCAAGACCTCGCTCGGGCGCTCGATCGCCAAGGCCACCGGACGCGAATTCGTGCGCCTGAGCCTGGGCGGGGTGCGCGACGAGGCGGAAATCCGCGGCCACCGGCGGACCTACATCGGCTCGATGCCGGGCAAGATCGTCCAGTCGATGAAGAAGGCCAAGACCACCAACACCTTCTTCCTCCTGGACGAGATCGAGAAGATGGGCGCGGACTGGCGCGGCGATCCTTCCAGCGCCTTGCTGGAGGTGCTTGATCCGGAACAGAATTCGACCTTCAACGACCACTACCTGGAGGTCGATTACGACCTCTCCAACGTGATGTTCGTGACCACCGCCAATTCGCTGACCATGCCCCAGCCGCTGATGGACCGCATGGAGATCATCCGCATTCCCGGCTACACCGAGGACGAGAAGATCGAGATCGCCAAGCGCCACCTGCTGCCCAAGCTGGCCGAGAACCATGGCCTCAAGGCCGGCGAATGGACGGTGCCGGACGCCGCCATCCGCGACCTCATCCGCTACTACACCCGCGAAGCCGGGGTTCGCTCGCTGGAGCGCGAGATGGGCAATCTGGCCCGCAAGGCGGTGCGCGACATGGCCAGGGAGAACCTCATCGCCGTCACCATCGACGAGGCGCGGCTGGCCCGCTACGCCGGGGTGCGCAAGTTCCGCTATGGCGAAACCGACGAAGAGGATCAGGTCGGCATCGTCACCGGCCTTGCCTGGACCGAGTTCGGCGGCGAGATCCTGACCATCGAGGCGGTCAAGATGCCCGGCAAGGGCCGCATGTCGATCACCGGCAATCTCAAGGAGGTGATGAAGGAATCCATCGCCGCCGCCGCCTCCTACGTCCGCTCCCGGGCGACCAAGTTCGGCATCAAGCCCTCATCGTTCGAGAAGACCGACGTCCACGTCCACGTGCCCGAGGCCGCCACCCCCAAGGACGGTCCTTCGGCGGGGGTCGCCATGTCGGTGGCGATCATCTCGGTCCTCACCGGCATTCCGATCCGCAAGGACCTGGCCATGACCGGCGAGATCACCCTGCGCGGCCGGGTGCTGGCCATCGGGGGGTTGAAGGAGAAGCTGCTGGCGGCCCTGCGCTCCGGCGTCAAGACGGTGCTGATCCCGGCCGAGAACGAGAAGGACCTCGCCGAGGTCCCCGAAAACGTCAAGGCGGGCCTGGAGATCATCCCCGTGGCCACGGTCGATCAGGTCCTGGCCCTCGCCCTCACCGGCCCGCTGACCCCGATCGAATGGCGGGAAGAGGATGAGGCCCCGGTGGTCCCCGCGGCGGGCGACGACGCCGAGGGTGGGCTGGTCGTCACCCATTAGGCGACTGAACCGCGATAACTTGAGCGGCGCGGAGGATTCCGCGCCGCTCGTCGTTTGACGGACGCGGCGGGCGGCTCATAATCGGATCCGAGGCGATGTGGCGCGCGAGCACAGACCACCGCCGCGGTTGGGCTGGGAGACATCGATGACCAAGGCTGAACTCGTCACCGCGATCGCCGAGAAGGCGGGACTCAACAAGACCCAGGCCAAGGACGCCCTGGAGGCCTTCGTCGCCTCGGTCACCGCCTCGCTGAAGGCCGGCGAGGAGGTTCGCCTGGTGGGATTCGGCAGCTTCACGCCGGTCAAGCGCGCCGCCGGCATGGCCCGCAATCCGCGCACCGGCGCGGCGGTCAAGCGGCCCGCTTCCCGCACGGCGCGTTTCCGGATAGGCGAGGGCCTCAAGGTCGCCCTCAACTAGCGGCCGAGGTTCGCCGCGGGGCGGGGCGGCTAGCTCAGCTGGTCAGAGCGCCTGGTTTACACCCAGGAGGTCGGGGGTTCGAACCCCTCGCCGCCCACCATCCTGCTTCGTCATGTGGAAACCTGAACCGCCAGAGAGGTGTGGCATGGATCGGCTGAAGGGACGGACGGCGATCGTCACCGGGGCGGCCTCGGGGATCGGCCGGGCGAGCGCCGAGCTGTTCGCCGCCGAGGGCGCGCGGGTTCTGGGGGTCGATCGGCCCGGCGCCGATCTGGGCTTCGAGGACAATCGGATCAACGCCATGGAAGCCGATCTGGCCGGCGATGCGTCCCCTGCGGCCATCGTCGCGCGGGCGGTGGCGGACTTCGGCGGCGTCGATATCCTGTTCAATAACGCCGGCGTGGGGGCGAGCAGCCTGGCGGCGGAGATGACCGACGAGGCCTGGGATGGCGTGCAGGCGGTCAATCTGCGCGCCGTCTTCAGGCTCTGCCGCGAGGCCATCCCGCACCTGATGGTCTCGGACGCCGGACGGATCATCAACACCGCCAGCGTGATGGCGGGTGGCGCGGATTTCGGGCTTTCGGCCTATTGCGCCTCGAAGGCGGGCGTCGTCGGCCTCACCCGCACCCTGGCGCTGGAACTGGGCCGGCATGCCGTCACCGCCAACGCCATCCTGCCAGGCGCGATCCGAACCGGCATGACCGCGGCGAGCTTCGCCGACCCCAAGATCGCCGATGTCTGGGCGCGCAAGTCGGTCCTGCGGCGCCTCGGCGAGCCGATCGACATCGCCCGGCTGGCCCTGTTCCTGGCTTCGGCCGACGCCGGCTTCGTCACCGGCCAGGCCATCGCCGCCGACGGCGGCCTGACCCTGCGGATCTAAGTCTTTCGTAGCGCGACCTTCCAGTCCGTTTCGTGCTTCTTTTCGGAGCGCGGCCTTCCAGGCCGCTCTAAGAGCGGGCAGGATGCCCGCGTTCCGGTTTTGGGTTGGGGGAGGTGGCGATGATGATGTTTCTGGCCTTGCTGGCGAGCGCGGCGATGCGCCAGGCGGCCGATCCCGCGCCGCCGCCGGTGAGCCAGGCCGACCAGATCATCGCCGCCTCGCCGGCGGCCGACTGGCGCACGATCGATCCGGAGGAGACGCTCTATCTCGATCTGCCGGGCGGCCGGGTGATCATCGAGCTGGCCCCGGCCTTCGCGCCCAACCACGTGGCCAACATCAAGCGGCTGGTGCGCCAGGGTTATTTCGACGGCCTGGCGGTGGTCCGCGCGCAGGACAACTATGTCGTCCAGTGGGCCGATCCGGACGGCAAGCGCTCCCTGGGCGGGGCGGCGGCCAGGCTCGCGCCGGAGTTCACACGGCCCGTCGCCGGCGCGGCGCAGTTCACCCCGTTGCCCGACGCCGACACCTACGCCCCACAAGTCGGCTTCACCGGGGGATTTCCGACCGCCCGCGATCCCGCCGCCGGCCGGACCTGGCTGACCCACTGCTACGGCATGGTCGGGGCCGGCCGTGACAACGCCGCCGATTCGGGCAGCGGAGCCGAACTCTATGCCGTGATCGGCCAGGCCCCCCGGCTGCTCGACCGCAACGTCACCCTGGTCGGCCGCGTGGTGCGGGGGATCGATGTCCTTTCGGTCATGCCGCGCGGAACGGCGCCGCTGGGTTTCTATGCCACGCCGGCCGAACGCATCCCCATCCGATCGATCAGGATCGCCGCCGATGTGCCGGTCGCTGAACGGCTTTCGTTGCAGGAACTGCGCACCGACGGCGCCACCTTCGCCGCCCTCGTCCAGGCCCGCCGCTTCCGCCACGACGACTGGTACAAGGTCCCCGCCGGGCGCGTGGACGTCTGCAACGTCACCGTGCCGGTCAGAGAGGCGAAGGGAGCGGCGCGCGCCAGAAATGGCGCGAGTGACGGGACTTGAACCCGCGACCTCCGGCGTGACAGGCCGGCGCTCTAACCAACTGAGCTACACCCGCATCGAGCCGGCCCTGATAGGGTCCGCGCCGGGGTTGGTCAACCGGCCGTGAAGCCGGAGCGCGGGCTTCCAGCCCGCAAGTCTCGCCGCAAGGAGCGGCCTGGAAGGCCGCGCTCCGCGGGGGACTTTGAACGGTTCGCGAGCATGAGCTAGAAGGCGGCCATGGACGCCTTCCTGCTGCAGTATCTGCCGATCGTCATCTTCCTGGCCGTCGCCGCGGCGCTGGGGATCGGGTTCATGCTGGCGGCGGCGGTGATCGCGCCCCGGGCGCCGGATGCGGAAAAATTGTCGTCCTACGAGTGCGGGTTCAACGCCTTCGGCGATGCGCGGATGAAGTTCGACATCCGCTTCTATCTGGTCTCGATCCTGTTCATCATCTTCGACCTTGAGGTGGCGTTCATGTTTCCCTGGGCGGTGGCGCTGATGAAGCTGCCCCACGCCGCCGGCCAGTTCGCCTTCTGGAGCATGATGAGCTTTCTGACCGTGCTCACCGTCGGCTTCGTCTACGAGTGGAAGAAGGGCGCGCTGGAATGGGAATAGAGCCGCCCGCCCTGGCCGCCGCCCGCGCGTCGGTCCCGGGCTATGATCCCAAGGCGCACGATCCCTATTTCGACGGAGTCTCCGGCCAGCTCGCCGACAAGGGGTTCGTGGTTACCGCCGCCGACGACCTGATCACCTGGGCGCGCACCGGCTCGCTGATGTTCATGTCCTTTGGCCTCGCCTGCTGCGCCATCGAGATGATGCAGTCGGCGACGCCCCGATATGACCTGGAACGATTCGGCTTCGCGCCGCGCGGCTCACCCCGCCAGTCCGACGTGATGATCGTCGCCGGCACCCTGACCAACAAGATGGCCCCGGCCCTGCGCAAGGTCTACGACCAGATGCCCGAGCCGCGCTATGTGATTTCCATGGGCAGCTGCGCCAACGGCGGCGGCTACTACTATTTCAGCTATTCGGTGGTCCGCGGCTGCGACCGCATCGTGCCGGTGGACATCTACGTGCCCGGCTGCCCGCCCACCGCCGAGGCGCTGGTCTACGGCGTGCTTCAGCTGCAGAAAAAGATCCGCCGCACCGGGACCATAGAGCGATGAGTTGGCGTATCTCGGATGGTGATCTGACCGCCCTCGGCGAGCGGGTGGTGGCCGATTGCGCCGGCGCCGTGAGCGGCTTCGTGGTGGCGTTCGGCGAGCTCACCGTGGCCGCGCCGGCCCACCGGATCATCGACGTGCTGACGACGCTGCGCGACAGCCCGGGGTTCGATTTCCACCAGCTCATCGATCTCTGCGGCGCCGATTATCCGCAACGGCCGCTGCGCTTCGATGTCGTCTACCATCTGCTCTCGATGACCCGGAACCGGCGCATCCGGGTCAAGGTGGAGACCGACGAGGACACGCCGGTGCCCTCGGTGGTCGGAGTCTTCCCCGCCGCCGACTGGTACGAGCGCGAGGCCTTCGACATGTACGGGATCTTCTTCGCCGGCCATCCGGACCTGCGGCGAATCCTCACCGACTACGGCTTCCACGGCCATCCGTTGCGCAAGGACTTCCCGATGACCGGCTACGTCGAGGTCCGCTACGACGACGCGTTGAAGCGCGTGGTCTACGAGCCTGTAAAGTCGGTTGAATTCCGCGACTGGGATTTCCTCTCGCCGTGGGAGGGCGCGGAGTACGTCAAGCCAGGGCAGGGCTACGACTACGAACTGCCGGGCGACGAGAAGGTGGGGAAGGGTCCATGACCGGGGACAACGCCCCGGCCGGCGCGACCGAGATCATCCCCGAAACCGGCCCGGTCCCGGAGACGCCGGTACGCCGGTTCAACATCAACTTCGGGCCGCAACATCCGGCTGCCCATGGCGTTCTTCGGCTCGTCCTGGAGTTGGACGGGGAGTTGGTCGAACGGGTGGATCCGCACATCGGGCTTCTTCACCGGGGCACCGAGAAGCTGATCGAGGCGAGGCCGTACACCCAGAACACCGGCTATTTCGATCGCCTCGACTACGTCGCGCCGATGAACCAGGAGCATGCCTTCATCCTGGCCATCGAGAGGCTGATGGGGCTGGAGGTTCCGCGCCGGGCCTCGCTCATTCGCGTCCTCTATTCCGAACTCACCCGGATCCTCAGCCACATCCTCAACGTCACCACCCAGGCCATGGACGTCGGCGCGATGACGCCGATGCTGTGGGGTTTCGAGGAACGCGAGAAGCTGATGGTGTTCTATGAGCGCGCCTCGGGGGCGCGGATGCACGCCAACTACTTCCGGCCCGGAGGCGTCCGCCAGGACTTGCCCGAGGCTCTGATCGACGACATCGAGCGCTGGACGACGACGTTCCCGAAAGTCCTCGACGACATCGAGGGGCTGATCACCGGCAACCGCATCTTCAAGCAGCGCAACGTCGATATCGGCGTGGTGAGCCGCGAGCAGGCGCTGGCCTGGTCCTTCACCGGCGTGATGCTGCGGGGGTCGGGAGTGGCCTGGGACCTGCGGCGCAGTCAGCCTTACGAATGCTACGACGAACTCGAATTCGAGATTCCGCTCGGCGTCCACGGAGACTGTTACGACCGCTATCTCTGCCGCGTCGAGGAGATGCGCCAGTCGATCAAAATCATGCGGCAAACAATTGATATACTGCGTAAAACGCCTGGGCTCGTGCTCTCCGACGACCACAAGGTCACCCCGCCGCGCCGGGGCGAGATGAAGCGGTCGATGGAGGCTTTGATCCACCACTTCAAGCTCTATTCCGAAGGCTATCACGTGCCGGAGGGTGAGATTTACGCGGCCGTCGAGGCCCCCAAGGGCGAGTTCGGCGTCTATCTGGTGGCCGACGGCACCAACAAGCCCTATCGCTGCAAGATCCGCGCGCCGGGGTTTCCGCATCTGGCGGCCATGGACTGGATGAATCGCGGCCACATGCTCGCCGACGTCAGCGCCATCCTCGGCTCCCTGGACATCGTGTTCGGAGAAATCGACCGGTGAGCGTGCGCCGTCTTTCGAGGACGCAGCCGCCGTCCTTCGTCTTCAGCCCGGAGTCTCTCGAAAAAGCCAAGGGTTGGATCGCCAGGTTCCCGGCCGGCCGCCAGCAGTCGGCGATCGTGCCCCTGCTGTGGCTGGTCCAGAAGCAGGAGGGGTGGGTCCCCGAGCCGGCGCTGCGGGCAGTCGCCGAAATGCTCGCGACGCCGGTCATCCGGGTGCTGGAGAACGTCACCTTCTACACCATGTTCCATCTCGAGCCGATGGCGACGGTGGCGGTGGTCAGCGTCTGTGGAACCCCGCCCTGCCAGCTTCGCGGATCGGAAGCGCTGAAGAGCCTGCTGGAACACCGGATCGGCCGGCGTGACCATCCTTCCGTGGACGGACGGTTTGCCTGGGTCGAGGTCGAGTGCATGGGCGCCTGTGTCAACGCCCCGATGGTGGCGATCAACGACGGCTATTACGAGGACCTGACCGTGGAGTCGCTGGGTCACATCCTCGACGAATTCGCCGCCGGGCGGACGCCGCCGCCGGGTTCGGCGATCGGCCGCCAGGGCTGCGCGCCCGAAGGCGGGCCGACCACACTCGCCGATCCGGCGCTCTACGACGGATCGCGCGCCAAACCCTTTTCCCTCCCGAACCTGGCCAAGGCGACGGCATGACCGCTCCTTCCTTCGGAGCGCGGGCTTCCAGCCCGCATTCGCCGGACAGCGCCGAAAAGAGCGGCCTGGAAGGCCGCGCTCCGAACCGGGAGGCGGCTGACCTCGCCCGCAAGTCGGCCTACATCGACAGCGTCCGCGCCTTGTATCGGGGGACGCGAAACGCCGGGTTCGTGGCCTGCCTTTTGGGAACGCTGATCCTGGTCGGCTCGCGCTACATGGCCGGTGTGCCTGGCTGGGGAGTCTATCTCGGCGCGGCGGTGATCGCGGTCGGCTGGGCGCTGTTCGTGGTCTCGGTCTTCAAGCGCGCCGCCTGGGTCCGCGCCCACCCCTTCGATGCCAACGGCCGGACCTGAAAATGCCTGGAATTCTCGAAGACAAGGACCGCATCTTCACCAACCTCTACGGCCTCCATGACTGGCGGCTGGAGGGGGCCAAGGCGCGCGGGGTGTGGAACGGCACCGCCGACATGCTCTCCCAGACGCCGGAATGGATCTGCGAGCAGATCAAGGCCTCCGGCCTGCGAGGACGGGGCGGGGCCGGCTTCTCCACCGGCCTGAAGTGGACCTTCATGCCCAGGCAGGAGGGCGCCCGGCCGCACTATCTGGTCGTCAACGCCGACGAATCCGAGCCGGGGACGTGCAAGGACCGCGAGATCATGCGCGGCGATCCCCATCGCCTGATCGAGGGCTGCCTGCTGGCCTCTTACGCCATCCGGGCGCACGACTGCTTCATCTATATCCGCGGCGAATATGTCCTTGAGCGCGAGCATCTCGAGACGGCGCTGGCCGAGGCCCTGGAAGCGCGGCTGATCGGCAAGGACAATATCCACGGCTGGGACTGCGACATTCGTGTCACCCACGGCGGCGGGGCCTACATCTGCGGCGACGAGATGGCCCTGCTGGAGGGCCTCGAAGGCAAGAAGGGCCAGCCGCGGCTGAAACCACCGTTCCCGGCCGGTTCCGGGGTCTATGGCTGCCCGACCACGGTCAACAACGTCGAGTCCATCGCCGTCACCCCGGAGATCCTGCGCCGGGGGGCCGAATGGTTCGCGAGCTTCGGCCGGCCGAACAACACCGGAACCAAGCTGATGAGCGCCGCCGGCCACGTCAACCGGCCGTGCGTCGTCGAAGAGGCGATGTCGATCCCCATGCGCCAGCTCATCGATGAGCATTTCGGGGGCGTGCGCGGCGGGTGGGGAAACCTCAAGGCGGTGATCCCCGGCGGCTGTTCGGTGCCGATGATCAGCGCCGAGGAAGCCGAGACGGCGCTGATGGAGTTCGATCAGCTCAAGGGTCTGAAATCCGGTCTGGGCACGGCGGCGATGATCGTCATGGACAAGGACTGCGACATCGTCCGCACGATCGCCCGGTTCGCCTATTTCTACAAACACGAGAGCTGCGGCCAATGCACCCCGTGCCGGGAGGGCACCGGCTGGATGTGGCGGATCATGGAGCGGATGGTCACCGGCGAGGCCGAGCCCGCCGAGATCGACATGCTCCTCGACGTCGCCAGCCAGGTCGAAGGCCACACCATCTGCGGCCTCGGCGACGCCGCCGCCTGGCCCATCCAGGGCCTCTTCCGCCACTTCCGCCCCGAAATCGAAGCCCGTATCGCCACCTACCGCTCCCGCCGCGCCAACGTCCCCGGCGCGACCTTGATCGCCGCGGAGTAGCCGGAGCGCGGGCTTCCAGCCCGCTCTTTTCGCTGGACAATTACGTTTGTTCGCGGTATGTTCCGGCATGGCGGACGCGTATGTAGAAGAGCGGGCTGGAAGCCCGCGCTCCGGTCCGGTGGGTTGGAATTCGCGGGGGTATCTGCCGCACTTCGACGCCGGTCGGGGCGTTCAGCATATCGTATTTCGCCTGGCCGATGCGTTGCCGGCGGCGGTGCTGTCGAGGCTGGAGAAATCGCCGGCGAAAGAGCGTGTTGGCGCGGCCGAGGCGGCGCTCGACGCGGGGTTGGGATCCCGGGTGCTGGGCGATCCGCGCATCGCGGCGATGATCTGTGACGCCCTGCGCTACTTCGATGCCCGGCGGTATCGTCTCGAGGCCTGGTGTGTAATGCCGACCCATGTGCATGTGCTGGTGGAGCAGACGCCGGGATGGCCGCTGGCGGCAGTCGTCCATGGCTGGAAGTCGTTCACCGGCAATCGGGCCAATGAAATCCTCGGTCGAAGAGGGCGCTTCTGGTCGCCCGACTATTTTGATCGGATCATCCGGGGTGAACCCGATTTCGAAGCGACGCGGCGGTACATCGAAGAAAATCCCGCGACCGCCGGACTCTGCGCGGAGCCCGCCGCCTGGCGCTGGAGCAGCGCCGGAGCCAACGGAGCGCGGGCTTCCAGCCCGCTCTAACTGCAGGGAGTATCGCTGAATAATTTCAAATACTCCGCCTCGCTCTTTTTCAGCCCCACCGCGTTCCGCCGCTCGTCGAGATGGGCCGGATCCTCCACCTCGCGCGGCTTCCAGCCGCCGTCCCGACACCACACCTGAGTGCCGTAACGCTGCGGCCTGTTGTCGAAGTCGAGGGCCACGCGGTCATACATCAAGGCGTATTGGCCTCCGTCCGCCTCGCCCTTGGCCACGAGGGGTTCCAGCCTCGCGAAGGGTCTCGCGCATCAGCGCCGGATCGTTCTCCGCGTGCTGGACGATGAGGAACGCCGCCGTGGCGGCCTTGTCGCCATATTTCGATTTCAGGAACCAGCCTTCCGGCGGGATCAGGGGTTTGAGCACGGCCTGATCGGCGAGGTCGTGGGTCTTGATCTTCGCCCACATCGCGGCGTGGGCGGTCTTTCGCTGCTCCTCCGGGAGAGACGAGAGGTCGATCGACTCCAGGACGCCCCGTCCAGCCTGATCCGTCTCCCCCAAGCGCTCCAGCCGCTCGCGGTGGGTCGCGCTCCGGAAGCGCCGAAGCAAACGGAGCGCGGGGTTTGTCAGACCGCATCTGTCGGTATGACAGCGGCCTGGAAGGCCGCGCTCCGGTCTGTAGGGTGGAAACCGAGGGCGAACTTGATGACCACGGAACCAGCGCCGGCCCTTTCCGTTGCGGTGCGGAGGGTCAGGAAGGGACTGGTCATGCTCGTTCGGGCTGCGACGCTGGTGGCGATGGTGCTGGCCGCGAGCCTTTGGAACGTGTCGTCGGCGACAGCCCAGGAACTGTGGAACGGCGCCCGGTTGGGGATGACGCCGGCCGAGGTCGAGGCCACGTTTCCCCAAGCGGCTCACGGCCAATGGATGGTCAGCGGCGACGACACCCGTCTTCGGGTCGGCGCCCTTCGCGCCGGCGGCCATGACGCCACCGCCTTCTTCGAATTCAGGGGCGAGCGGCTGAGCGCCGTCGAACTGGAGCTCGCTCCCGGGGCCGGCGGCGGCCCGATCGACACGGCCGGGATCACCCGCCAGATGAGCGCCAAGTACGGGCCCCCGACCGACTGCGACCAGGGCGAAGGCAAGTGCGAATGGCGCGCCGGCGAGGTCGACATGACCCTGATCCACACCCGCGATCCGGCCGAGCGGGTCGAGATCCTCTACGACGTGTTCGGCGCCTTGCGGGCGCCAGCCGCCGGCCGTGCAATGACGCCGCTCGCCGTCGTCCAGGCCTTCTATGGGGCGCTGGCGGCCGGCGACGGCGAGCGAGCTTCGCGCCTGGTGGTTCCTGGCAAGCGCCTGGGCGGGCCTCTTTCGGCCGAGGCCTTGACCGGGTTCTATTCCACTCTCGCCGAACCGATCCGGCTGACCGCCGCCTGGCCGCACAGCGGCGGATCGGTCGCGGTGCGCTATCTGTTCACCGCCGCCGGCGGCCGCTTCTGCGACGGCGCCGCCGATGTCAGGACCGTCTGGGCCGACGACCAGCTGCTGATCGAGGCCATCCACGCTTACAGCGGCTGCTGAACCGACCCGCGGGACGCTGCAACGTCCGTAGCGCGGGGTTTGTCAGCCCGCCCTTGGCGCCGTCCAAAGAGCGGGCTGGAAGCCCGCGCTCCAGACGAAGGGTCAACGAGATCATCGACACGACGGCCCGCGTTCTCGACCCGGCGGCCGGCGGCGGCGCCTTTCTCGTCCAGGCCGCCGTGCGGATGTGCGGCGCCATGCGCGGCCGTGATCCGCGTTTGATGATCGCCGAGGTGGCCGCCCGATTGGCCGGCCTGGAGCTGGACCCCCGCGCCGCGCGTATCGCTCAATACGCCGTCGAAATCACCCTGGCCGGGTTCATCGGCGCCGGCCCATTCCCTGAGGTGGTCAAGGTCGCCGACGCCCTCGACGAGCCGCCCCTGGCCGACCGCGACCTCGTCGCCGGCAACCCGCCCTACGGCCGCGTGACCCTGAGCCCGGCCCATCGCCGGCGCTACGCCCGCGGCCTCTTCGGCCACGCCAATCTCTATGGCGTGTTCACCGATATCGCCCTGCGCTGGACCAGGCCCGGCGGTCTGATCGGCTATCTCACCCCCACCAGCTTTCTCGCCGGCCAATACTTCTCTTCCCTGCGAAGCCTCCTGGCGGCCGACGCGCCGCCGGTCTCCATCGACTTCGTCCACGCCCGCCAGGGCGTCTTCGAGGATGTCCTCCAGGAGACCCTGCTGGCCGTCTATCGCCGGGGCGGCGCGCCCGGCCGGGCGCGGGTCTGCTGGCTGACGCGGTCAGCGAGACGCACGCCCGCGTTGTCCAGAACGGCGACGTCGGCCTGCCGGCCGACCCGGGCGGTCCCTGGCTCGCGCCCCGCGAACCGTCCCAGGCCGCCCTCGTCGCCCATGTCGAGACCATGCCCCATCGCCTCGCCGACTGGGGCTACGGCGTCTCCACCGGCCCCTGGTCTGGAACCGGCGCAAGACCCAGCTCCGCGACCATCCGGGCGGAACGGACGTCCATCCCCTGATCTGGGCCGAAGCGGTCACCACCGACGGCCGCTTCGTCTTCCGCGCCGCCAGGAAGAACCACGCGCCGTGGGTTCCGACTGGAGGCGATCGACGCCTGGCTCCTCGTCCGCCAGCCCTGCATCCTCGTCCGGCGCACCACCGCCAAGGAACAGGCCGCCGCCTGATCGTCGCCGAGATGCCGGCCGCCTTCGTCGAGCGGCACGGCGGCGTGGTGGTCGAAAACCACCTCAACATGGTCCGCGCCATATCGGCCCCCAAGGCCCCCCCGGCCGTCCTCGCCGCCTTGCTGAACAGCGCCGTGGTCGATCAGCTCTTCCGCTGCATCAGCGGCAGCGTCGCGGTCTCGGCCTTCTAACTGGCGGCCCTGTCCCTGCCGGCGCCGGCGGCGCTCACGCGCCTGGCGGGCCTAGTGGGGGCCGAAGCCGCGCCCGGGGAGATCGAAGCCGAGTGCCGGCGGCTTTATGGCATGGGCGCGGGATATTCGCACTTTTCTCTGGCGACCGACCGGACACCCGCGCCCTGTCGACCCCTGGTTACTACGTTATCCGCGCTTCACTGTGGTCCAACTTAACCGCTGCATCCTTCTTAAGAGCAGACGTTGACGCCTCCTAGCCTGGAGTCATATATGTCCCCTACGACGAGACATTGACGCCCGGTGGGCAGTGATTGAAATCCCTGTCGCGCAAGCACATTCTTGGCGGACAAGGAGAGTTTGATGACAACCGAATCTACCACACCGCCTGAAGATGTCACGCCAAAGAAGTCAGGCAAGGCCAAGACGACCAAAGCCTCGGAAGACAAGTGGGGCGTTGGGGTCATGGCCATGGGCTTCTGCGTTCTGCCGTCGCTGCTGTTTCGCGCCCAACGCCGCCTTGGCCTCAACCCGACCCAGCTGGCCGTACTGCTGCAGCTGGCCGACTTCTGGTGGGACGCCGGCCGCAAGCCCTTCCCGAAGAAGGCCGATCTGGCCGAGCGCCTGAACCTCAGCGATCGCCAGGTTCAGCGCCACATCGCCGATCTGGAGGGCCAGGGGTTCGTGTCGCGGATCGAGCGCCGCGCCAGCCACCGCGGCAAGATCTCGAACGAGTATGACTTGTCCGGCCTGGTGGCGAAGCTGAAGGCTCTGGAACCGGAGTTCCGGCAGGTCGCGGACGACGCCAAGGCCCGCAAGAAGGCGGTCGCCAGGCCGAACTACACGCCGCCCAAGGACGAGGCGGCAGCGCTGTGACGGCCGCCGATCCCTTCCAGATCTGCCGGGGCCGGGCGTGACCGCGGCGCTGAACAAGAAGGTGCTGTGCTTCATCGACGAGTACGGAACCGCCGGCGCCGGCGATCTCTACCTCGGGGCGCTGCTGGTGCTCTCCCGCGATGCGGGCCGCGTCGATCGGGCATTCACCGCACTGCTCGAAGCCAACGCCAACGAAATCCACGCAGCGGCCATGGATGATGGCTATCTGCAGGGCCTGCTGCACCGGTTTTGGGAGATAGCGCCGGCGGGACGCATCGTCCTGATCAATCAGAAGGTCGCCGCACGTCCTGGCCCGGGGTCCATCCTATATGCCCAGGCCGTCGTCGAAACGGTGAAGGTCGGCCTCAAGCGGTTTCAGAAGGATGTGCTCGGCAGGGAGACCATCGGCAACGTCGAGGTCATCACCGACCAGAACCACCACAACGATCATGCGGACTTCCGCGCGGAGATCGAGCGCTCGCAGACCCACGACGGGCGGTTCAAAGGCGTCAATCGCGTGGTGACGATCGATTCCGCCGCCTCTCGCCTGCTCCAGGTCGCCGATGTCGTCGCCTATGCCCGCAAGTGGGTGGTCGCCGGCGACATCAACGCCAAGGCCCTGCGGGCCCAGTACGGAATCCAGATACCCTGAAACGAAGAGAGCCGCCCGGAGGCGGCTCTTGGGGTGCTGTAGGAAGTCTGTGGTCGGCAACCGAGGTTTTTGGCCCCGGGTAACCACGGCGCTTGCCAAACACGCGGCCGGACAAGTCGCCCGCAGGACTTCCTGCAATCCCCATGTATCCCCACCGGACATGGACTTCAAGTCCGGGTGGGACACCGGTGACCGGTGGGGGCGCTGGCGCGGGTCGCGATCGTGCGCGCCGGGGCCGCCGCCGGCGCGGCCGGGGTCCGCGTCACCTTCCCCAACGGCGAGACCCGCCAACTGGCGCCGGGCCCCAGCTCGGTCATCACCCAGACGGTCGTCGAGGTGTTCGCGCCACGCTTTCTCGACGAGCCCGCCGTCCTCTGGCTCAGCGAGAGCGGGAACCGGGTGGTGCATCGCGACGACAAGCTCGCCCAATCGATCGGCCTTAGAATCGAAGCCGACAGGAACCTCCCCGACCTGATCCTCGCCGACCTCGGCGGCGATGACGTCCTCATCGTCTTCGTCGAGGTGCTCGCCACCGACGGCGCCATGCACGCCCGCCGCAAGGCCGCGCTCCTCGAACTGACCGACGCCGCCGGCTTCGATCGCCGCCAGGTCGCCTTCCTCTCGGCCTACCACGACCGCCAGTCCCCCAGCTTCAGGAAGACCGTCGCCGCGCTAGCCTGGGGCTCGGCCGCCTGGTTCGTCTCCGAGCCGGAGCAGTTGGTGGTCTTCCAAGATGGCGAGGGGAGGGCGGGGAGCTTGCGGCAGATGCTGGGCGGCTGATAGTCGAGTCGGTTGTGGGTGACCAGGACCGGAAACGTCGCGACTACCTATTGGCCGGGTCGGACCATCTCTCGTTTCGGTGCCCGGGAATAGGAATGCTGTCAAGCTCTGCGCTGTGTTCATCGCAATGGGTGGAATGAATGGACGACGCCGGGTCAATCTCGCAAAGAAGACGTCGCTCTCCAGCGGCGGCCGCTATGGCGACGACCTCAGCGCAGATTTGGTCGCTACCCGACGATAGCGACGACGGTTACGCGACGAAGATTGGCGGGAGCATCGTTGATCAGTTTGTACTTGGTCACGACCCAACGGACGTATTTCGGGAACTGGTTCAAAACGAATTCGATGCCGGCGGCGACGTCATGGCGGTGACCTTCCGCGGATTAGGTCGATGGCATATCCTGTCACCGCACCCCGTGGCACCCCGTGGCACCCCGTGCACCCCGGATTCCCCTCGTCCCTCACGCCGCCTGCTTCATCGGCCGGTAGCGCTTGGGGTTGCTGGCGTCGATGAGGAACGGATCGGCGTTGGCGGAGGGGACGGTCATCCCGGCCAGCGCCTCCATGCTCGGCGCCGCTTCCACGCCGGCGTGTTCCAGCGCGCTGGCGCGGATGACCATTTCGGCGGCCTGGTCGGGTGAGGTTTCCCCCCGCTCCCACCGGCCGACCGTCTGGGCGTCCTTGCCCACCCGGCGCGCCAGTTCGGCCTGGGTCAGGCCCATCTCGGTGCGCAGGAAGCGGATTTCCTTGGGCAGCAGGCCGGAGGGCTTGGAGGCCACCACGTGGCTGAGCACCCTGTGGAGCAGGTTGATCCGGGGAATGTTGACCACCGTCTCGCCGGCGTCGTCGGTCTGGGCGCGAAGCCCCTTGAGGATCACGTTGTCCAGCCCGCTCTCATCGTATCGGCAGTCCACGGTCTTCATCTCTCGTCTCTCCACATCACGGTCACGATCTTCAACGCGCAACCCGTGCTCGGAATCACGATCGCCCTGATCGATCTGCCCTCGCTGCTCGGCGTCGTGCCGCGTTCACCCGGGGGAAACAGCTATCACCGTGATACGCAATGGCAAGTAGCTTCGTCGTTGGCGCGAAGGCGGCCGTCACCAAGCGCACCGTTCGTAGCGCGGGCTTCCAGCCCGCTCTTTGGGCGGTAAGAGCGGGCTGGAAGCCCGCGCTCCGTC
>DASRLN010000204.1:0-2126 GCA_035648435.1 Caulobacteraceae bacterium
GGCGTTGGCGGCCACCAGAACCCCGGCGACCTCGTCGCGTCCGTAGTCGTCGGCGCGGACGGTGATCTTCTCGCCTCGCAGAGCCGCGATCGGATCGGCCGGATCATTCTCGGTGAAATGGCCCGGATCGGCGGCGCGCGCCACGGCGAGGGCCTCGGCGCCGGTCATCTCCGCGCGGACGCCGTGACCGACGGCGGCGAGGCTCTCTCGCCAGCGCCGCACACGCTCGAATCCCGCCAGCAGGTTCTCGGCGACGGCGGGCGTGGCGCCGGCGAGGAACCAGACGTTCATGTAGGCGGAAACGTCGGCCAGGCTCGGCCGCTCGCCGCCGAGGAACGGGCCGGCGCTTGCCGCCAGGGCGCTCTCGATCCACGCCGCCTGGGCGCGCCATTGGCCGCGCAGCGGGGTGCTCGACGCCTTCATGGCGGCGACATCGAAGGCGCGCCCGGAGAGCTTTTCGCGATCCTCGATGAACGCGCGCGGGACCTTGTCGCCGAGTTCGCCGAAGATGATCGGCACGGTCGTCTGGAAGAACGGGCGGTCGGCCCACAGGTTCACCGCGCGATCCATTCCCCGGGCGACCGCCGGCGATGGGACGCGCCGCTCGATCTCGGCCAGGATCAGCTGGCTGTCGCAGAAGACGTCGGCCCCGACCTGCATCACCGGCGCCCGGCGGTAGCCGCCGGTCAGCGGGACCAGATCCGGTTTCGGCGCCATGTTGGGCGTCACCACCGAGCGCCACGCCAGGGACTTGAGGCCGAGCATCAGCCTCGCCTTCTCCGAGAACGGCGAGGCGTCGTAGTGATGGAGGATGATTTCGGCGGCGGCGGCCACGGCTCAGACCGCCGACATCAGCATGGCCGGTCGCCGATCACCGTCACCCGCTCCATTCGCCGCACCGCCGGCCAGTAATCCGACACCGCGTAGTGCTGGCTGGCGCGGTTGTCCCAGAAGGCGATGGAGTTGCGGCGCCAGCGGAAACGGCACTGGTGTTCGGGGATCGCGGCCTGGGCGTAGAGATGCTTCAGCAGCGCGTCCGACGCCGTCTTCTCCATTCCCACGATGTGCTGGGTGAAAGCCGCGTTGACATAGATCGCCCGGCGGCCGGTCTCGGGATGAGTGCGGACGATGGGATGCTCGACCATCGGGTATGCCTGGTTGAAGGCCTCGATCTCGGCCGCGCTCCTGCCCGCCTTGCGAAGGCCGCGGCGGAAGTGCGCGAAATCGTGGACCGCGACCTTTCCCTCGATCGTCGCCTTCACCTCGTCCGAAAGGCCATCATAGGCCGCCGCCATGTCGGCGAACAGGGTGTCGCCACCGACCGGCGGGATTTCCACCGCCCTCAGGATCGAGCCCAGCGACGGCTTCTCGCGCCAGGTGACGTCGCTGTGCCAGGTGTTCTCCCGCCCCCGGCTGTTCTCGTCATGGGTGATCGCGAGGACCTCGGGATAGCCCGGCTTGCAAGGCGCGAACGGGTGGATCTCCAGCTCTCCGAACGTCCGGGCGAACGCCAGATGCTGCTGGGTGATGATGTCCTGGTCGCGGAAGAACAGCACCTTCCAGTCGAGGAGCGCGGCGCGCAAAACCCCGGCGACCTCGCCGCCTAGCGGCCGGGCCAGGTCGATTCCGGAGATCTCCGCGCCGATCGTCGGGGTCAGCGGCGCCAGGGCAAGGCCCTGGAACCCGGTGGCCGCCACATGCTGATTCATCGCCCGCCTCCTCCGATCGACGCCCGCTTGTGGATCAAAAACGGCGGCCGTTCAAACGCCGCCGGCGGTTCGGCGCCAAGGCCGCGATGGCAAAAAGCGTTAAGAATTGATGAATTCGACTGGACGGGCGGCTCGAAATGCCCGCTATTGCGTTAGGCAAGGGTTCGGAGGGTTCGCGAAAGTGTCTCGATTCAAGCGTCTTGCGCCGTATTTTCTGATTGGTCCGATCAGCGGCCCGTTGCTGGCGGGCGTGGTGACCAACTTCCGCGGCGGCCGGCCGGTGCTGGGATCGCTCTACGCGGTGGCGCTGGCCGAGATCACCGTCTGCCTGCCGATGATCGTCGCCCACCTGGGGCTGCGGCTTCTCTAGCTTCGTGGTCCCGACCGGTTCGGATCGCCTCCCCGGCGGCGCCCTCC
>DASRLN010000205.1:0-9980 GCA_035648435.1 Caulobacteraceae bacterium
GTGCTGGACTGGGAGATGGCCCACCTCGGCGATCCGCTGGAGGATCTGGCCTGGGCGATCGATCCGTTGTGGACCCGGCCCGGCGACGATCGCGTCTCCGGGATGATCCGGCTGGAGGACGGCCTCGCCCTGTGGCGCGCGGCCAGCGGCGTCGATCTCGACCGCGCGGCCCTGGCCTGGTGGCGGCTGTTCGCCGCGGTCAAGGGCCAGGCGATCTGGACCTCGGCGGCGCGGGAATGGCGGGATGGCGGCTTCGCCGAACCGATCCTCGCCTTTTCCGGCTGGTACACCGCCCGCCGTCACGACGAGATCCTCGCCGACTACCTGGCCCGGGCGGCATGACGCCCTCGCTGCCCGACATCCTGCGGGGCCATCTGGTGGTTCTGGGCACGCCGCCGCCGCCCGAGGCGTCGGGCGAGTTCATGGCCGGGCGCCTCGGCATCCTCGGCCTGCTGAGCGTCCTGGCGGCCCAGGAAGCCGAGCGGGGGTGCGCCGCGCGCGTGGCCGAGAACGCCGCCATCCGGGCGCTGTTGGCCAGGGCGGCGCGGTTCGACGACGCGCTGGACGGCCGGCTGGCGCGCGCCGCCGCCGGCGTCGATGACGACCTTTCCTGGACCGCCCTCGACCTCGCCAACGCCGATCTCCGCCGCCAGCTCATCGGCCTTCACGAGGCCGTCGAAGCGCGGGGCGACGCGGCCCTCGACGACGCCATCCTCGCCCTCTATGTCGAGATGGCCCGCCTCCGCCGCCTCGACCTCGCCACGGCGTTGGAAGAATAGATCCCGCCCAAGCTTCACTGGCGTGACACCTCCACGCTTTGCGGTCGGGGGCGTTCGCCGCTAGGTTCGGTTCAAGGGTCGGCGACGGCCCCAAGTGGCGGAGGGCAGGGGTCCTCCTTCCAGTTGCCAGAGGACGGGCATGCCTTTCAGCCGCAGACAGCCGCTCACCTTTCCGGTCGGCGAGGAGAGCGCCGCCTCGTCCGCCGCGGCCCCGCCGCCCGCCGAGGCGCCGGCCGCGGCGGCCGAGGGCGCCGGCCGGGCGGTTTCCCAGGTTTCCGAACCGCGCCCGCCGACCCTGACGTCCACCGCCTTCTCAACGGCCGATCGGGGACCCGGATCGCCCGACAACGCGCCCTACTGGGTCGCGCTCGCCGCCAGCGTGGCCTGGATCGTCGGCGTCCTCGCCCTCGCCGCCGTCTCACCCACCGAATTCGGCGCTCGGGGCCGCGGCCCCGTGGGCATGGTCGTTTCGCTGCTGCTGGCCGCCGCGCCGCTGGGATTCGTCTGGGCCGCCGCCTTCGCCGTCGCCCAGGCCAGGGGTCTGTTGGCCGAAGCCCGCCGGGCGCGGCGCGTCACCGACGGCATGACCGGGCCGGTCGCGGTGGCGGCGGCGGAGACCGGGACCATGCTGGTCGCCATGCGCGCCCAGATCCATGAAGCCTCCGAGGCCGCCGCCGCCGCCAGCGACCGGCTGGCGCTGCTCCACCAGGCGCTCGCCGACCAGACCGGCCAGCTCACCGAAGCCGCCTCCCACGCCGACCGCACCGCCACCCGGCTGGTCGAGCGCCTGTCGAGCCAGCGCGGGGAACTGAACACCCTGGCGGTGACTCTCGACGCCAGGGCGGCCGCCGTCACCGACGCCATCAACCGTCAGGCGCGCATGGTCGCCGACGCCTCCGATCTCGCCGAAACCCAACTTCGCGAAGCCGAAGCCTGCCTCGCCGCGCGCGCCGCCGACCTGGGCGCCGCCGCCGCCGAGGCGACCGACGCCTCGCGCACCGCCAGCGAGGATCTCGCCCGGCAGATCGGCCGGCTGGAGACCGCCGGTCTCGGCGTCGGCGATCAGCTGCGTTCGCTGGAGGATGGCCTCACCCAGCAGCGCGCGGCCCTGGTCACCGTCGCCCACACCCTGCGCGCCGAGCAGGAGGACTTCGCCTCCCTGGCCGAAACCCGCACCTCCCAGCTTTCCGGATTTCTCACCGGGGCCAATCGCGACGTGGTGGCCCTGAACGAAGTCACCAGCCTGGGCGCGCGGTCGATGAGCGAACTGGTCGAATCCGCCGCCGGCAAGTTCCGCGAACTGGCTGACGCCGCGCGCACCGAGAGGGAGCTGTTCGGCGCCTCGGCCGCGTCGTCGCTCAACACCCTGTCGGAGATCGGGGCCAATGAGCGCCGGGCGCTGGAGGAACAGACCCGCCACACCATCCAGGCCCTGTCCGGCGCCGCCGTCGAAGCGCGGGAGGCCGCCGACGCCCACGCCGAAGCGGCCAGGTCCCGGGTCGAGCAGCTCAACGAGGCGGCCTTCGCCGCCGGTCAACGGGCCGACCAGGTATTCGAGGCGCGGCTTGGCGAGGCGCGCGGCCTGATCGCCCAATCGGCCAGGCTGGTGGAGGAGGCCGGCGCCTCGACCGCCGACAAGCTCGGCCAAGGGGTCGCCCAGGCCCGTTCGGCGCTGGCGGAACTGAAGCGGATGGTCGATGACGTCGGGGCCGACGCCGCGCGGTTGCCGGCCGAGACCGAGGCGCGCGCCGAGGAGATCCACGCCGCCGTCGCCAAGGGCGTCGATCGGCTGCTGGCCACGGCGCGGCGCACGGCGGAAGAGACCCAGGCCATCGACACCGTCTTCCAGGAGCGGGTCAAGCGCAACTACGAGATGCTCAGCGAGGCGGTTCAGCTGATGGGCGTGGTCGCCCGGGGTGGTCAGGAAACCGCCGCCGTCCGCACGGCCAGGACGCCATCCGAAGCGACTCCGGCGCCGCCGGGCCCGCCGGCTCGGATCGAAACCGCCGCGCCGCCATTGCGTCCGCGTCTGAAACTCACCCCGGCGCCAGCCGAGCCGGCCGCCGGCGAGAGGGTCCCGACCACCACGCCGTCCGTCCCCGCGTCCCCTGGCGAGGCCGACGCGCCGTGGAGCTGGAAGGGCCTGCTCACCGCCGTCGATGGCGGCGGGGACGGAGACGCGGCGGCGTTCGGGGGAGAGATCATCGCGGATATCGCCGGCATGGGCATCGATCCGGCCGCCCTGCTTTCGAAGAGCCGGATCGAGGAAATCGCCGCCGCCCTCCAGACCGGGGACGCCGCCGGCGCCCGCCAGGTCGTGCGCGGCCTGGCCCCGGCGGCGGCGCGACGTTTGTCCAGGCGGATGATCGCCGACGGCGAATTCCGCGCCGCGGTCAGAACCTTCCAGGGCCGCTACGCCGGGCTCTTGAACCAGGCGGCCGGCCGCGATCCGCGTGGGTTCGAAATCGCCGCCCTTCTGGCGCGGGACGCCGGGCGAGCCTATCTGCTCATCGACGCGGCGACGGGCGATACGGCCTGAACTCTCCAGCTTCCCCCGATTCAGCCCGTAGCCAGGAAAGATCCCAGGAAATGCGCAAGGACCTGTTTTCACTGGACGGCCGCGTCGCCCTGGTCACCGGCGGTTCGCGGGGCATCGGCAGGATGATCGCCGAAGGCTTCATCATGCAGGGAGCCAAGGTCTATATCTCTGCGCGCAAGGCCGCCCAGTGCGACGCCGCCGCCGCCGAACTGGCCAAGGATGGCGGAAGCTGCGTCTCCCTGCCCCAGGATCTCTCCACCGTCGCCGGCTGCAAGGCGCTCGCCGAGCGCCTCGCCGCGCTCGAACCCAGGCTCGACATTCTGGTCAACAACGCCGGCGCGGCGTGGGGGGCGAGCTTCGAGGATTTCCCCGAGAGCGGCTGGGACAAGGTGCTGAACCTCAACCTGAAGTCGCCGTTCTTCCTCACCCAGGCTCTGCACGGCGCCCTGAAGGCCGCGGCCAGCGAAGACAAGCCGGCCAAGGTGATCAACATCGCCTCGATCGACGGCATCCGGCTCAATCCGCAGGATACCTATTCCTACCATGCGTCCAAGTCGGGCCTGATCTACCTGACCCGGCGGATGGCCGCGCGCCTGATCGCCGACCGCATCGTGGTCAGCTGCATCGCGCCCGGCGCCTTCGCCTCGGAAATGAACCGCGACGCCCGCGATCACGGCGAGGCCGTCGCCAGGCGGATCCCTTCGCGGCGCATCGGCGCCGACGAGGACATGGCGGCGGCGGCGATCTACCTCGCCTCGCGAGCCGGCGACTATGTGGTCGGCGCGACCATCCCGGTGGACGGCGGCGTGGCGCTCGCCGAGACCGGCGGCGGCGTGGTCTGAAGCCAAGTCGCGCCGCCGCAGTGTCCCGTATCGAGGAAGAGATCGCCGCCGATCGCCGGCCCACGGGCCTGAGACGCTGGCGCTGGCCGCTGATGATCGGCGGTCCGGTGATCATTCTGGCCATCGTCGCCTTCTTCCTCCTCACCGGCGGCAAGTCGGAAGCCACCGACGACGCCTACATCCAGGCCGGCAAGGCGCCGATCAGCACCAGCATCCCCGGACGGGTGATCGAGATCGACGTGGCCGAGAACCAGACGGTCAAGGCCGGCCAGATTCTCTTCAAGCTGGACGCGGCGGATTTCCAGGCCCAGGCCGACCGCGCCCAGGCCGCTTTCGAGGCGGCCAGGCTCCAGGTCGTCTCCCTGCGCGCGGCCTACGACCAGCAGCGGCTGGTCCAGTCCAGCGCCGACCAGACCCGGGCCTACGCCGCCCGGGAAGCGGTCCGGCAGACGGCCATGGTCGCCGCCGGGGTCGCCTCGCGCCAGCAGGCGGCCGAAGCCCAGCACGCGGCGGATCTCGCCCGCGATCAGGCGGCGGTGGCGGCGCAGCAGAGTTTGGCGGCGCTCGCCAACCTCGGCCCGGCGGCCAAGTCGCCCGACGCCTATCCCGGGGTGTTGCAGGCCCGGGCGGCGTTGGCCGCGGCGCGGCTGAACATCGGCTACACCGTGGTCAGGGCGCCGGCGGACGGCATCGTCACCCGGGTCGATCAGCTCCAGGTCGGGGCCTATGTGAACACCGCCCAGACCCTGTTCTGGCTGATCTCGGGCGAGCCGTGGGTGTCGGCCAACTTCAAGGAAGATCAGCTCGGCAGGATGCGCATCGGTCAGCCGGCGGAAATCCAGATCGACGCCCTGGGCGGCCGGCGCTTCGCCGGCCGCGTGGACAGTTTCAGTCCCGGGGCGGGCGACAGCTTCTCCGCCCTGCCGGCCCAGAACGCCACCGGCAACTGGGTCAAGGTCGTCCAGCGCCTGCCGGTGAGGATCGCCTTCGACCGCGCGCCGCCGGAGATCGCCGCCCGGGCCGGCCTCTCGGCCAAGGTCACCGTCGATATCCGACCCGGCGCCGCCCGCCGCGCGAGCCCGCGCTGATCGACCGATGGCCGCCGCCGCCGACATCCGCAACCGTGTCCCGATCACCGTCGCCCTGATGCTGGCGACGGTGATGAATTCCCTCGACACCACCATCGCCAATGTCGCCCTGCCCCATATGCAGGGCGCCGTCTCGGCCGCCCCGGACCAGATCAGCTGGGTGCTGACTTCCTACCTCATCGCCACCGCGATCATGACCCCGCTCTCCGGCTGGCTGTCGGTGCGCATCGGCCGCAAGCTGATGTTCATGATCTCCATCGCCGGCTTCACCGCCGCCTCGATGTTGTGCGGCATCGCCACCAGCCTTCCCGAGATCGTCGCCTTCCGGCTGCTGCAGGGCCTGTTCGGCGCCTCGCTGATCCCGCTTTCCCAGGCGGTGGTGCTCGACCTCTATCCGCCGCGCCAGGTCGGTCAGGTGATGGCCCTGTGGGGCGCGGCGGCGATCCTCGGACCCATCCTGGGTCCCGGCCTCGGCGGCTGGCTGACCGACAATCTCTCCTGGCGATGGGTGTTCTACATCAACCTGCCGATCGGCATCCTCGCCCTGACGGGCGTCACCCTGTTCATGTCCGGCGAAAGGCAGGGCAAGTCGCGTCCCTTCGATTTCATCGGTTTCGCGGCCCTGACGGTGATGGTCGGCGCCTTCCAGCTGGTCCTCGACCGGGGACCCAGCCAGGACTGGTTCTCCTCGCGGGAGATCTGGACCGAGACGGTGATCGGCCTGATCGGCGCCTACACCTTCGTCACCCAGACCATCACCGCCGCCCAGCCGTTCTTCCACCCGGCCCTGGCCCTCGACCGCAATTTCGTCAGCTGCACGGTGTTCGGCTTCTTCATCGGCATCCTGTTGTTTTCCAGCATGGCCCTGCTGCCGCCGATGATGCAGCAGCTGATGGGCTATTCGGCCCTGCAGAGCGGTCTGGTCAGCATGCCCAGGGGCCTGGGCTCCTTCGCGGCCATGTTCATCGTCGGCCGCCTGATCGGCCGGGTCGATACCCGCCTGATCCTGATGACCGGCCTGTCGCTGAGCGCCTTCGCCCTGTGGCAGATGACCCGGTTCGATCTTTCGATGGACTCCCGGCCGATGATCATCTCCGGGATCATTCAGGGAGTCGGCATCGGCCTGATCTTCGTGCCCCTGAGCACGCTGGCCTTCGCCACCCTGGCCCCGCACCACCGGCCCGAGGCGACCAGCGTCTACACCCTGGTCCGCAGCCTCGGGGCCAGCGTCGGCATCTCGATCATGGAGGCGCTGTGGACCCAGAACACCCAGGTCGTCCACTCGACCCTCGCCGGGCGCATCGTGCCGGGTGATCCGACCGTCGCCGCCTCGCTGCCGGCGATGATGAATCCGGCCAACCCCGCCGGTCTGGCCGCTCTCAACGGGGAAATCACCCGCCAGTCGGCGATGGTCGCCTATATCGACGACTTCAAGGTGATGCTGATCCTGACCCTGGCGGTCATGCCCCTGCTCCTCTTCATGCGCACCCCCGCCCTCAAGCCGGACATGCCCCATGCCCTGGTCGATTGAGGGCTGGCGCCCTTCGTTGAGGATCACCCTCTCCCCCATTCTTCATGGGGGAGAGGGTAGGGTGAGGGGGTGGCGCCGCTCGGCGGCCTGCTGCCCGACCATCGCGCCTGGCGGAAACACCCCTCACCCTGCCCTCTCCCCGCGAAGAGCGGGGCGAGGGTTCTTTGGGCGATCGGCACGAAGTTTGAACGGGATAGCCATAAAGGGGAGGGAGATCCTGGCGTGCGCCGCCGCCCTCTGCCTCGTCGGCTGCGCGGCGGTGGGGCCGAATTTCCGCCGGCCGGCGGCCACCACCGACGCCGGCTACGCCATGGCCGGCGACCCGGCGCCAAGGGGGGTGTTGCTGACCGCCGATGCGCGGACGGCCGGGCCGTGGTGGAGAGCGCTGGGTTCGGCCCAGCTCGATACAGTGATGAACCAGGCCCTGGCCGGCAATCAGACCGTCGCCCAGGCCGACGCCGCCCTCGAGAAGGCCCGCCGCCAGGCCGATGTCGCCAAAGCCGCGCTGAAACCCCAGATCGACGCCAACGCCGGCCTCGAGCGGGAACGGGTCAATCCGGCCGCCTTCGGCTTTCCGGGTTTCCCCGGCAATACCTTCAATCTCTACAGCGTCGGCGGAACGGTTTCCTACGACCTCGACCTGTTCGGGGGAAACCGCCGCCATCTCGAGGCGGAGCGCGCCATGGCCCAGGCGCAGTCGAGCCGCGCCGACGCCGCTTACCTGACCCTGACCGGTGAGGTCGCGCTGGAGGCGGTGCGGATCGCCGGCCTGCGCGCCGAACTGGACGCCGTCCGCGCCGTCGCCGCCGATGATCAGGAGAACATCGACATCGTCCGCCGCGCCGAGGCGGCCGGCGGCGAGGCCAATTCGGCCTCCTCCGGTGGCCAGGCCCAGCTCGCCCAGGATCAGGCTCTGGCGCCGCCGCTCGCCCAGCAGCTCTCCGAGGCGCGCCACGCCCTGGCGGTGCTGGTCGGCAAGTCGCCGGCGCAGTGGTCCGCGCCGGACTTCAACTTCGCCGGATTCTCGCCGCCGGCGCAGGTTCCGGTCAGCCTGCCGTCCTCCCTGGTGAGGAATCGCCCCGACATCCTCGCTGCCGAGGCGGATTTCCACGCCGCCACCGCCAGTATCGGGGTCGCCGCCGCCAACCTCTATCCCGACGTCCGGCTTTCGGCCGGCCTCACCCAGGCGGCGATCACTCCTGGCGCCCTCTTCGACTACTCCAGCACCGCCTGGACCCTGGGCGCGGGCCTCACCGCCCCGATCTTCCACGGCGGCGCCCTGCGCGCCGCCAAGGCCGCCGCCGTCGCCGACGCCAACGCTTCGCTCGCCCTCTACCGCCAGACCGTGCTCGCCGCCTTCGGCCAGGTCGCCGACGTTCTCGCCGCGCTGGCCCACGACGACGACGATGTCGCCGCCCTGGCCCGCGCCGAAGCCGCCGCCAGCTCAAGCCTTGACGACGCCCGCGCCGCTTATCGCCTGGGTGGCGGCGCGCGCCTGGCCATCGTCATCGCCCAGCGGCAGGCCAACCGCGCCCGCCTCGCCCGCGTCCAGGCCGCCGGCCAGCGCCTGATCGACATCGTCAAACTGTTCGCGGCTACGGCTGCGGATTGGCGGTAGGACCCCGTGGGCGGGGAACCCACAGGGGTTGACTTGCACCCCAAAATCACTTCCGATGCGGTTAATATAAAACGATGGTTGGCGCGCGCCCGCAGAGCGCCAGCCGACGTCTCCGCGCTACACCACGTCAGATCGCCTTCATCGGCGTTGCCGAACTCGGGCCAGACGAGAGCGTCGTCGCCGGCTTCCGTAGCTGCGGCCTCCAGACTGCCCCTGCCGACCCCTCTTTGTTCCCGGGGCCTCCCAACGCACCTTCGCCACAACTCCATGCGCCAGGGTATGTTTGTCGGTTTCTGTGCTCACGCTCGCGACGACATCCGCGAGCGCGCCAGCGATGCTTGGTCATTCCGAGGATATATATGCCGCACCGCCGAGACAATCCCCCGGGGCTACGTCACGCCTGCCCAGCAGGACTCCCGTCCGCCCGTTCAGGGGGCGCCCGACACATATCCAATGTGCTATCCACGGCCAATGAACCTTGAGCGCGCCGTCGACGTTCTGCGATCCCTGCGCCCCCGGTTGGTGGCGCGCGGGATTCGCCATGTCGCCATCTTCGGCTCTGTGAGTCGCGGGTCGGCGGCCAGGGGGAGCGACATCGACATTCTTGTGACTCCGGCGCGGCATCGGCGCCTCGATCTGATCGATTTCGGCGGCGTGCAAACCCTCCTTGAGGAGGGGTACGGGGGTCTTTCCGTGGACATCGCCGTCGCTCCCGTCGGCGGAGCGGCTCTCAGAGAGGCGATCGATAAGGATCGCGTCGATGTCTTCTGAGCCGATCGCAAGTTGTTTTCGAGACATCCTTCAAGCCTCGAACTTCATCGCCGAATGGGTGAAGGAGGCGGGGAGCGCCCAACAGGCCATTCTCAAGGACGTCAAGGCGCGCAGCGCCATCGAACGCCAGTTCCTTGTCATCAGCGAGGCGGCGACACGCCTGCACAAGCACGACCCGACCGTGGGCGAACAATTGGCGCCCGACCTGGATTGGCCGGGTATCCGCGGTATCGGCAACTTTATCCGACACAGATACGATGATCTCGACACTGCTATCCTCGTCGATGTCATCGACAATCGTCTGACGACCCTCCGCCAGGCTTGCCAGCGAGCCCTCGATAGATTGACGTCCGACCCACCGGAATCTGGATAGCTCAGCCCTCGTCGAATCCCTGTCTCGGCCCCGACCTGAAAGATGTCCTCGCGCTCAATGTGGGGGTAGTGCGCGCGCTCGGGCTGTCGGCCGCGCGGCTATTCCGCGAAGGTCTCGCGCAGCACCGCGAGCGACGCCCGCAAGGTCGTCGGCGCCAGCGCGTCGAGACGCCGGACGAGACGTTGTTTGTCGAGGGCGCGAACCTGGTCCAGCAGGATCGATCCATCCTTGCCTTGAAACTTGACCGGCACGCGAAACCCCGCGGGCCGGCTGCCCGTCGTCATCGGCGCCGCCAGCACCGTTCCGAGGTGATCGTGCATGTCGGGTGGCGAGACGACGAGACACGGCCTCGTCTTGCGGATATCCCCACCGACCGTGGGATCGAGGGCCGCCAGCCAGACCTCGCCGCGCTTCACCACGTCAGATCGCCGTCATCGGC
>DASRLN010000206.1:0-15694 GCA_035648435.1 Caulobacteraceae bacterium
CGGCGAAGCCGTCAGGGTGGGGCTGTCTGGTGAGCTACCGACGCCGGCGGGTTTCCACACAGCCCCACCCGGCGCTTCGCGCCACCCTCCTCATGAAGGGGAGGGAGGATTTGCATTGTCGCCCGTTCACGGGTAACAGCGCCGCTCCTCATGGAGAGCGGTCTTTTCGCGGAGCGTCAATGGGCGTGGGAACCTCCCTCGCCGCCGCGGGCAAGAACCATCGCCGCCACGCGCCCCTTCCGAGCGCCCGCGACGCCGCCTCCCAACCGGAAGAAGGATGCGAATGCCCACATACGAGCACGTGCTGATCGCGCGTCAGGATATATCGCCGGCCCAGGCCGAGACCCTCAATGAGGAACTGAAGGCCCTGATCGAATCCCTCGGCGGTCATATCGCCAAGATCGAGTACTGGGGCCTGCGCAACCTCACCTACCGGATCAAGAAGAACCGCAAGGGCCACTATTCCCTGCTGGCCATCGACGCGCCGGCCCCGGCGGTCAAGGAGATGGAGCGCCAGCTGTCGATCAACGAGGACGTGCTGCGCTATCTGACCATCCGGGTGGAAGAACTGGATCTGGAGCTGTCGCCGGTCCTCGCCCGCCGCGACCGCGAGCGCGAACGGCGTTTCGAAGACGCCCCGGCGATGGGAGTTTAAGGACCATGAGCGACGAAGCCCTGGTTTCCGAAGTTCCCGCCACTGGCGGCGGGGCCGGCCGCCGCGCCTTCCTGCGGCGGCGCAAGGTGTGCCCGTTCTCCGGCGCCAACGCGCCCAAGATCGACTTCAAGGACGTCAAGCTGCTGCAGCGCTACGTTTCCGAACGGGGCAAGATCGTCCCCTCCCGGATCACCGCGGTGTCGGCCAAGAAGCAGCGCGAACTGGCCCAGGCGATCAAGCGCGCCCGGTTCCTCGCCCTTCTGCCCTACGTCGTGAAGTGAGGGCGCGAAGATGAAGGTCATCCTGCTCGAACGGGTCGAGCGCCTCGGGGCGCTGGGCGACGTGGTCACCGTGAAGGACGGGTTCGCCCGCAACTTCCTCATCCCCCGCGCCAAGGCCCTGCGCGCCACCGGCGGCAACATGAAGGTCTTCGAGGGCCAGCGCGTCGAGATCGAATCGCGCAACGCCAAGGCCCGCGACGTGGCCGCCAAGTCCGGCGAGAAACTGGACGGAACCTCGTATGTGATGATCCGCCAGGCCGGCGAAAGCGGCCAGCTCTACGGCTCGGTTTCGGCCAGGGACGTGGCCGACGCGGTGAACGCCGAGGGCGGCAAGCTCGAACGCGCCATGGTCGTGCTCGACCGGCCGATCAAGACGCTGGGCGTCCACCCGGTGAAAGTCCGCCTCCACGCCGAAGTGGTGCTGACGGTCAACATCAACATCGCCCGCAGCGCCCACGAAGCCGAACGTCAGGCCCGGGGCGAAAACGTCATCACCTCGCAGTTCGACGAGGATCGCGCCGCCGGCGTCCAGGCCGCCGCCGACATGCTCGAAGGCGGCGCCGGCAGCCACGAGGCCTTCGGCCGCGACGACTGACGACGGCGAGTGGTTTCCGCGCAAGGAGAAGATCACGATCGAACGCCGCCGGGGCGCTGAAGTCGTCCACAGCCCCAGGGTTAACTGTGGGCGGACGTTAATGTCACGGTGCGCGGGGGTCCCGCGTTAAGCTATCGCTAACCATGGCTCTCGTCCCCCTTCTCGATCTTCGCAACGCCGCCCCCTCCGGACCGGAGATCACCCACGCGCCGGCCAATATCGAGGCTGAACAGGCGCTGCTGGGCATACTGCTCTATGACAACGCGGCCTTCGAGCGGCTGAGCGACCAGCTGGCCGCGCGGCACTTCTTCGAACCGTTTCACGGCCGGATGTTCAGCTCGGTGCAGAACCACATCCGGCGCGGACAGCTGGCCGAACCGATGCTGATGGCCGACGAGTTCCAGCGCGACCCGTCGTTCATCGACCTCGGCGGGGTCCGCTATCTCGCCGACCTCGTCGATCGCGCGCCGCCGGCCTCCAACGCCGCCGACTATGGGCGGGTGATCCATGACCTCGCCCTGCGGCGGGACCTGATCCGCATCGGCGGCGATATTTCCACCCTGGCCCGGGAGGGTGACCCCGACCTCACCGCCCGCGAACAGATCGAGACGGCCGAACAGCAGCTCTACTCCCTGGCCGAGAACGGCGGCGCCTCGTCCGGCCTGATGGATTTCGGCGACGCCCTGGCCGGCGCGGTGGAGATGGCGGCCGAGGCCTATGGCCGCGAGGGCGGTCTCTCGGGCCTTTCCACCGGCCTTACCGACCTCGACCAGAAGCTTGGCGGGCTGCACGCCTCGGACCTGATCATCCTGGCGGCGCGGCCATCCATGGGCAAGAGCGCCCTGGGCGCCAACATCGCCTTCAACGTCGCCCGGCGCTATGCCTTCGAGCCGCTGCCGGACGGCCGGCGCAAGACCGTGGCCGGCGGGGTGGTCGCCTTCTTCTCGCTGGAAATGTCGGCCGAACAGCTGGCCATGCGCCTCTTGGCCGAGGTCACCGAAGTGCCGTCCGACAGGATCCGAAAAGGGGAGATCAACGCCAGCGAGTTCGGCCGCATCCGCGACGCGGCGGCCGAGATCCGCGAGGCGCCGCTCTATATGGACGATACCGGCGGCATCTCGATCGCCAAGCTGGCGGCCCGCGCGCGGCGGCTGAAGCGCACCGCCGGCCTGGACCTGATCGTGGTCGATTACCTCCAGCTGATCACCACCGGCGAGAGTTCCCGGGCCGATAATCGGGTCCAAGAGGTCAGCCAGATCACCCAGGCGCTCAAGTCCCTGGCCAAGGAGCTGCGCGTTCCGATCCTCGCCCTGGCCCAGCTCTCCCGCCAGGTCGAAAACCGGGAAGACAAGAAGCCCCAGCTCGCCGACCTGCGCGAATCCGGCTCCATCGAGCAGGACGCCGACGTGGTCATGTTCATCTACCGCGAGGCCTATTACCTCGGCCGCGCCGAGCCCAAGGAAGGGACGGCCGAACACCTGGCCTGGCAGGACAAGATGGAACCGATCAGGAATCTCGCCGAGGTGATCATCGGCAAACAGCGCCACGGCCCGATCGGAGTGGTGCGCATGCACTTCAACGAGGACCTCACCAAGTTCAGCAACCACGCCCGCGAGGGACGCTTCGAGGTGCGGTAAGGAAAGGAAACCTATCCTCCCCCGCCCCTTCGCGGGGGAGGTGGCGCGGCGCTCTCGCGCCGTGACGGAGGGGGCGCAAAGCGGCTGCAACGCGATCATCACGCATGGCGGTGGCGGCTTTGCGCCCCCTCCACCACCCCGTCCTTCGGCGGGGCGGTCCCCCTCCCCCGCGAAGAGGCGCGAGGGAGGATGGAAATCGCTACGTCCTGGCCAGGCCTTCCAGGCGGTCGGGGCCGACGGCGGCGACGGCGGACTTGAGGGCGTCGATGGTGGTGCCGGAGCCTTCGGCCTGGACCATGAACCGGTCGGCGACGAGGATGCCGTATTTGCCGCTGTTGGCGCCGCGATCCCATTCCTCGGTGGTCAGGCGGCCGCCGACCTTGCCGACCTTCTCATAGCCGGTGGCGGTCTGTTTGTCGGACTCCACCCCCATGGCCCCGGCCATGCCGGCCAGCGCCCCCATGGCCGAAAGATCGGTGACCGTGAGGGTGATGCGGGCGCTATCCTTGGCATAGACCGCCTCGGCGTTGGACGCGCCGATGCCGGCGGCGCCGGCCCGCTGGGAGGAGAGTTCGGTGCGCGGAAGCCCGCCAGCGGTGTCGGGCAGGAAGCTCTTCAGCTTTTCCGGGTCGATGGCGGCGACGGCCTTGCCGTTGGCCGTCTGGCTGGCCGCGGCCCCACCGGCGGCGGCCTGGCCGGCGATGGCCATCTGCCGGGAGGCGGCTTCGAGCCTGGCCAGATCGCCGTTCTGGTAGCCGGACTGGGTGATCGCGTTGGCGCCCGAGAGGAGCGCGCCGGCCGTCATCATCACCGTGATCGAGCCGATGATCATGCCGATGACGATGTTGACGACCAGAGCGACGACGAGGCTGACGATGAAATAGCCCATGGTCTTTTCCGGCGGACACTTCATCAGCTTGGGCAGGCCCAGATAGAGGATGTAGAGCCCGTACAGCGCCGCGAGGATCGCCAGGATGCCCAGGATCGGCACGATGTTGAGAATGCCCGCGACCCAGGCCGCCGTGTAGGGATAGACGGCCAGCTTCATCGCCTGCACCGAGTTCTTCTGGCCATCGAAGCTCGGCGCCAGGGCGTCGATGATGAAACCCATGATGAACACGCCGATCAGTGAGACGACGTAACTGAGGACCGCGATCACGATGATCGGGATGATCGTCCAGTGGATGAACAGCAGGTGCTGCAGGATCAGGGCGATCGGCGGTATGGCCGCCAGGATGCAGGCGTAGCCGGTGAACAAGCCCGGGATCGTCGCCGGTTCGGCCTCGATCACATCCCACTCGGCGGCGGGCTTGATCAAGATGCCCTGTACGCGCGCCATCAGGCCGGCCGAGCGCGGCCCTTCCACGACTGTCATTTCCACCCCTCCCATCCAAAGAATTTGGATCCTGGCCGCGACGCTACCCCAAACGTCGCGCCATGGCGAGATATCAGTTGACATGAAGGTTTTGCGGCGCCGGCGCGCGCGGGACTGTACCCTCGAACTCCAAGCGAATCGGAAGGTCCGGCCATGGTCCGGGAGGGCGCGGTCTACATCTGCCAGTCCTGCGGCGCGGTCCACGCCAAGTGGGCCGGCCAGTGCGTGGCGTGCGGCGCGTGGAATTCCCTCGCCGAGGAGGTGACGGCGAGACCGCCTGGCGCTCTGGCGCCCAGCCGCGCGTCGAAGGCGCGGGGCCTGGCGTTCGAGGCTCTGGAGGCCCATTCGCCGCCGCCGCCCCGGATCATCACCGGCATGGAGGAGTTCGACCGGGTGTGCGGCGGCGGCGTGGTTCCCGGTTCGGCGATCCTGCTCGGCGGCGATCCGGGGGTCGGCAAATCGACCCTGCTGCTGCAGGTCTGCGCCGCCGCGGCTCTGCGCGGGGCGGCCTGCGCCTACATCTCCGGCGAGGAGGCGGTGGAACAGATTCGCGCCCGCGCCCATCGCATGGGCCTGGGCGAGGCGCCGGTGAAGCTGGCGGCGGAGACCGCCCTGCGCGACATCGTCGATGGCCTCAAGCGCGACCGCTTCGACCTGGTGGTGATCGATTCGATCCAGACCCTGTGGAGCGACGCCCACGAGGCCGGCCCCGGGTCGGTCACCCAGGTCCGCGCCTGCGCCGGCGAACTGGTGCGCCTGGCCAAGAAGCGCGGGCTGGCGGTGATCCTGGTCGGACACGTGACCAAGGACGGCCAGATCGCCGGCCCCCGGGTGGTCGAGCACATGGTCGACGCGGTGCTGTGGTTCGAGGGCGAGCGGGGATATCCTTTTCGCATCCTGCGCGGGGCCAAGAACCGCTTCGGAGCCACCGACGAGATCGGCGTCTTCGAGATGGGCGACGGCGGCCTGGCCGAGGTCGCCAACCCTTCCGCCCTGTTCCTCAACGCCGGCGGCGAGCGGGCGGCGGGGGCGGCGGTGTTCGCCGGCATCGAGGGATCGCGCCCGGTGCTGGTGGAATTCCAGGCCCTGGTGGCGCCGTCGGTCTATGGAACCCCCCGGCGGGCGGTGGTCGGATGGGACACCGGCCGGCTGGCGATGGTCATGGCGGTGCTGGAAGCGCGCTGCGGACTTGGTTTCGCCACGCGCGATGTCTACTTGAACGTGGCCGGCGGCCTGCGGATCAGCGAGCCGGCGGCGGATCTGGCGGCGGCGGCGGCCCTCGCCTCGTCGGCCCTCGACGCGCCGCTGCCACAGGCCTGTGTGGTGTTCGGCGAGATCAGCCTTTCTGGAGACGTCCGATCGGTGAGCAGAATGGAAAGCCGGCTGAAGGAAGCGGCCAAGCTCGGCTTCACCCGTGCCCTGGCGCCGGTGGGCGCGGAAGGGATCGCGGGCGTCGCGGTGACCCCGGCCTCCCGGCTCGCCGAGGCGGTGGCCCGGATCGGCGACCAGGCGTGGGACTGAACCGGTGTTGACCGGCTTCGACATCTTCGCCGGACTGGTGCTGCTGATTTCCGGGCTGGTCGGCTACGCGCGCGGCGCGACCCGGGAAGTGACCACGGTGATCGCCTTTTTGCTGGCTGTGGCGATCGCGGTGGTCGGCCTGCGCTTCACCGGGCCGATCGCCCGCCAGTTCATCCACACCGCGTGGATCGCCAACGCCGCCGCCGGCCTGGGGGTGTTCATCGCCGCCTACATCGGCCTGCGCCTGATCGGCGGGGCGCTGACCCGCGGCGTGCGGCGGACGGCGGTCCTTTCCGCCCTCGACCGGCTGCTCGGCTTCGGTGTCGGCCTGGTCCGCGGGCTGGTGGTGCTGGGCGTCTTCGCCCTGCTGATCAACGCCGCCACGCCGCCGGAGCGCAAGCCGGCGTGGTTCCTGAACGCCAAGCTTCATCCCCTGGCGACCGCGGCGGCGGATGGCCTGAAGGCCCTGGCCCCCAAAGGATTGGCGGTGGCCAACCGCGTCGCGCCGTCCATGCGAGAGGCTGTCGATGGCGGCGACGAAACCGGCGAAGGGGCGGCCGGCCCGGCGCCCGGGCGCGCCAAGGTCCATCGGCGCGGCTATACCGACGAGCAGCGCAAGTCCCTCGACGACCTGGTGGAGAAATCGCGGTGAGCCTTCTTTCCGATGCGCCCCGGGCGGCTGGGGCGCGGGATCCCGACGACGATCGCCCGCGCCTGGAATGCGGCGTATTCGGGGTGTTCGGCGTTCCCGGCGCCTCGGCAGTGACGGCGCTGGGCCTGCACGCCCTGCAGCACCGCGGGCAGGAGGCCTGCGGCATCGCCGCCTTCGACGGCCAGTCGTTCCACACCGAACGTCATCTGGGCCACGTGGCGCGGGCCTTCTCCGGCGGCGACCTCGCCAAGCGGCTGCCCGGAGCCTCGGCGATCGGCCACACCCGCTATTCCACCGCCGGGGGCAGCTTCCTGCGCAACGGCCAGCCGATGTTCGCCGATCTGCAGGCCGGCGGCGTGGCCATCGCCCACAACGGCAACCTGACCAATTTCCTCACCCTGCGCGAGCAGCTGGTCTCCGAGGGGCGGATCTTCCAGTCGACCTCGGACTCCGAGGTCATCATCCAGCTGATGGCGCGGTCGCGCAAAGCCAAGGTGGTCGATCGGTTCATCGAGGCCCTGGCCCAGGTCGAAGGCGGCTACGCCCTGGTGGTGCTGACCAACAAGAAGCTGATCGGGGTGCGCGATCCGCTGGGCATCCGGCCCCTGGTTCTCGGCGACCTCGACGGCAAGGCGGTGTTCGCCTCCGAAACCCGGGCGCTGGACATGGTCGGGGCAAGGTTCGTGCGCGACGTGGAGCACGGCGAGATGGTGGTGGTCTCCGAAAGTGGGGTGGAATCGATCCGCCCGTTCCCCGCCGCCAGGGCCCGGCCCTGCGTGTTCGAATATGTCTATTTCGCCATGCCCGACAGTGTCGTGGGCGGACGCTCGGTTTACGAGGTCCGCAAGCGCATGGGCCGGCGCCTGGCCGAGGAGAGCCAGGTCGATTCCGACGTCGTCGCGCCGGTGCCGGACTCCGGGGTCCCCGCCGCCCTCGGCTACGCCCAGGCCAGCGGCATTCCCTTCGAGATGGGGATCATCCGCAATCACTACGCCGGCCGCACCTTCATCCAGCCGACCCAAGGGGCGCGCGAGCTCGGCGTGAGGATGAAGCTCAGCCCCAACCGCGCCGTGCTGGCCGGCAAGCGGGTGACCCTGATCGACGATTCCATCGTCCGTGGCACCAATTCGGTGCGCGTGGTGCGCATGGTCCGCGAAGCCGGGGCCCGCGAGGTGCATCTGCGCTCCGCCTCGCCGCCGCTGAAGTGGCCGGATTTCTACGGCATCGACATGCCCGACCGCGACAAGCTGCTGGCCGCCGGCAAGAGCCTGGACGAGATGGCCCGCCTGCTGGAGGTCGACAGCCTGGGCTTCCTGTCGGTGGAGGGCCTCTACTGGGCCATGGGCGCCGGCCCCCGCGACCCGGTCAACCCGCAGTTCACCGACCACTATTTCACCGGCGACTACCCCACCCGCCTGCTCGACCGCGAGATCGCCGAAGGCCGCGCCGAGACGGTCGAGCGCCAGCTCTCATTCCTGATCGACGCGTGAGCAAGAAGCTCGTAGCGCGGGCTTCCAGCCCGCTCTTTGGATCGACGTGTCGGGCTCAGGCAAGAGCGGGCTGGAAGCCCGCGCTACGATTGCGGCTTGGCGGGATCGGCCGGTGACTTCCACCGACCAGCCGCTCGCCGGACGTGTCGCGCTGGTCACCGGAGCCAGCCGGGGGATCGGCCGGGCGGCGGCGCTGGCCCTGGCCGGGGCCGGGGCACGGGTGATCGCGGTGGGGCGCACGCAAGGCGGCCTGGAGGAACTGGACGACAAGGTCCTGGCGATGACCGGGGCGCGGGCGACGCTGGTTCCCATGGACCTCGCCGACGGGGCGGGCGCCGACCAGCTCGGTTTCGCGATCCACCAGCGCCACGGCCGGCTCGATATATGGGTCCATGCCGCGGCGATGCTCGGCGGCCTGCGGCCGGTGGCCCACATCGATCCGAAGCTGTGGGACAGGATCCTCGCCACCAACCTCACCGCCGCCCAGCGGCTGATCCGCTCGCTCGAACCTCTGCTCAAGGCGAGCGTGGCGGGCCGGGCGATCTTCCTGACTTCGGGCCGCGCGACGCGACCCAGGGCCTTCTGGGGCGCCTACGCGGCGACCAAGGCGGGACTGGAGGCACTGGTCCGGTGCTGGGCCGACGAAATGGAGGCGTCCTCCATCCGCGCGGTCCTTGTCGATCCTGGCCCGATGCGGACCCGGATGCGCGAACAGGCCTACCCGGGCGAGGACCCCGAGACCCTGCCCGACCCGGCGCTGATCGGGCCGATGATCGTGGAACTGGCCGGCGCCGCGGACCTCGGCCTTCCCGACCAGACGCTGCGCTTCAGCGCGTGGCGTTCCGCCGCGCCCGGCGCCGCGACTGGAACGCCTTAACCGGATCGGGGTCGGTTTCCGCATAGGGGTTCTTGCCGGTCTTGACGGTGATCCGGATCGGCGTGCCGGGCAGCTCGAAGCTGGTCCGCAGGGAATTGACCAGATATCGCCGGTAGGCCTCCGGCAGCTTGTCGGCGCGGCTGGCGAAGAGGACGAAGGTCGGCGGCCGGGCCTTGGTCTGGGCCATGTATTTCGGCTTGACGCGGCGGCCGTTCACCGCCGGCGGCGGGTGGCGCTCCACGGCCAGCTTGAGCCAGTCGTTCAGATCACGGGTCTTGAGCCTGGTCGACCAGTCGTCGTGAGCCTTGATCACCGCCGGCATCAGCCGGTCGAGCCCGCGGCCGGTCTCCGCCGACAGCGCCACCACCGGCGCGCCGCGAAGCTGGGGCAGCATCCGCTCGGCGTGCTCGATGAAGTCCCGCAGACGCTGGCCGGGATCATCGACGAGGTCCCATTTGGCCAGGAGGAAGACCAGGGCGCGGCCCTCGCGCTCGACGAGATCGGCGATCTGCAGATCCTGGGTCTCGAAGGGGTGGGTGGCGTCCATGACCAGGACCACGACCTCGGCGAAGGTGATCGAGCGGATCGAATCCTGAGTCGAGAGCTTTTCGAGCTTTTCCTCGATGCGGGCCTTGCGGCGCAGGCCGGCGGTGTCCACCAGGCGCACGCGCCTGCCCCGCCATTGCCAATCCACCGAGATCGAATCGCGGGTGATGCCGGCCTCCGGGCCGGTGAGCATCCGATCCTCCCGCACGAGGGCGTTGACCAGGGTCGATTTGCCGGCGTTGGGCCGGCCGACGATGGCGATGCGGATCGGCTTGCCGGCGTCGTCCGGGTCGCCGCCGTCGGGATCCTCCGGCTCGTCGGCCGGCGACGGCTCGGCGGCGAGGATAGCGGCGTAGAGATCACTCAGGCCCTCGCCGTGTTCGGCCGAGATCGACACCGGCTCGCCCAGACCCAGGTCCCAGGCCTCCAGGGCGCCAAGGTCGCCGGCCCGGCCCTCGGTCTTGTTGGCGACCAGGATCACCGGCCGGCCGCCGCGGCGCAGCACGCCGGCGAAGACATGGTCCAGCGGCATCACCCCCTCCCGGGCGTCGATGACCAAGAGGACCACGCCGGCCTCGGCCACCGCCAGCTCCGTCTGCCCGCGCATGCGCGCTTCCAGGCTGTCGTCGGCGACATCCTCGAAGCCGGCGGTGTCGATGATCTCGAGGTCGAGATCGCCGAGCCGGCCGGTCCCGAAGCGGCGGTCGCGAGTGACGCCGGGCCGGTCATCGACGATCGCCAGCCGCCGTCCGGCCAGACGGTTGAACAGCGTCGACTTGCCGACGTTGGGCCGGCCGACGATGGCGATCTTCAGCATCGGACGGCGCCGCGCTCCTAACGGATGGCGACCAGCTGGGCGTTGTCGGTGACCACATAGACCAGGCCGCCGACGGCGATGGGGCTGATCAGGGCCGGCGCGCCGAGCCTCAGAGTGGTTTCGACCACGCCGGTCTTGGGATTGATCGCCGTCGCTACGCCCTTGCTGGAGACGGTGATCAGGCGGTTGGAGGCGAGGATCGGGGTGGACCAGTAGGCGCGCAGTTTCTTCTTCTTCACGCCGGCGTTGAGGTCGCGGATCCAATAGACCTGACCGCTCTCGCGCGAGACGCAGATCACCTCGCCGGCCTGATCGACGACATAGACCACGTCGCCGGCCACCCACGGCGTGGTCACCGCCGAAACCGGCAGGGTCCAGCGCGGCAGGCCGGTGCGCAGATCGATGGCCGAGAGGACATCGGAGTGGCTGACGGCATAGACGTCCGACTTGTAGATCACCGGACGCCCGGCGATGTCGCGGATCTCGGAGAGGGCGTTGGTGCGGCTGACGCGCGACAGATTGGCGTTCCACAGTTCATTGCCGTTGGAAGCGCGGACGGCGACCAGTTCGCCCGAGGCGAAGGAGGTGACCACGGTGTCGTTGTCCACCGCCGGGCTGGAAGCGGCGAGGATACGCGCCGGCTCGGTCAGCGCCTGATAGGTCCAGGCCTGAACCCCGGTGGGGGCCTCGAAGGCCAGCAGTTCGTCGTTGACGTCGGCGACGAACACCCGGCCGCCGAAGACGGTCGGCGCGGCGTGGACCGGGGCCTCGGTGCGGGTGCGCCAGACGATCGCTCCGGTGGCGGCGTCGAGGGCGACCACTTCCCGGAAGCCGGAGGACGCGTAGACCCGGCCGTCGGCGTAGGCGAGGCCGCCGCCCCAGCCTTCGTGGTCGCGCTTGGACTTGGGTTCGATGTCGGTGCGCCAGATCCGCGCGCCGGTGCGGGCGTCGTGGGCCGAAACGCCGGCCCCGCCGTCCATCAGGAAAATCCGGCCGCCGGCGGAAATCGGCGTGGCGGTGATGTGGCGCCGCTTCGACGACGGCGCGCCGAAGCCGCGGCGCCAGGCGACCACGAAGGCCGGGGCGGCGTCGACATGTTCGACCGACTGGCCCGGGGTGTCGCCGGGCAGCGGCCATTCGGCGTTGGGCGTCGGCGGCGGCAGGAGGAAGTCCTGGCCCTTCAGCGCGTCGGAGACGGTGAGCTGGTCGTTCAGGGCGATGATCGGAATCCGCGTCCCCTTGGACGCCGTGCTCGCATGCTTCTTGTGATGGAAGGGACTGGCGCCGCCGATCTTGGAGACCGTCGAGCAGCCGGCGACGGCGATGGCGATCGCGGCGGCCCACGAGACGACCGCGGGAGCGCGGGACAGGCGGGCGCCGGACCGGCGGACAGTCGTCATGGAGCGTTCCTGGGGTCGGCGGCGGCGGCTTGCGGGTCGGCTTGATCCCCGGACGGGGCGCCGGCCTGCGCGGGGGCCATAGTCGTCGGCGAGGGCGGCGGCAATATGGCGGCCAGCTTGACCACTTCGAGCGCGGTTTTGGCCTGGCCGGTATCGATCAGGGCGACGGCTTCCTGGGCCCGCTGGCGCATGGTTTCGGAGACGCCGAGGGTCAGGGTGAGGGCGTTGAAATCGGTCCGCGCCTCGGTCGTCCTGCCGGCCGCGAGCTTGGCCATGGCCAGGTCTTCGCGGGCCTCCAGATCGAACGGCCGTTTGGCCCCGGTCAGCGCCGCCAGGCGGGTCGCGAGCTGGGGATAGGGCGCGGTGTCGAGAAGGGCGGTGACGGCCTTGAGGCGCGCCAGATCGCCGAGGACCGGACTCTCCGCCGCCTTTGCCGCCGAATCATAGAGCGCGACCGCCTCGTCGGTCTTGCCCGCCGCCAGGCGGATGTTGCCTTGCTGGATGAGGGCCAGGGTCCGGTAGCCCGCCGGCCCGGATCTGGCGATCGAATCGAAGTCGTTGTAGGCACCGGTCCCGTCGTTCTGGGTCAGCGCCGTCAGGCCCTTGTCGTAGGCGGTGGAGGCCTTGGCGATGTTGCCGTTGCGCCAGTTCTGCCAGCCCCATACGCCCAGCCAGCCGATCACGGTGGCCGCCACCGCGGCGATGAACCAGGGCGCCCAGGTCCGGGCCAGCGCCCGGTAGCGGTCGGAGCGCAGCCGCTCTTCGACCTCCTCGATGAAATCGACCACGTCAATGGAACTCCGTACCGGCCCGCCGCCCCTTGAGGGCCGGGAACCTATCGCCTGGCGCCGCCCCCTGCAACGTGAAGCGATGCGCGGCCCGGCAAACTCCCATCGGCCTCCGGAACGCCCGCACGATGCGCGGGCGACCGCTGGGCCGGCCAAGGAGATCGACCGGTGCCGCGAGACCAGCGGAACAAACCGATGAAGCCCACCACACGCAGCCTTCCAGGATGCGTCAAACCACGGAGACGCTGAGCTTGCTCTCGAACTCCAGTAGCCGAACGTCGCTATCGTGAGCGTCCCGAGCCGACCGCAATTTGTCGTCGATCTGAGCAGCCACGATCACGCCCACCACCGCATGGCCATCCGCCAGATAGCGCTTCACCCACCCCATGTAGCGTGACAGTTGACCAAATACCCGATCAGCCGACCGTCCTTTCTTCAATTCAATGACAACAAATTGCTTCGTCCGCTTGTCCTGTCCCAGCAAATCTATCGGGCCTACAGTCGTCGCGTATTGCCGCCCCACCAAAGTTAAATCCATCCCAAGTTTCTTTCCAAATGACGAGAAGTTATGTTCCAGGTTAGTCTCAAGTGTCTTCTCGTCAATCATCATGCGCTTAAAACCACGAATCTCTGCGGCCGACGCACCCAATTCTTTCTTCACTTCCGTTGCCGAAGATAAATCTCCTCGATTCACATAAATTTCCAAGGCTGATTGCTTACTCGGCCGCTCGGCCGGATTGCCCATCCAAGATAAAAATTCCTTTTGGCTGGCAAAATCTATGTAAACCCCGTTTGCGGCATATTCATCCAAGAATTTACGATTCTCTCCGCGAAGGTTCGCTTGTTGCAGTTGGAGGCCATAGTCTGGACCCTCAATTACCAGATTCGACAGAGTCCACATCTTATAGGCGTATGCTCTATCAAGATTTATTGTATTATATATTGACGAACGTCCAGTGCCTCCGATCGAAAACCCTTTACACTGGAGAACAATCTCGCTCTGCTCACTGGTAGATAACGCGCGAAAGGCGTCGATCTGGTCAGCCACACGATCAATATCAGAAATACATTTGGCCTTCGACACAAATAAATTGTATTCTACACCAGTGATGTTATTTTCCACCGACTGAAGGAGGCGAACAAGGAACGGCACGGGATGCAAACGCACTACTCGGTGCGTGGTTGAGGATACGCTTGGATTCCAAAATTGGTAACGCAAAACCTGGGCGGAAAGCATGCCGACCCGATCTTTCGACGAGAGGAATGCCTCGCCCGCTTCCGTGATTTCCACTCTGTCGTTCAGATCGATCCACGCCAGCCCGAGGACGGCGAGAACCTGTTTCAACATGCGAGCAAGCGGCGCCCCGCCCGATGTCCAATTGTCCTCCGCGCCGGAAATCTTTTCTTGCTTCAAACGCGCAATGTAATCGGCTTGGCAATCTCGCCAAGCCCGCGTATGCGCAAACTCCTTGAGCACCGCTAGGCGCACATAGAGGCCATGCGGTGTAACCGCCAACCCCTTTGGTTGATACCAATAGGCAAGATCGGCACCGTACTGCCTGACGAAGCGCCGCCACGGCGCATCCAGGGACGGCACGCGGCGCGACATCAAACCAGTTTCAACTGCAGGTCTTCCACACCGAGAATCGCGGAACGGCCATATGTCTTCCGCTTATGCTTGCTAACCGCATCCGATCCGGAAGTGCCGGCCTCTTCCTCCATCATCTGGACGAGTTCATCTTTCCCTGGATATTTTGCGCGCCCGACCAGAAGCAAAGGTTGATATGGGCGGGTGTGTTCGACTCGGCGTTCCGCGTAGCGGAGATAGGTGTCGCTGAGATCGATCCCGATCCATTGGCGCCCCATCCTCTTCGCCACGGCACACGTCGTGCCAGTGCCCACGAACGGGTCAAGGACAATTTCTCCGGGGAATTCCCGGCACGCCCCGTAAGTGTAGAGCTTCATGAGGCGCGCAGGTAGTTTCTCCGGAAAGGGAGCGGGATGCCCCTCCTCGCGCTTCACATCTTCTGGGTACATAAACCAGACCTGCTGTGTCAGATCAAGCCATTCCGTACGAGTTAGCCTGTTTGCTTCCTTAATTTCCGAATCAAATTTGGGCGGCCTTCCAGGTTTCACGTACACATTGATGAATTCTATAGTATTATTCTCTAGGATGTTTCCAGGATAGGGGTAGCTTCCAAACATCATTTTTGACGTCTGTTTCTGCCAAATGAAAAGACCGTATCTGTCGATCAAACCATCTCGCAATATGAGACTCTCCATATCGGAAGCAATATTCTTCAGATGGCGAGTATGCTGATCGATGATACTCTTCGGTATCGGCATCAGAGGCGCGTTAATGCAAAGTTTGCCGTTCGGACGGAGGACGCGCGCGCACTGGCGCCAGACGCGTAACATGTCAGCCAGATAGGCCTCGTACGTTGGCCATGTGGCGGCCTGATCCTCGTAGGCAACCGCTGTCCAATAGGGAGGTGAGGTCACGATCAGATCGATGCACTCGTCCGGCCAAGCGGCCATCACCTCCCCCGCGTCGCCCTGATAAAGCCGCCCTGCAATGTCCTGCGCATCCTGGGCCGACGTCATCGGTTTTGACACGCGAGCTAGCATTGCGACTCAGCCGTTGAAAAAGTTGATGGTTGACCAGCGACTCCCATCCTACCAGATTGATCGTCGGAACGAAACAGGAACTTTGGGAAGTCCTGTGAGCGCTTTGTTAGCTTTCCAGCCAACTCCTATCACGCCTTGGAAAAGTAGGTCTCCGCGGCGGCCGGAAAACGGCGGGCGCGGACGTCGGCGGCGTAGGCGGCGACGGCGCGGGTGATCTCGCCCTTGAGGTCGGCGTAGCGGCGGACGAACCTGGGGGTCCATTCGAACAGGCCCAGCATGTCGTCGGTGACCAGGATCTGGCCATCGCAGCCGGCCGAGGCGCCGATGCCGATGGTGGGCACGGCGACCGCCTCGGTCACCTCGCGCGCCACAGCCTCGGCCACGCCTTCGACCACGATGCAGAAGGCCCCGGCGTCAGCCGTCGCCTCCGCT
>DASRLN010000207.1:0-15050 GCA_035648435.1 Caulobacteraceae bacterium
AAAATCTCGGCTCGATCCAGATCTCCTCCCGTAACGAAGGCGTCACCCTCGCGGGCGGCGGGGCGGTGATCAACGGCTCGGCCGGCGACACCACCGCCACGATCGCCGCTTACGAAATGGGCGTCCGCGTCGACAGGGCGCCGGGCACGATCGTCAACTACGGCCTGCTCTCGTCCTCGGGCGGCGTCCCGATCTATCTGTACGATGGCGGGAGGGTGACCAACGGCTCGGGCGCCGACACCACCGCGCGGATCTCCGGGTTCGACTACGGCGTCTACGCGTCCCGCCAGACGACCACGGTGACCAATTTCGGCGCGATCTACAGCGAGACTTCCGCCGCCGTCCTGCTGCGGGCCGGCGGTTCGGTGACCAACGGTTCGGCGGGCGACACCGGCGCCTCGCTGATCGGTGAGACCGGCGTCGGTATCACGGGCCTGCCGGCCACGCTGGCCAACTTCGGCACGATCGAGGGGACGGACAACGGCGGTGTCTATCTGAACAACGGCGGCGGCCTGACCAACGGCTCGGCGAGCGACACCGTCGCGCTGATCGAGGCCAACAGCAACGGCATCGCCGCCGCGGACGCCGCCACGATCGTCAACTATGGCACTGTCCATAGCGTGGCCAACTTCGCGGTCTATCTGGGCGGCGGCGGCAGCCTCACCAACGGATCGTCCAGCGACGCCAAGGCGCTGGTCGAGGGCGTGGTGGGCCTCGAGTTCAAAGGCGCGGACGGCGCCACGGCGACCAATTTCGGCGCCATCTCCGGAAGCGGCGGGCTGGCGGTCGAACTCACCTCGGCGAGCGATCGCCTGGTGTTGGAGGCGAGCGCGGCCTTCGGCGGCTCGATCGCCGGCGGCGGCGGGGTGCTGGAACTGGCCGGCGGGACCGACGCCATCAACGGCGTGGGCTATGCCCCCCTGCTGACCGAGACCTCCGGTTCGACCGTCTTCAGCGGCTTTGGGGGCTACATCGTCGATACCGGCGCGTCCGTGAGCCTGACCGGTGTCAACAACCTGGTGTCGGGCAAGACCCTGACCAACAACGGCCAGGTGAGCGTGACGGAGTTCATGATCAACCGGGGCGTGATCTCGGGCGCGGCGACCTCCGGCGTCACCCTCGACGGCGCCGCGACGCTGATCAACGGCTCGGGCGGCTACACCTCGGCCTCGATTTCGGGCAGCGACCAAGGCATCTATGCCTCCGCCTCGGCCACGGTCGTCAATTACGCCACGATCAAGGGCGCGGGGGGCGTCGAATTCAATTCCGGCGGCAGCGTGACCAACGGCTCGGCCGCGACGATGACCGGGCTGATCGAAGGCCCCCTCGTCGGCGTCGCCGTCCAGGGCGCGGCGGGCACGATCGCCAATTTCGCCACCATCCAGAGCGCGGATGGCTCCGGCGTCTATCTGGGCGCCGGCGGGAGGGTGACCAACGGCTCGGCTGGCCACCACGCCGCCCTGATCACCGGCGCGACGACGGGCGTCTATGTGCGCGCCGCGGCGACGGTGACCAACTTCGGCACGATCGACGGCGGCGGCGGCACGGCCGTCAAGTTCCGTTCCGCCAGCGATGTCCTGGTGGTCGAGGCCGCCAGCACGCTGATCGGCCTGGCGTCGGGCGACGGCGGTACGCTGGAGATCGGAAGCGGCGCCGACACCCTCACCGCCCCCGGGACCCTGACCGGGAGTACGTCGGCGAGCCTCAGCGGGTTCGCCTCCTATGCCATCGACGCCGGAGCGTCCCTGACCGTCGCCGCCGGCGTGTCGATCACCCAGGCCGGGACGGTGAGAAACGCCGGGACTCTCTTCACGGACGGCGGCGCCACCCTGACGGTGGCGGCCGGCGGCCTGACCCTTACCGGCGCCGGCTTCGTCGAGCTGAGCCGATCCGCCTCCAGCGAGATCACCGGGGCCACGACTTCGGCGGTTCTCACCAACGCCAGCGACGACATAGAGGGCGGCGGCGATCTCGGCGCGGGCAGCCTGGTTCTCGTCAACCAGGCGGCCGGAGTCATCGCCTCGGTGGATGCCGAGGTCCTCACCATCGACACCGGCGCCAGCACGATCACCAACGCCGGGCTGATCCTGGCCGGGGGCGCCGGCGGGGTGATGATCACCGGGGCGGTGGCCAACAGCGGCCACCTGGCGGTCAACGGCGGCCCGATGACGGTGGTCGGCGCGGTCACCGGCTCGGGCGATGGCGAGGTGATCGCCGGGACGCTCGATTTCGCCGGGACCTTCAATCAGAACGTGGTCTTCACCAGCGGATCGACCGGGACCCTCGAACTGGCCCATTCATTGGCCTACGCCCAGGGAAGGATCCAGGGCCTTTCGGCCGTCGGAGCCAATTCGCTGGACCTCGGCGACATCGGCTTCACCTCCGGCGCGACCACGGCCAAGTTCGCCGGCACGGCAAGTTCCGGGGTGCTCACCGTCACCGACGGGACGCACACCGCGAAGATCAACCTCATCGGCGACTATCTGAACTCCACCTTCACCACCAGCGCGGGGGCCGGCGGGGTCGGGACCCGGATCATCGACACCCGGCCGATCCCCTGGACCCATCAGATCTCGGGGAGCTTCACCACCGCCGCCGACTGGACCGGCGGCGTCGCGCCAGGGTCGGCCAACGCCGCCATCCTGGATGCGCCGGGCTCGACGGCCTACATCGTCATCGCCGGGGCGAGCGAGACGGTGGCCTCCGTCCAGACCGCCTCCACGGCCAGGCTGGCGATCACCGGCGGGGTGTTCACCATCACCAACGGGACCGGCTCTGGGAGCAATGCCGGCCAGCTGTCGGTGACCCAGAACGGAACCCTCGACATCGGCGGCGTGTTCGCCAACGCCAAGGTGTTCTATGTCGAAAACAACGGCGTGGTGAAGGTGGCCGCCGGCGGCCTGACGCTCACCGGAAGCGGCACGCTCTACCTCGCCGACAACACCGTCGAGGGGGTCACGAGCGGCGCGACCCTGACCACCAGCAACTTCATCTACGGGGCCGGCCAGTTGGGCGCCGGCCAGATGACCCTGGTCAACCAGGCGGCCGGCGTCATCGAATCCTACGGGTCCAGCCTGCTGACCGTCAACACCGGGGCCAACACCATCACCAACGCCGGCATCTTCCTGGCGACATCGGCCGGCGGGATGACGATCGCCAGCGCGGTCGCCAACACCGGCCACTTCGCGGTCAATGGCGGGTCGATGACGGTGATCGGCGCGGTCACCGGCGCGGGCTATGGCGAGGTGGTCAAGGGGACCCTCGACTTCGCCGGGGCCTTCAATGAGAACGTAGTCTTCACCAGCGGTTCCACCGGAACCCTGGAACTGGCCGATTCATTGGCCTTCGCCAAGGGCCGGATCCAGGGCCTTTCCACCACCGGCGCCAACGCCCTCGATCTCGGCGACATCACCTTCACCAGCGGCGTGACCACCGCCGTCTTCAGCGGCTCCACAACCAGCGGCGTGCTCACCGTCACCGACGGGACCCACACCGCCGAGATCAACCTGATCGGCGACTATCAGGGATCGATCTTCACCACCAGCCCGGGGGCCGGCGGCGTCGGGACCAGGATCGTCGATCCGCAGGCCAGCGCCGCCCCGACCACCTCGGCGCTGTCCGCGCCGCCACACGCCTTCATCGCCGCGATGGCCACCCTTGGCGCGGAAACCGGCGGCTCGGTCAGCTGGACGCACGATCCCGGGCGCCTCGCCGAGCCCATGCTGACCATTCCAAGGATACAGGCCGCCTGAGGGATGAGCATGTTCCCCGCGCTGACCGACGATGGCTCAGATCAATAGGCGCACGCCTCGAAGGCCCGACCCGCATCGCCTTGCCAAGGACCATTATAGAGGTCGAGGAGGCGCTCGGCGGCGGTGACGCCGGTTTCGGCGATCTCTTCGATCTCGGCGAGGTAGCCGGTCTCATCGACCATGCCGGCGGAGAGGCGGTCTCGGCGCTTCAGACCCTGGCGGGCGAGTGCGAGCATGTCTCGGGCGACGTCCCGGGCGGAGCGGCCGGCGACCTCGGCCTTCAATCCCAGGCGGGCGGCGTCGTCGCGAAGTCCGGCGCGATCCTCGCGGGTCCAGCCCTTGCACAGATCCCAGGCGGCGGCCTGGGTGGCCGGGTCGTAGAGGATGCCGGCCCACAGCGCCGGCAGGGCGCAGAGGCGCGACCACGGCCCGGCGTCGGCCCCGCGCATCTCGAGGTACTGCTTGAGCCTGACCTCGGGAAAAATCGTGCTGGTGTGATCGACCCAGTCCTTGATCGTGGGCCGCTGGCCCGGGAGTTCGGCGAGTTCGCCGCGCATGAAGGCGGCGAAGGAGCGGCCGGCCAGGTCGATGTAGCGGCCGTCGCGCTTGGCGAAATACATCGGCACGGCCAGGGCGTAGCGGGCGTAGGCGTCGAACCCGAAATCGTCCTGAAAGACGAAGTCCAGCATGCCGGTGCGATCGGCATCGGTGTCGGTCCAGACGTGAGCGCGGGAAGAGAGCAGCCCGGTGGGCCTGCCCTCGATGAACGGCGAGTTGGCGAACAGGGCGGTGACGATCGGCTGAAGCGCCAGGCTGACGCGGAACTTGGCGACCATGTCCGCCTCGTCGGCGAAGTCGAGATTGGCCTGGACGGTGCACGTGCGGAACATCATGTCGAGGCCGAGATCGCCGACCTTGGGCATGTATTGGCGCATGATCTTGTATCGGCTCTTGGGCATCGCCGGGATCTGGTCGCGGCGCCAGGTCGGCGTGAAGCCCAGGCCCAGGAAGCCGAGGCCGAGTTCCCCGGCCACGGTCTTGGCCTCCTCGAGATGGCGGCCGGTCTCCTCGCAGATGTCGTGCATGGTCGGCAGCGGCGCGCCGGAGAGTTCGAACTGGCCGCCGGGCTCCAGGCTGATGTTGGCAGCGCCGCGGGAAAGGCCGATCAGGGTCTCGCCGCCGTCGGGGGCCGCTTCGAAGGTTCCCTCCCAGCCAAAACGCATCATGCCCCGCATCAGGGCATCGATTCCCGCCTCGCCGTCGTAGGGAACCGGGGCGTGATCGGCGAGCCGGAAGACGAACTTCTCGTGCTCCGCGCCGACGCGGAAATCCGCCGCCGGCTTGCCGCCGCGGGCGAACCAAGCGACCAGGTCGTCGAAGTCGAGCGGGCGGTCGTCGTCGGGCGTCTCGGCCATCCCATCCCCTTCGAGGCCGCCAGCCGACCTCGGCGCTCACTTGGGCGCCCGGAGGGCCAAGCTCAAGGGTCCGTCAGGCGCCGCGCCAGTCGCCCCGCGCCGCCTGCCACAAGGCGAGGGCCGAGATGGCGGCCGTGTCGGCGCGCAGAATGCGCGGACCCAGCGACACCGGAACAGCGCCCGGCAGGGCGCGGATGGCGGCGCGTTCGGCGGCGGAGAAGCCGCCTTCGGGTCCGATCAGGATCGCCCAGGCGCCGCCGGCCGCTCCGTGGAGCGCGGTCAGGACCGGAGCGGCGTCGCCGGCCTCGTCGCAGAACATCAGGCCTCGCTCCACCGGCCACGTCGCCAGCACCCGGGCGAGAGGGGCCGGCGCCGTCACCTCGGGAACATCGAGGCGCCCGGTCTGCTCGGCGGCCTCCACGGCGATCGCCGCCAAGCGCGCGAGGTTGGTGTGATCGGCGTTGGTCCGATCCGTGACCACCGGACGAACCCGCCGGGCGCCCAGTTCGGCGGCCTTCTCGACGATGGTCTCCAGCCTCGCGCGCTTGACCAGGGCGACGAGGAGATCGAGATCGGGGCCGAGGGCCTGGACCCGCTCCATGGCCTCGATACGCAGACGGCACGACTTGCCGATCTCGGCCAGGCGCGCCGACCACTCCCCGTCGCGGCCGTTGAACAGGCGCAACTCCGCCCCGACGGCCAGGCGCATGACGCGGACGAGATAGTGGGCCTGATCCCGCGACGGCGTCAGCTCGCCCCCGGCGGCGAGGTCGTCGGGAACGAAAAGGCGGATCAAAGCGATCTCTCCCAAGCCGCTATCGCCGCCGGCCGCTGCTCGACTAGGATCGAATCCATGAACACCCACGACTACGACAAGGACCTGCGGCGCCTGCAGATCGCCCTTGTGCGCTATCAGGCCTGGGCGATGAAGGAAGGGGCCAAGGCGCTGGTCATCCTGGAGGGCCGCGACGGGGCGGGCAAGGACGGCGTCATCAAACGCATCGTCGCCCATCTCGCCCCGCGCAACACCCGGGCGGTGTCGCTGCCCAAGCCGTCCAACCGACAGGCCACGCAGTGGTATTTTCAGCGCTATGTCGTCCATCTGCCGGCGGCGGGCGATCTCGTGCTGTTCAACCGCTCCTGGTACAATCGCGGCGGCGTGGAGCCGGTGATGGGATTTTGCACGCCGCGCGAACACGAGGATTTCCTCCGCGACGTTCCGGCCTTCGAGCGGATGCTCGAGGAATCGGACATGCGGGTGGTGAAGATCTGGCTCGACATCTCGAAGAAGGAACAGGCCCGGCGCCTCGATTCCCGGCGCAACGATCCGATCAAGGCCCTGAAGGTCAGCGACATGGACTTCGTGGCCCAGAAGAAGTGGAATGCCTATTCCAAGGCCCGCGACGAGATGCTTTCGCGCACCCACACGGCGATCGCGCCATGGATGTGCGTGCGGGCCGACCACAAGAAGCCGGCGCGGCTCAACGTCATCCGTCACCTGATCCACAAACTGGCGCCGGCCGAGGTCAGCGCCGAAATCGAGGCGCCGCAACCCGAGATCCTGTTTCCGTTCGAGGAAGCGGCGATGCATGATGGCCGGCTGGCCAGATAGAGAGGCGAGGAATGGACTACGTGCGACTGGGAAACACCGGGCTGAAGGTGTCGCGACTGTGCCTGGGCTGCATGACCTACGGCAGTTCGAAATGGCGACCCTGGGTGCTGGACGAGGAGAGCAGCCTGCCGTTCTTCAAGAAGGCGCTGGAGGCGGGGATCAACTTCTTCGACACCGCCGACGTCTACTCCGCCGGCGAGAGCGAGCGGGTGACCGGCAAGGCGCTGAAGGAATACGCCAAGCGCCACGAGGTGGTCCTGGCCACCAAGGTCCACGGGGCCATGGGGGCGGACGCCAACAACAGCGGCCTGTCGCGCAAGCACATCATGGACGCCATCGACCGCAGCCTTCATCGGCTGGGCGTTGATTACGTCGATCTCTATCAGATCCACCGCTTCGATCCGCAGTCGCCGATCGAGGAGACCCTGGAGGCGCTGAACGACGTCGTGCGCGCCGGCAAGGCCCGCTACATCGGCGCCTCGTCGATGTATGCTTGGCAGTTCATGAAGATGCTGGCGGCCTCGAAGGCCCACGGCTGGGCGCGGTTCGTCTCCATGCAGCCGCAGTACAACCTGGTCTATCGCGAGGAGGAGCGGGAGATGCTCGGCCTTTGCCTCGACCAGGGGATCGGCGTCATCCCATGGTCGCCGGGGGCGCGCGGCTTCCTGGCCGGAGGCAGGGCCAGTCCCGGCGAGGGGAACACCGAGCGGGCGCGGAGCGACGAATTCTCGCCCAGGCTCTACTACCGCGAGCCGGATTTCGCGGTGGTCGAGGCGTTGGAGACGATTGCCAAGGCGCGCGGCGTCTCGAACATGCGGATCGCCCTGGCCTGGGTGCTGAACAATCCCGCCGTGACCGCGCCGATCATCGGCGCGTCCAAGATGAGCCACCTCGACGACGCCATCGGGGCGCTGTCGATCACTCTGACCGATGACGAGGTGAAGGCGCTGGAGAAGCCCTACAGGCCCAAGCCGGTGCTGGACCACGCCTGATCCGCGCGTGGACGCCGACGCCATCATCCGGACCCTGGAGATCGCCGCCGAACGAGCCGGCGATCTGAGCCCCCTCGTCTACGCTCGCCTGTTCGCGGCCCATCCCGGGATGGAGTCCCAGTTCGCGCGCGACACCGACGGTTCGATACGGGGTGAGATGCTCAGCCGGGTCTTCGAGACGATCCTCGATTTTGTCGGCGATCGCGCCTACGCCGCCCGGATGATCCAGTGCGAGGTGGTGACTCACGACGGCTATGGCGTGCCCCCAGCGGTGTTTGGCCGCTTCTTCGAGGTTGTCGCCGAGACCCTGCGGGCGGTGCTGGCCGAAGCCTGGACGCCGGAGGTGGCGGCGGCTTGGCGGGAGCTTTTGTCGGAACTGGACTGGTTCGCGACCCATCCCGACCAGCACGCGACCGCCGCGTGAGCGCCGAGATCTCCGCGCGGCAGGCGCGCCGTTTGGCCATCACCGCCCAGGGCTTGGCCGAGCCCCGCCCCTCCGCCGTACCGGGCGTGGCGCGATTTCGCCGGCTGATCGACCGGCTGGGCGCGATCCAGATCGACTCGGTCAATGTGGTCGTGCGGAGCCACTACCTGCCGGCGTTTTCGCGGCTCGGCGCCTATCCCCTCGACATGCTCGAACGCGAGGCCTGGGGGCGGCGGCCATCCCTGTTCGAATATTGGGGCCATGAAGCCTCGCTGCTGCCGATGGCCATGCAGCCGTTGTTCCGCTGGCGGATGGAGCGGGCGCGGGGTGGCGAAACCTGGAGCGGGCTGGCGCGCTTCGGCCGCGAACGGCGCGACTATATCGACGCGGTGCTGGCGCGGATCGAGCGGGAGGGGCCGGTGACCGGCGGCGACTTCGCCGACGGACCCCGGCAGGCGGGCTGGTGGAACTGGAGCAACGGCAAGCGGGCGCTGGAGTGGCTGTTCTGGGCCGGGCTGATCACCACCAAGACCCGGCGTGGCTTCGAGCGCGTCTATGACCTCACCGAGCGGGTGCTGCCGCGCGCCGTGACGTCGGCGCCGACCCCCACCGAGGCCGAAGCTCACCGCGCCCTGCTGATGATCGCGGCGCGGGCCATGGGCGTCGCCACCGAAGGCGACCTGCGCGACTATTTCCGCATGCCCGTGGCCCAGACACGGGCGCGAGTGGCCGAGTTGGTCGAAGCCCGGACCCTGGCGTCGGTCGGCGTCGAAGGCTGGCGGCAGCGGGCCTTCCTGGTTCCAGGGACACGCGTTCCGCGGCGCCTGCCGGCCAGGACCCTGCTGTCGCCTTTCGACAATCTGATCTGGCGGCGAGAGCGCACCCAGCGGCTGTTCGGGACGCGCGTGCGGCTGGAAATCTACACCCCGGCTCACAAACGCGAGCATGGCTATTATGTGCTGCCGTTCCTGATCGGCGAGACCATCTGCGCGCGCGTGGACCTCAAGGCCGACAGGCAGGCCGGGGTGCTGCGCGTCCAGGCGGCGCACCTGGAGCCGGGCGCGGCGGACGAGACCGCCGAGGCCCTGGCGGCGGAACTGACGGTGATGGCCGGCTGGCTGGGGCTGGCGGGCGTCGAGGTCGCCGGAAGGGGCGGACTCGCGCCCGAACTCTCGCTAGCGCTGGCCAATCGCTAGAGCGCGCCCTGCGTCACGGCGTGGAGGTGGGCGTAGGCGCCGCCCTTGGCGACGAGGTCGCCGTGGCGGCCTTCCTCGACCACGCGACCGTCCAGGAACACCAGGATGCGGTCGGCGCCGCGGATGGTCGAGAGGCGGTGAGCGATGACGATGGTCGTGCGGCCGGCCATCAACTCCTCCGTGGCCGCCTGCACCTGCCGCTCCGTCTCGACATCGAGGGACGAGGTCGCCTCGTCGAGAACCAGGATCGGCGCGTCGGCGAGGAAGGCGCGGGCGATGGCCACGCGCTGGCGCTCGCCGCCGGAGAGCTTGACGCCGCGCTCGCCGACCAGGGTGTCATAGTCCTTGGGCAGGGCGGCGATGAAGTCGTCGGCGCGCGCCCGTTTGGCGGCCAGGGCGATCTCCCCGGCCGTGGCGTCGGGCCTGGCGTAGGCGATGTTCTCGGCGATCGTGCGGTGGAAGAGGGCGGGATCCTGTGGGACCACGGCTATCGCCCGGCGCAGGCTGCCCTGGGTCACGGTCGCGATATCCACGCCGTCGATCAGGATGCGACCACTTTGGAGGTCGTAGAGCCGCTGGATCAGCTTGACGAAAGTCGACTTGCCCGACCCCGTGGGGCCGACCAGAGCCAGCCGTTCGCCCGGCGCGATGGTCAGCGAGAAACGGTCATGGATCGGCGCGCCGGCGCTCTTGTAGGCGAAGGTCACGCCGTCGAAGACGATCTCGCCGCGCAGGGGATGGAAATCGGCCGCCTCGGGCCGGTCCGCCACTTGTGGCTCGGTGCGGGCATAGCGCGCCACGTCTTCGACGTCGGCGAGGCCCCGCTGCATCATCCGGATGTTATCGCCGATGTTGCGCAGATAACCGCTCATCAGGAGGAACGAGGTGATCACGAAAGCGACGTCGCCGGCGGTCGCGGCGCCCCGGGTCCAGCGCAGGATCATCAGGCCGGTGAGGCCTGCCTGAAGAACGCCGAGCATGACGTTCTGGACCAGCCAGACATCGGTGTAGCGATTCCAGGTCCGGTTGGTGGCCCGTCGCCAGTCGCCGGTCACCCTGTCGATCCGCGCCTCCTCCCGATGCTCGGCGCCGAAGCCCTTGACGGTGGGATTGGAGGCGATGGAGTCGGCTAGGGCGCCGCCGATCCGCGAATCCAGGGCCACCGAACGAAGCTGGGCCTTGCGTACATAGAGGTTGGAGAGCGCGACATTGGAGACGATGTAGACGCCAATCATGATCAGGGAGAAGGCGCCCACCACCGGCCAGCGCAACGTCATCTGGATCGAGAGGCCGACAAGGACGATCAGGGCCGGACCGATCCACACCACGACCGCGTCGGCGACCACGTCGTAACCCCACATGGCCCGCGACAGCCGCCGCACTGTGGCGCCGGCGAAGGTGTCGCCGTGCCAGTCGGCGGAAAATGTCTGGACCCGCCTGAAGCCCTCACTGGTCATCTCCTGCATGGTCGCCGTCGCCAGGGGGATGAAGAACCGCATGGCCGAATTTCGCAGCGCCGAGGAGGCGAGATAGACGCCGACGAAGAAGGCCCACGCGGCCCAGGCGCCGGCGGCGTGGGCCGGACCGGCGATGGCCGCGTCCACGAGGGCCTGCGAGGCCCGCGGCACGAGCAGTTCGCAGCCGATGGCAACCAGGGTCAGCGCCACCGTGCCGGCGAGCATCCGCGGCCGGCGCGCCCAATAGCCGCCGATGAACGCCAGGACCTGGCGATTGGACAGCACCCGCTGGCGGGTGCTTTCATCGTCTTCGTACTGCTCCATGAGGCGCGATCACATAGGCGTTATCGCGTTGCGGCGGGAGACGCGCGGCGAAGTTTGCGCGCGATATGGCGCTGGGGACACAGGGTATCGCCGTGGTGGCAGTGTTTGACCGTTGATCCAGATCCATCTTCCGAGATTCGTGACAATCGGACGTCCGTAGCGCGGGCTTCCAGCCCGCCCTTGCGTCAGGGAGGGCGGCAACCTTCTCAAGAAGAGCGGGCTGGAAGCCCGCGCTACGAGGTCAAGACTTGAACGCTCACCTCCCCGACGCCGCGCCCGCCAACTGGGTCGATCGGCATGCGCCGCGGCGGCTGCGGCCGTGGCTGAAGCTCGGCCGCTTCGACCGCCCCACGGGAATCTGGCTGCTGATGCTGCCGGGCTGGCAGGGCGTCGCCCTGGCCTGCGCCGAGCGCCGCCAATGGCCGGATGGGCGGCTGCTGGTCCTGTTCGCGGCCGGCGCGGCCCTGATGCGGGCGGCGGGCTGCGCCTACAACGACATCATCGACGCGGACATCGACGCCAGGGTGGCGCGGACCGCCGGCCGCCCCATTCCCTCGGGCCAGATCAGCCTCCGCGAGGCCTGGGTTTTCGTGTTCGCCTGCGCCCTGGCGAGCCTGGCGATCCTGCTGGACCTCGGTCCGCTGGCGATCCTGCTCGGCGTTGGCTCTTTGGCCCTCGTCACCGCCTATCCGTTCATGAAACGGATCACCTGGTGGCCGCAGGCCTGGCTCGGCCTGACCTTCAACTGGGGGGCGTTGATGGGCTTCGCCGCGGCGCGGCCCGGCCCTCTCGCCCCCCTGCCGTGGCCGGCGATCCTGCTCTACGCCAGCGGCGTCCTGTGGACGCTCGGTTATGACACCATCTATGCGGTCCAGGATCTGGAAGACGACGCGCTGGCCGGCGTGAAGTCTTCCGCTCGCCGCCTGGGCGCCGCGGCGCCGCCAGCGGTGCTGGCCTTCTATCTGCTGAGCATCGGCTGCGCGACCGCAGCGTGGCGGCTGGGCGGCCTCGGCGCCTGGTTCCTTCCGGCCGCGGCCCTGTTCGCCGGGCACTTGGTGTGGCAGGCCGCGCGCCTGCGCATCGACGATCCGGCCAGGGCGCTGGCCCTGTTCAAGTCGAACACGGTCGCCGGCCTGCTGCTCACGGCCGCCCTGGTCGCGGGCCATTGGTGATACTTTCACGGCGGCGGACTCTTAGGCTAAAGGTCGCCTGGGAAATCGCCCCGAGGAACAGGAAAACGCGTCATGAAACTCGACTCTTCGATCGCCGCGGTCGTCACCGGAGGCGCCTCGGGCCTCGGCGAAGCGACGACGCGCGCCCTCGCCTCGCACGGCGTCAAGGTGGCGATCTTCGACATGAACGAGGCCAAGGGCGAGGCGGTGGCGAAGGCGGTGGGCGGGATCTTCTGCAAGTGCAACGTGACGTCGGACGAGGAGGTCGATGCGGCCTTCGCCAAGGCGCGGGAGGCCCATGGCCAGGAACGGGTGCTGATCAACTGCGCCGGAACCGGCAACGCCGCCAAGACCGCCGGGCGCGACCGCAACACCGGCGAGATCAAGCACTTCCCGCTCGCCGCCTTCAACATGATCATCCAGATCAACCTCGTCGGCACCTTTCGCTGCATCGCCAAGAGCGCGGCCGGGATGTTGACCCTGGAGCCGCTCGACGACGGCGAGCGCGGCGCGATCGTCAACACCGCCTCGGTGGCGGCGGAGGACGGCCAGATGGGCCAGGCGGCCTATTCAGCCTCGAAGGGCGGCGTCGTCGGCATGACCCTGCCGATCGCACGCGATCTGATGAGCGAGGGAATCCGGGTCAACACCATCCTGCCGGGCATCTTCGACACCCCGCTGATGATGGGCGCGCCGGTCAATGTCCGCGAGGCCCTGGCCGCCTCGGTGCCCTTCCCCAAGCGCCTGGGCAAGGCCGAGGAGTACGCCCAACTGGCCCTGACCATGGTCACCAACGGCTATTTCAACGGCGAGGACGTGCGACTGGATGGGGCGATCCGGATGGCCCCGAGATAGGCTTCCACTGGTCTTTAGTGCAGGGTTCCGACGGCCGAGCCGATATCCAGGCGGGCCGGTGAGACGATTCCGCAGGCCGAGACGTTGACCGAGTGGATCACCGCATCGATCTCGCGCCGCCAGAAATCCAGGAAACGGCGGACGCGGGGATATTCCGGCGACAGGTCGATGGTCTGCCACAGGAACCTCTGAAGAAGCGCCGGGTGGTCGGGCATGTAGTAGAGAACCTCGGCGGTGGTCAGGCGACCGCCGCGAAGCTGGGCCGCGAAATCGGTGTCGCTCATCCTAGCCCTCCTGCCGGCGCGCGCGCCGATGAATGGAGCCGAAGAAATCGATTCTTCCGTCCACAGCAGGAAAAATAGGGTTAATGCGGCGTTCGCCGCCCTGCCCGCCCAAATCGATCAGACGCCGCCGGTGTCGAGGACGACGTAGATGATCCTGCCGAGCGCGCCGAAGAGCAGGATGCCGGTGGCCAACGCCTGGACGGCAAATCCGGCCCCCCGCGTCGAGGCGTCCCTGGAGTAGCTGGTCATGTAGAGGAGCCGTCCGAGGATCCAGACGACGCCGATGCCCGCCGCCACCAGATCATTCCAATAGATGGCGAACAGCCACAGGGAGACCAGGAACAGCGGCAGCCATTCCAGGGTGTTGGCCTGGACGCGGAAGACCCGCTCGAAATCGGCGTTGCCGGTGACGGCGGGGGCCACCACCCCGTATTTGCTCCGCGCCCGGCCGACGCGAAGGCCCATAACGAAATAGAGAATCAGCGCGCAGAGCGTGACGATCGCCACCAGAGCGTGATTTTGGGTCAGCAGATTGAGTTCGGCGTCGCGAGTCACGGTCGTTGTTTCCCCCGGAGGCGAAGGATTCCCCTCTTCGCGCAGCGTTGCATGATTTGGCGCCTAGCGGGAAGTGGCCCGCTATTCGGCGCGCGCTTCAATGGCCTCGATGTCGGCGTCGGAGAGACCGACGTGGTGGCCGATCTCATGGACGAGGACGTGGGTGACCAGATCGGCCAGGGTGACGTCGCCGCGTTCGGCCCATTCGTCGAGGATCGGGCGGCGGTAGAGAAATACCCGGGAAACCTCGGGCGCCGGGTCGAGAACCGAGCGGTGGATGCGGTCAACGCCCTGATAGAGGCCGCTCAGGTCAAACGGGTCGTCAATGCCGAGTTCGGCCAGGGTTTCCTCGTCGGCGAAGTCGTCGATGCGGAAGACGACGTCTCCCGCCGCCTGGCGCATCGCCGGCGGCAGGGCGGCGAAAGCAGTCTCGGCCATCCCCGCGAAGTCGTCGAGGCTGGGGGCGACGGCATTTTCGAAATCAGTCATCGTGGTCCCTCGACGGCGGCGCGGCTGGCTTTAAGATAACCCGCGCCATGACGTTTTCGGACGGCCGATCCCGACATTCTCGCGCCGTTCGGGCGGCCGCAGGCGGCGCGGCGGCGGTCTGTTACGATCGCCCGCAGGTTGATTCGATCGGGGACCGATGAGCGCGCTGGACCTGATGCTCGCCGCGGCGGCCGGCGCGGTCTGCCTGGCGATCTGCGCCACCCTGTGGGCCCTGGTCGGCCGCCGGGTGGGTGAGGCGCGATTGGCGGTGATGAACGAGCGCCTGGCGGCGGCGCACCGGGCGGCGGCGGCGATGCACGCCTCGGCCGAAGCGTTCGACACCGCGCTGGTTTCGATCGAGGACCACGCCGTCAATCTGGTCGCCGGCGAGGACAGTCTCGCCGCCTGCGCGGGAGTGCTCGGCATTCCCGACGCCACGCCGGGAGCGGTCGTCGAGGCCCTGGCCAGGATCGACCCGGGCCACGCCCGACGCCTTGAGGGGCTGTTCACGCGCGGGGAAGCC
>DASRLN010000208.1:0-8509 GCA_035648435.1 Caulobacteraceae bacterium
GTCCCGACCCGTTCCCATTGGGGAATTTTCCGCTCCCCGGCGGATAGCCGGCCTCACCCGTGGGCGCGCCGACGGCAACGACCTTGGCGAGCCGGTCGGGACCCGCCAGGCGAGAGGTCTCGGTGATCGTCTTCTGTTTCAGCTTGGCCAGATCGAAATCGTCTTGCATCAGAAGCTGCTCGGCGTTGGCGGCGTGTCGGTTCGCGGGAAGGCGGCCCCGCGGGACCCCTCGGGACAAGTAGTGCCCGAGCCGGCCCGGCCGAAAGCCCATGCGCCGTTCCAGCTCGGGGCCGTCCTGAAGCCGCGTGAACGACGCCTGTGTGATGAAACCCTTCCTGTAGGTCACTTCGCCAGGCTGCATCGGCCATTCCCCCGAACTCTTCGCGGCCAGTCCGTTCTTGTCTATGGCGCCGGTTCTCGGCGGACTCAAATCGACCGGGCGCGCGGCCGGGAACCCGGTTCGCCCTGGACTGACCAATGCCACCCCTGGTGGCCGCCCATGCGGATCGGGAAGGCCCGCCTGGCGCCTTCACGACCGGCGTCCTTGTGCGCGGTCAACTGAATGAAGATCGGGCGAGACCCATCGTCGCCACGCCCGAGCGAAATCCGGATGGTCTCCGCTCAAGCCGGCCAGGAACTCGCGCCAACTGGAGCGGCTCTCGCATTCCACCCAGCCCGGGGCCTCGGGCGGCGCCCTCAATCTCGATGTCAGCCTGACGCGCACGCCGGGCGACGCGGAGGCTCACCCTCGGCTCGCTCGCCGCCTCGTCGCTCAACGCCTACAACTCCCGCGCGCCTTTGCGCATCACCCGCAAAGGTCGATGAGGGTCTTTCCCACCGATCGCCTTTCGGGACTCCATCAACGATCCCGCTTCAGGCTCGCTCTGAACCGTGCTTTATTGCGGCCACACGGCGCGAGGGGCGGTGAATGCAGGGCGAAAGTCGCGTGGCGTGGCGGGAGGGGCTGTTCCTCCGGCCGCAGCACTTCCAGCAGCAGGACCGGCACACCGACTCCCTGGTCCGCGCGCGCACCGGGCCGCTTCGTCCCTATCCCTGGGGCCTCGTCGAGCTGAAGATCGACCAGGACATGGCCGCGCTCGGCAAATTCGCCGTGGAGCGCTGTGTCGGCCTGCTTCCCGATGGACAGCCGTTCGCCACGCCCGACGACCTGCCGCCGCCCTCGCCGATCGACGTCCCCGGCGACGCGCGGGACGCCGTCGTCTCGCTGACCCTTCCCGGCCGCCAGGCGGGGGCGACGGAATTCCACGTCCGCGACGAGGCCGGCGAGGCGACGCGATTCCTGGTCGATGAGGAGGAGGTCATGGACGCCTTTTCCGATGAGCGGACGCGCGAGCCGATCGAGACCGCCACGCCCAACCTCCATTTCGGCGTCACCCGCGACCAGACCTATGGGCGGATCTGCCTGGGCCTGGCGCGGATCCGCGAAGTCCAGAACGGACGGGTGATCTTCGACGAGCGGTTCATTCCCTCGTGCCTGGACATCCGCGCCAGCGTCCGGCTCAGCGGTTTCCTGGCCGACATCGTCGGACGCGCCGAGCAGCGGGTGGAAGAACTCTCCATGCGCGCGGTCGAAGCGACCGACGGCGGGGCGGAGACATTTGCCAGCTTTCTGCTGTTGCAGTCGCTCAATCGCTGGACGCCGCTGCTCACCCATCTGTCGGGACTGCCGACCGTCCATCCCGAGCGGCTCTATGAGGCCTTCGTGTCGATGGCCGGCGAGCTTTCGACGTTCGCGCGGGCGGACCGGCGTCCGCCCCCCTTCCCGTCCTACGTTCACGAGGATCTCCAGGCGACCTTCGAGCCGGTGTTCGAGGCTCTGCAGGCGGCGCTGTCGGCGGTGTTCGACCGCTCGGCCCTGCAGCTGCCGCTCGAGAAGGCCGACGCCGGGGCCTACCTCTCGCGCATCGTCGATCACAACCTCTACCAGAGCGGCTTCTTCTATCTGGCGGTCAACGCCTCGGTCCCGCTCGACGACATCCGCGGCCGGTTTCCGGCCGTGGCCAAGATCGGGGCGGTCCAGAAGATGCGGCAGATCGTCGATTCGGCTCTGCCGGGCGTCCCTTTGCGGCACACGCCGACGCCGCCGCCGCAGCTGCGCGTGCTGCCGGGCTACGTCTATTTCGAACTCGACCGTTCCGCGCCCGACTGGCGGGACTTCGCCACCGCCCCGGCGCTCGGCCTGCACGTGGCCGGAGACTGGCCGGACCTTCGTCTCGAACTGTGGTGTGTGAAACGGGCCCAGCGATGAGCGACGACAACAATCCCAACCGGACGGTCTTCCGCCCCTCGCCGCTGCAGGGGCTTCGCCCCCCCGGTTCCGCGCCGGAGCCGGCGGCGCCGGGCTTCCCGCCCCCGGCGGGCGATCCCTTCGCCGCCGCGCCGCGGCGTCTGCCGGACGACGATATTCCCCGGCCCGCGTTGGCCCCGCGGATGCGCAACGTGATGATGGCCAACGCGGCCAGGATCCTCGCCCTCGCCGCCAGCGTCAGATCCGGCCGCGCCAGGATCGATCCCCCCCGGCTCCACGCCGAGGCCACCGCCGCCATCACCGCCTTCGATCAGGCGGTGGTGGCCGCCGGCTATCCCGACGAGCAACGCCAGCGCGGGAAATACGCGCTCTGCGCCACCATCGACGACATCGCCCAGAACCTGCCGGGCAATCCCGCCGATGGGGCCGAATGGGCGCGTCGCAGCCTGGTGGTCCAGTTTTTCCAGGAAGCCATCGGCGGCGACCGCTTCTGGCAACTGGTCGATGACATGCTGGCCAGGCCGGCCCAATACGCCGACCTGATCGAACTCTATCACGCCTGTCTGGCGGCGGGATTCGAGGGTCGGTTCCGGGTCATGCCCGATGGCAAGCGCCGGCTTCACGAGGTGATGATCAGCCTCTACGCCGCCCTCGATCATGTGCGGACCCTCTCGCCGGTCGAGCTGTCGCCGCATTGGCGCGGCTCGCCCACCCCGCAGCGCCGGGTGGGCTTCTGGTCGATCCTGGGGCTGGCCGCCGGCATTGCCCTGGGCGTGCTGCTGGTGATCTACATCCTGCTGCGCCTGGTGCTGATGGAGACCGGCCGGCCGGCCATGGACGCCTTGCGGGCGATCAATCCCGATCAGCCCCTGCGGCTGTCGCGCGTGGCGCCGCCACCGCCGCCATCGACCTCCGGACAGCTTCAGACCTTGCGGACCTTCCTGGCGCCGGAGATCGCGCAGCATCTGGTGGCCGTGGAAGAGGACGGATCGACGGTGCGGGTGCGCACGACGGTGGGTCAGCTCTTCCAGTCGGGTTCCGACCAGCTCGACGCCGCTCGCAAACCCCTCTTCGATCGTATCGCGGCGGCGATCGAAACCCAGCCGGGCGCGGTCAAGGTCGAGGGCTACACCGATTCCGACCGGGTCAGGACGCTCACCTTCCCCGACAACATCGCGCTCTCCAAGGCGCGGGCCGACGCGGTGGCGGCGATCATCCGGCAGAAGCTGTCCAACGGATCGCGGGTCACCTCCGAAGGCTTCGGGGAGAGCCGGCCCGTGGCCCCGAACTCGACGCCGCAGGGCAAGACCCTGAACCGGCGCGTCGAGATCGTCGTGCCGAGGAATTCGTGAGGGGGATGGCGTGAAGCGGTTTTTCCTCAACTGGTGGACGCTCACCCTCCTGACGGCGGTGATCGTCGCCGCCTGCCTCGCCCTGGCCCTGCCGATCTTCGTCCATGTCCTGCGTCCCTGGTGGATCCGCCTGATCATCGGTGTCGCGGTCTTCGCGATCTGGGGGGTGTTCGCGCTCCTGCGCGTGATGAGGGCGCGCCGGGCCGCCGACGCCATCGCCGAGGAACTGGCCGCGCCCGCGCCGGGAGACGCCGAGGTCGGGGTCATCGCCAAGCGCATGGCCGAGGCGCTCGCCTCCCTGCGCAAGGCCAGCGGCAGCCGGCGGGACTACCTCTACAGCCGGCCATGGTACATGATCATCGGCCCGCCGGGGGCCGGCAAGACCACGGCGCTGCTCAATTCGGGCCTGCGCTTTCCGTTCTCCGACGCGGCCCTCAAGGGCGTCGGCGGGACCCGCAACCTCGATTTCTGGTTCGCCGACGAGGCGGCGCTGGTCGATACCGCCGGCCGCTACACCACCCAGGATTCCGACGCTCCCGCGGACGCGGCGGCATGGCGGGGATTCCTGCGCCTGCTGCGAAAGCACCGGCCGCTGCAGCCGATCAATGGCGTTCTGGTGGCCATCGGCCTTGACGAACTGCTGCGCGCCAGCCGCGCCGAACTCGACGCCCATGCCGCCGCCGTTCGCCGTCGCCTGGCCGAACTTCGCGGCGCCTTGGAGGTCTCGGCGCCGGTCTATGTGCTGTTCACCAAGGCCGACCTGCTCGCCGGCTTCGTGGAGTTCTATGAAGACCTCGATGTCGAGGGCCGGCGCGCCGTGCTGGGCGCCACCCTTCCCGTGGGTCAGGCGACCGATGGGGCCGCCCTGGCCGGCGAGTTCGACGCCTTCGCCCAGAGCGTCGCCGACCGCGCTTCCAAGCGCCTGCAGGAAGAGCCGGACGCGCGCCGCCGGGGACTGATCCTCGGCTTTCCAGGTCAGGTCGAAACCCTCAGGGCGCGGGTGCTGCGGTTTCTCGACGGGGCCTTTCTCGCCGGTGGCGAGCCGGTGGGTCAACTGCGCGGCTTCTATCTGACCAGCGGCGTCCAGGAGGGCTCGCCGCTCGATCGGCTGCTGGGCGGCGTGGCGGCGGTCTACGACCAGCCCCAGGCGCCGCAGGGTCAGGGGCGGGCCTACTTCCTCAACCGCCTGCTCAACGAGGTGGTGTTCGCCGAATCCGGCCTGGTCCAGGACGATCCGGCCGCCCGCGCGCGTCGCCGTCTGGCGCTCACCGGCGGCCTGGTGGCGGTGGCCGGAGTCGTCGCTCTGACCCTGATCCTGTGGGCGGTGAGCTTCGTGGGCAATCGAAACCTCCAGGGCAAGCTTCTCGCCGGCGCCCAGAACGCCAAGAGCGAGGCGCATGACGTCGGCATCGATCTGGTCGAGGTCAAGGCGAGCGACCCCGACCTGGAACAGTCGCTCTCGGTTCTTCGCGCGCTACGCGATCTGCCGGGCGGCTATGCCGACCAGCACAAGCACGGCCGGCCGCTGCTGCTGACCTTCGGACTCTATCAGAGCGGCCACGCTGAGGAGGCGGACCAGGCCTACATCGGCGCTCTCCAGCGCATCCTCCTGCCGCGGATTTGGTTGCGCCTCGAGAGCTATCTCAACCAACACAAAGCCGACCCACTGGCCCTCTACGAGGCGCTCAAGGTTTATCTGATGCTGGGCGGCCAGCATCAGATCGACGTCAACGCGGTGAAGTCGTGGGTGGAGAGCGACTGGGCGAACGATTCGCTCTCCGGGGCCGATCGGCAACAGACCCGGGATGCTCTGGGCGAACACCTCGAAGCTCTCATGCGCGACGGCCAGACGAGCGATGTGTGGCCCGCGCACCAGGCGCCCATCGACCCCGATCTGGTCGCGTCCGCGCGCCAGGCCGTCCAGCAGCTCTCTCTCTCCGAACGCGCCTACGCCATCCTCAAGCAGAAGGCGGCCAACGACGGTTCGCCCTGGCGGGCCAGCCAGGTGTTGGCCAGCGGCGACGGTCGCGCCTTCGCCGGCGGCGATGCCATTCTGCGGCTTTCCGTCCCCTACTTCTTCACCAAGGAAGGCTTTCAGAAGTCCTACCTGGGCGGCCTGCAGACGGTCCAGGAGGACCTCAGGAAGGACGCCTGGGTGCTCGGATCCGACGCCAACACAACCGCGGTCGTCAGCCAGATGCGGGATGTCCGCTCCGGGGTCGCGGCCGACTATGCGCGCGACTACATCGCCGCCTGGGAGGGGGTGGTCAAAGCCTTGCAGCCGGCCGACTATTTCCACGATCCGGTGGCCTTCGGCGCCTTTACCCGCACGCCATCGCCGCTGACCCTGGTGCTGCTCGAACTGCGCAAGAACACGACCTTTTCCGGCGGCGCGTCGGGGGCCGCCGCGGGCGGAATGATGCAGCGGCTGAATTCGAGAATCCCGGGCGCCTCGAAGGCCGTGGGCGCGGCGGGCGGAGGGAACATCGACGCCGGCCAGCAGATCGAGAACTATTTCAAACCGGTGGCTGACTATGTCGGCGACGGCAAGACCGGGCCGCTGGTTGATTTCATCGCCGCGATCAAGAGTGCGGCGGCGGCCAGCGCCGGGGCGGCGGCGGCCGGCGGCGGCATGGGCGGGGCGGCTCTTCAGGGCCAGCTCGCCACCGCCATCGGTGGACTGGCGACGTCGTCGGCCGGCGCGCCGCCGATCCTTCAGGGGTTCGTGGCGGCGGCGGTGCAGGGCGGCAAGACGGCGCAGGTCTCCTCGGCGCAGGGGGCGGTGGCTGATTCCTATCGCAAGGATCTCCTGCCGATCTGCCAGTCGGCCGTGGATAACCACTACCCCTTCTTCGGCGCCGCGCCGGGGGACGCGGCGGTCACGGACGTGATGAATGTGTTCGGCGCCAATGGGGCGTTCCAGGCCTTCGCCCGCGACCGGCTGGGCTCGCTGCTCAACAAGGTGGGGCCGGTCTGGCGGTGGAGCGCCGACGACCCGGTGGGCGCGACCCTCGATCCCACGGCGGCGGAGAACTTCCACCGAGCCGACGAGATCCACGATCTGCTCACCACCGGCCTGCCTTTCCAGGTCGAGAGCGCCGGTTTCGGCGGCGCGGTGACAGCCGTCGAGTTCTCTCTGGGCGGGACCCCCTACAGGCTCGAACCCGGCGCCGCGGGCGCCAAGCCGTTCATGTGGTCGGTTTCGCAAGCGCCGGAGGCGCACGTCACACTGTTCAACGGGACCAAGGCGCTGACCACGATCGCCGCCCAGGGGCCGTGGGCCCTGTTCCGGCTGATGGACAAGGCGCGGCAGGAGAATGCCGGACCGACCGCGTTCAAGGCGACCTTCGGCGAAGGGGCGACGTTCGCGACCCTGAAAATCGACCTCAATTCCGATCGCAATCCGTTCCGGCGCGGAAGTTTGTGGTCATTCCGGTGTCCGTCGTCGCTATGAATGGGACGCGGGTGATCGTCTTTGGGAAATTGCCGCGGCACGGCGACTTCATTTCGCGCGGTCTCGACGCGCCCCGCCGCGATGCGTGGGATGCTTGGCTGAGCGCCGCGGTCGAGCGCGCCAAGCAGACACTGGGACCCGATTTCCCTGCCGCCCATGATACGGCGCCGCCGTGGCGGTTCGTCGCCGGGCCGGGAGACTTCGGGGCCGACTGGCGCGCCGGGGCGCTGGCCGCCTCGGTGGATTCGGCCGGCCGCAGGTTCGCGATCATGACCGCCGCCGAGGGGCTGGACGAGAGCGGAGCGGCCACGCTCGGCGAGCCGATCGCCGAGGCCGCCGAGGCGATGATCTATCGCGCCTTCGAGGACGGCTGGGACGCCGACGCCCTGGCCAGCGCCGTCGAGGGCAAGATCGCATCGGCCCGGCCGGCGACCGCCGCCGCGCCGGGTGAGCGCTGGTGGACCTTCGACCGCGAAACCGGCGATCCGCTGAGTCTCGGCCGGGCGCCGGCTAGTCTGTTCGGGGTCCCGGCATGACCCCGCCGGGCCTGCGCCTCGTCGATGCGGCGCGAACCGATCCGGGGAGGATCCGGGCGGTGAACGAGGATTCCCACGCCGCGCGACCCGACCAGGGGCTGTGGGCGGTGGCGGACGGCATGGGCGGTCACGAGAACGGGCAGTGGGCGTCGCGGACGCTGGTCGGCGCCCTCGCCGAAGCCGTCCTCAGCGGCGATTTCGAGGCCGATTCGCTCAAGGTCGCCGACGCCATCCATGCGGCCAACGCGGTCATCCACGCCGAGGCCCGAGAGGCCGGCAAGACCATGGGCACGACCGCCGCCGCCCTGCTGGTGCGCGACCGGCGGTTCGCGGTGCTATGGGCGGGCGACAGCCGGGTCTATCTGCTGCGCGAGGGCGTGCTCCATCACCTGACCCGCGACCACACCCAGGTCCAGGACATGGTCGATCGCGGCATGCTCACCCCCGAGGAAGCGGCTCATCACCCGATGTCACACGTGATCTCCCGCGCCGTCGGGGTCGAGGCGTCGCTGGAGGTCGATGTCATCGTCGATCAGGCGGCGGTGGGCGATGTGTTCATGCTGTGCAGCGACGGACTCTACAACGTCGTCGGCGATCCGCTGATCGCCGACGTCCTGGGCGCCGATCGCCCGGCCCGGGCCTGCGAGCGCCTCGTCGCCGCCGCCCTGGCGGGAGGCGCGCCGGACAATGTGACGGTGATCGCGGTGGCCTGTGATCCGATCACCCTTCTCACCCTCGCCCCGATCGAGCCGCCATGAGCGGCGAGGAAGACCCTCCGGCGCCGACGGACGAGGCGCGGACGGTGTTCATGCCGCCGCCATCGGGCTCATCCCCGCCAGCGCCGCCCCCCCCCTCGCCGCCGAAGCAAGGCAACGTCGAGATCGGGGCCGTCCTCAAC
>DASRLN010000209.1:0-3241 GCA_035648435.1 Caulobacteraceae bacterium
CAACAACACCACCAATCTGATCCTCGGCTCCAGCGTCACCCTGACCGGCGGCGGCCATGTGACGCTCGGCGATGACGGCAACAACCGTCTCTACGGCGCTTCGGGAGCCTACATCCTCACCAACACCAACAACCTGATCTCAGGGGCCGGCCAGCTCGGTGTGAACCAGGTGACCCTGGTCAACGAGGCGGCCGGGGTGATCGACGCCGACGGCGGCAATGCGCTGACGCTCCAATTCGGCGGCGCCGTGGCCACCAACGCCGGCCTGATCGAGGCCACCGGGGCCGGCGGCATCAACCTCGTCGGCAGCACGCTCGACGGAGGCGCCTCCGGAGTCATGCTGGCGGCCACCGGCTCGCATATCGCGCTGCGGTCCGCCACCATCGTCGGCGGGGTGATGGAAACCAGCGGAACCGGGGTCTTCCAGACCGTCGATGGCGGCACGGTCTTCGATGGCCGGACCACGACGGTCAACAACCGGGGCGTGGTCAATGTCCTCGACAACACCCAACTGATGCTCGAAGGGGCGATCGACAACAGCGGCGTGATCGCGATCGACGCCATCAACAACACCACCAACATGATCCTCGACGCCAACGTCACCTTGACCGGCGGCGGCCACGTCACGCTCGGCGATGACGGCAATAACCGCTTCTACGGCGCGTCGGGCGCCTTCGTTCTCGACAACATCGACAATGTGATCTCCGGGGCCGGCCAGTTCGGCGTCGGCCAGCTGACCATCGTCAACGGCGCGGCGGGGATCATCGACGCCACCGGGGGCAACGTCCTTTCGATCGACAGCGGCTCGATGATCGGCAACGCCGGCAGGATCGAGACCACCGGGACCGGCGGGGCGACGATCCAGAACGCGGTGGACAACACCGGAATCCTGGAGGCCGACGGTGGCCCGCTGGTGGTGGACGGCGCGGTGACTGGCGCCGGTTCCGGGCTGATCGTCGCCGGGACGATGGATTTCGCCTCGACCTTCACCCAGAACGTCACCTTCGACGCCGTCGCCGGCATGCTGGAACTGGCGGATTCCCAGAGTTACACCGGCACGATCGCCGGCTTCACCAGCCACGGCAAGGCGGGTGTGGACACCCTGGATCTGGTCGATGTCGGCTTCGTCAACGCCGCCGAGGCGACATTCAGCGGAACGTCCTCCGGCGGCGCCCTCACCGTTACCGACGGGACCCACACCGCCAAGATCGCGCTGGCCGGGAACTACCTTCTCTCGACATTCGTGGCCGCCAGCGACGGTCATGGCGGAACCGACATCACGGTCAACGCCACGACACCGATCGCGGTCGCCGACAGCTATGGCGCCTCGGTCGGCAAGGCATTGACGGTGGCGACCGCCGCCGGTGTTCTCGCCAACGACGTGGACCCCAACGGCCTGCCGCTCACAGCCGCCCTGGCCCCCGGCGGCGGTCCGGCGCACGGCTCGCTGACGCTCAACGCCAATGGCTCGTTCACCTACACGCCGACCGCCGGGTTCAGCGGGACGGATACATTTTCCTATATAGCCAGCGACCTCACCGCCTCATCGGCGCCGGCGACGGTGACTATAACGGTGGTCGCCGGCCTGCCGACATCGAAGCCGGACAGCTATGCCGACGCGGCCGGGAAGACCCTGACGACGACCGCCGCCACCGGCGCTCTGGCCAACGACACCGACCCCAACGGCCTGCCGCTCACCGCGGCGCTCGCGCCAGGCGGCCAGCCGAGCAACGGAACGGTTACGCTCAACGGCGACGGCTCATTCACCTACGTCCCGACGCTTGGATTCGCCGGTGTGGACACCTTCACCTATATCGCCAGCGACCCGGTCGCGTCGGGTCCGGCGACGACGGTGACCATCAACGTCTCGGCGAGCGCGCCGACATCGGTCGCCGACAGCTACGCCGACGCGGCGGGCCAGACCGTGGTGGTCGGCGCCGCGACCGGCGTTCTGGCCAACGACACCGATCCCAACCGCCTGCCGCTTACCGCTTCGCTGGCTTCGGCGCCCGCTCACGGGGCGGTGTCGCTCAATCCCAACGGCTCCTTCAGCTACAGCGCCGATCTGGGCTTCGCCGGGGTGGACGCCTTCACCTACATCGCCAGCGACGGCCTGATGGCGGGACCGGCGACGACGGTGACTCTCACCGTCACCGCCAGCGCGCCGTTGTCCAAGGCCGACAGCTACGCCGACCAGGTCGGCCAGACCCTGATCATCGAGCCGCAGTTCGGGGTCCTGGCCAACGACACCGACCCCAACGGCCTGGCCCTCACCGCCGCCCTCGCTCCAGGGGGCGGCCCCGCCCACGGGACGCTGATCCTCAACGCCGACGGCTCGTTCACCTATACGCCGAACGCCGGCTTCAAGGGTTCGGACAGCTTTTCCTACATCGCCAGCGACACGCTGAAATCGGGGGCGCCGACCACCGTCACCCTCACCGTGGGCGCCGGCGCGCCGGTTTCCAACCCCGACAGCTACGCCGACGCCGCCGGCCATGCCCTGACCACGACGACCTACGCCGCCGGGGTCCTGGCCAACGACACCGACCCCAACGGCCTTACCCTCACCGCCGCCCTCGCGCCCGGCGGCGGACCCAGCCACGGCGCCCTGACGCTGAACACCAACGGATCCTTCAGCTACACGCCGACCCTGGGCTTCGCCGGGGTGGACGCCTTCACCTACATCGCCAGCGACAGCCTCGCCTCGGGCGCGCCGACCGCGGTCACCATCACCGTCACCGCCAGTGCGCCCACTTCGGTGGCGGACGGCTACGCCGACGCCGCCGGCCACGCCCTGACGACGGCGACCTATGCGAGCGGCGTCCTCGGCAACGACACCGACAACAACGGCGGCCTCACCCTCACCGCCGCCCTTGCCCCGGGGGGCGCGCCGACGCACGGGACGGTGACCGTCAACACCAATGGAACGTTCAGATACACCCCGACGCTGGGCTTCGCGGGCCAGGACATCTTCTACTACATCGCCAGCGACGCGCTGGTATCCGGACCGGCCACGGCGGTCACGGTCACGGTGACGGCCGGTTCGCCGACCTCTCTCGCCGACGCCTACGCCGCCGCCGCCGGCCACGCCCTGACCGCCAGCGCGGCCAACGGCGTGCTGGCCAACGACACCGACCCCAACGGCCTCACCCTCACCGCCGCCCTGGCCCCCGGCGGCGGACCGGCGCACGGAACGCTGACCCTCAACCCCAATGGCTCGTTCGTCTACACCCCGACCCTG
>DASRLN010000210.1:0-15311 GCA_035648435.1 Caulobacteraceae bacterium
GTGAAGACCTGGTACATGAAGGTCAAGTCGCGCCCCGCCTTCCGTCCGCTGCTGGCCGATCGGTGGCCAGGCCTCGCCCCGGCCGGCCACTATGACGACCTCGACTTCTGACGATCCCCGCGGGCCGATCCGCGCCGAGGCGGAAAGGTTGGGCTTCGACGCCTGCCGCTTCGCCTCGGCGGCCGCGGCCTGGACCGCCGGGGGGCGGCTGGAGGAATTCCTGGCCGAGGGGCGGCACGGGTCGATGGCCTGGATGGCGGACACCGCGGCCAGGCGCACCCATCCGGCCGCCCTGTGGCCGCAAGCCAGGACGGCGGTCATGGTCGGCCTCAACTATGGCCCCGACGAAGACCCCCTCGCGGCCACGCGCCGGCGTTCGCGGGCGGCGATCTCGGTCTATGCCCGGGGACGCGACTATCACTCGATCCTCAAGGGCCGGCTCAAGCTGATGGCCAGCGCCATCAAGCGCCGGCTGGGCGGCGAGGTAAAGGTGTTCGTGGACACCGCGCCGCTGATGGAAAAGCCGCTGGCCGCCCTGGCCGGGATCGGCTGGCAGGGCAAGCACACCAATCTGGTTTCCCGGGAGTTCGGCTCCTGGCTGTTCCTGGGCGCCATCCTCACCAGTGTCGATCTGGCCCCCGACCCTCCGGCGGCCGATCACTGCGGCGCCTGCCGCGCTTGTCTGGATGTCTGTCCGACCGACGCCTTTCCAGCCCCCTACGAGCTCGACGCCCGCAGGTGCCTTTCCTATCTGACCATCGAGCACGCAGGCCCGATCCCCGAGGAGTTCCGCGCGGCAATGGGCAACCGGGTGTTCGGCTGCGACGATTGCCTGGCGGTGTGCCCGTGGAACAAGTTCGCCGCCGCGGCGCGCGAAACCCGGCTGCACGCGCGCGAGGATCTGCGCGCGCCGCCGCTCGGCGAACTGGCCGCCCTCGACGATGGCGCCTTCCGGACCCGGTTCTCGGCCAGCCCGGTCAAGCGCATCGGCCGCGATCGCTTCGTGCGCAACGTCCTCTACGCCATCGGCAATTCGGATGATCCATCGCTGGCGGAGGCCGCGAGACCGCGCCTGGGCGACGCGGATCCGGCAGTTCGCGACGCGGCGGCCTGGGCTCTCCAAGCCTTCTCGCGCGTTTGAGCCCCTGCCGCCCCGTTTGGAACCCGGTCATGATCAGACTACTCAACGCGCCCACGCCCAACGGCCGCAAGGCCTTCATCATGCTGGAGGAGACCGGCCTTCCCTACCGGCTGGAAAAGATCGACATCGGCAAGGGCGATCAGTTCAAGGCGGGCTTCCTGGCCGTCTCGCCGAACAACAAGATACCGGCGATCATCGACCAGGACGCCGAGGGCGGCCCCGTGGCCCTGTTCGAGAGCGGCGCGATCCTGGTCTATCTGGCCGACAAGTCCGGGCGCTTCCTGCCGGCCTCCGGCGTCGCGCGCTACGAGGCCCTGGCCTGGACCTTCTGGCAGGTCGGCGGCCCGGGTCCGATGTTCGGACAGCTCGGCTATTTCGCCGGCCGCGCGCCGGAAAAGCACGCGCCGACCATTGCCCGGTTCGTCGAGGAATCCCATCGCCTGCTGGGAGTCATGGAAGCCAGGCTGGCGGCGAGCGCCTTCGTCGGCGGCCCCGATTACGGCATCGCCGACATCGCCTGCTATGCCTGGACCGTGGCCGCCGCCACCCGCCTGCGCGACATGGCGCCCGGATTGTGGGGCGATTTTCCAGCCATCGCAGCCTGGCTGAAGACCGTCGGCGCGCGCCCCGCCGTCGTCCGCGCGATGGCCGACCCGCCGCCGGAGGGATCGCAGGGCGTCGCCTAGCCCCGGCCGACGGAACTGGTGTCGGGCAGCACGCCGAGCAGTTCGATCTTGAAGATCAGGACGCTGCCTGGTGGGATGGGGCCGGCGTCCCTGGCGCCGTAGCCGAGCCTGGGCGGGACATAGAGCATCCATTGATCGCCGGGGCGCATCAGCTGGAGGGCCTCGACCCAGCCGGGGACCAGGCCCCGGACCGTCATCACCGCCGGCGCGCCGCGCTCGTAGGAAGAGTCGAACACCTGGCCATCGATGAGCTTGCCCTCGTAGTCGACCTTGACCTCGTCGGCGGGCTTGGGGCGCGGGCCGTCGGCCGGGCCGGAGCGAAGAATCCTGTACTGCAGGCCGGAGGGCGTGACGTGGACGCCGGGCGTGGACGCGTTGCGGAGCAGGAACGCCTTGGCCGCCGCGTCGTCCGGCGGCGGAACCAGCGGCCTGGCGCAGGCGCCGATCGCCAGGCAGACGGCGGCGGTGGCGGCCAGGACGGCTCCGACGCGGCTCAAGAGACCGCCCTGGGCGGATAGCCGCCGTCGCGCAGGGCATCCATGATCTCCTGGGTGTGCTGGGCGTCGCGGGTCTCGATCATGATATCGAACTCGGCGCCCTTGGCCGGCACGTCGAGGGCCAGGCGGTTGTGGGCGACGTCGATGATGTTGCCGCCGAGCCCGCCGATCAGCGCCGAGACCGTGGCCAGCAATCCCGGCCGGTCGTCGCCGACGATGCGCAGGGAGACCAGGCGCTGCGCGCGCACCAGTTCGCGGTTCAACACCGAGGCCAGGAGCCGGGGGTCGATATTGCCGCCGGTGATGATCAGGCCGCACTTCCTGCCGCGAAACCGTTCAGGATAGGCCAGCAGCGCCCCGAGCGCGGCGGCGCCCGCGCCTTCGGCCACGGTCTTTTCGACATTGCAATAGAGAGCCACGGCCCGCTCGAAGAACGGCTCGTCCAGCAGCAGGACATCGTCGATCAGAGGTCGGGCGACGCCGTAGGTGAGCTTGCCCACCGCCTTGACGGCGATGCCTTCGGCGATCGTCCGGCCGCCGGCCGGCGCGTTCAAGCCGCGCATGCGGCCGGTGAACGAGGGGTACATGGCCGCCTCGACACCAAGGATGCGGATATTCGGCGACAACGACTTGGCGGCGGTGGCGACGCCGGAAATCAGGCCGCCGCCGCCGATCGGCACCGGCAGGATTTCCAGATCCGGCGCGTCCTCGAGCATTTCCAGCGCCACCGTTCCCTGCCCGGCCATCACGTCATAGTCGTCGAAGGGATGGACGAAGACGAGGCCGCGCTGGTCGCGAAGCATCAGCGCATGCTCGTCGGCGGCGTCGTAGCTGTCGCCCTCGATGACCACCGTGGCCCCGAACTCGCGGGTCTGCTGGACCTTCACGTGAGGGGTGCCCCGAGGCATGACGATGGTCACCGGCACGCCCAGCCTCTGGCCGTGATAGGCGAGGCCCTGGGCGTGATTGCCGGCCGAGGCGGCGATGACCCCGCGCTTCCTTTCCGATTCGCCGAGCAGCGAGAGCTTGTTCAGGGCGCCGCGCTCCTTGAAGGAGGCGGTGAACTGCAGATTCTCGAACTTCACCCACACCTCGGCGCCGGTGATCTGCGAGAGGGTATTGGAGCGCCGGCAGGGCGTGCGCTCCACGTGGCCCGCGATCCGCGCCGCCGCAGCCTGGATGTCGTCGAGGGAAAGGGTCATGGGCGGCGGTTGTCCTAGCCGCAATCGGGTCCCGACCGCAAACCCCGTTCCGCTACGCCTTCAGGGAAAGGCCGCGCATGATGTCCAGGCGGCGCATGGCCTTGCCCGGCAATGCCGACATCGGTCCCAGCGGGAGAGTCTCCGCCGCCTTGCGGACGCCATAGGCGGCGCCGCGGACAAAGGCGGACGGAGAAGGGATGCCGACGAAGCCATGGCTCACCTCCCGTCGGGCGTTGGCGAGCTCACGCTTGAAGCGGTAGTCGCCCTTCCCGAGATCGAGACGCCGCAGAGGCGTGTCGTCCATCCAGCGCAGGATGTCCTGAAACAGCAGCAGGCCGGGCGAATAGCGCTCCAGCTCGGCGCAGTGGGCGATCATCCAGGCGTGCAGCGTCCGGGCGCCGCGCAGGTGGAAGTGGGCGGCGGCCATGACGCCACCCACCCTCAGGGTGAACAGCACACCCCCGAAGCCCTCGTCGCCGCCCAGGAACAGGTCGCGCATCAGCCGCATCGGCCACGCCGGCGCGAAGATATCGACCTGATTGGTGGCCCGCAGCTGGCTCCGCTTCCAGGCGAACAGCTGCTCGAAATCCGCCGCCGACCGCGAATGGGCGGTGAACACGATCGGACCGCGTTCGCGCTCGAGCTTGCGGCGCTTCTTGTCCATCGCCTTGAGCGCCGCGACTCCGGCCTCGCGCCGGCCCGCGGCGTAGGCCTCGTAGCCGTCGGGTAGCTCGACGATCCAGGATGTGGCGCGCCCATGGGTCCAGGGGGCGAAGGCGTCCTGGCACGCCAGCATGTGGGAGAAGTCGAGGCGGCCGACGCCGAGGGCTCTGACGAGGACGCGCGGATCGAGGCGCACACCGTCCTCGGCGACCACGGCCTGATAGTCGCACAGGGGTGCGCCCGCTTCCATGGCCGCGCCGGCGCCGACCCGGGCGGCGAGATAGCCCCTGGCGCGGCCCCCCTGGCGCAGGACCGCCACGCTCATCCCCCGACCGCAACGGCCCTGGGCGCGATCGACCGCGCGGACCCAGTCGGGCGATAGAAACGGTGAATCCAGTTCCTCGTCGGCGGCCTGCAGGGCGCGCCAATGATCGATCATGGTCGCCGGCATCGCGGCGGGAGGCAGGACCTCGACATCGACGATGGGGGACTCCGTCGAAAAGCGTTGGGTCGCGGGGTTCAGCAAGGCCGGCGCCATCCGATCAGGCGCTCTCGGCCGATGGCGCGAGCGGCGCGCCCCAGGCCATCCCGGCGACGGACCGCGGCGGCGCTCTGGCGATCACTGGCGGCGGCCCGATGAGACGGGCCAGGGCGGCGACACAGAGCGCCCAGAAGATGGTGTTCTGTTCGAGGATCACGCTTTCCGAAAGTGACGAGAGCAGGAAGATGACCAGGAACATCAGCGCCCAGTGGCCATCCTTCACCGTCCGCCCGCGAAGCAGGGCCGCGGCGACGGCGACGGCGAAGATGCCGCCGCAAAGGACGACGCCGCTCCAGCCGAGCTGCAGGCGAAGGTCGAGCCAGCCGCTGTGGGCGTTGGGCACCAGCCAGCCCAGGGCCGAGCGAATGTCGTTGGCCGGCGCCGACGCGGTGGTCCAGAACCCGGCGTAGCCATAGCCCAGCACCGGCGCCTGGTCCGACCAGTGCTCCACCAGGCGCCATATGTCGGTGCGTCCGGTGATGGTCGGATCCTTGCCCAGGGCCTGGAAGAATGCGTCCGGCGCCAGCCCCGCCACGGCCGCGAAGATGCCCCCTGCGGTCATGCACAGCCACGCGGCGGCCAGGGTGGCCACCGGTCCGCGGCGGCCCAGATGAAACAGGCCCAGTCCGGCGAGGATCAGGCCGAGCATGATCAAGGCAGTGGCCGAGCGGCTCATCGCCGCCATGCCGACGCAGATGGCGGCGGCCGCCAGCCAGAGGCGGCGACGCGCGGGCGAGAGGCTCGCCGCGACTCCGGCGGATAGGGTTCCGCAGGCCATCATCGCGCCCATCTGGTTCTTTTCATACCACAGCCCGCGCCAGTCGCCGAGGTTCACTTCCTGATGGACCGCCATGGCGGGCCACAGCAGGCACGCGGCCAGCGAGGCCAAGGCCAGACCGAGGAAGGTTCCGGCCAGCAGTTCACTGAACTCCCGGCCGTCGAAACGGGCGGCCAGATAGAGGCCGAACAGGGTGGTGAAGCCTAGCGCCAGGGTCCGGCGGCCGGTGATGTCCGGGGCCGCCGACCACAGGGTCGAGATCGCGGCCCAGGCGACCAGCGTCGCCAGGATCGCGCCCGGCCTCCAGAAGCGCGCCAAGCAAGGCGCCCGCCAGGCGCACAGCGCGAGGATGACGGCATAGACGGGAAGCCAGACCAACCGCAGCCAGCCGATCGCGTCGCCGCCGGTCTCGCCCGGGTCGAAGAGGGGGCCGATCACGGCGTTGGAGAGCATCACCAGAACCGCCGCCGCCAGTCCCGTTTCGAGGCGGACCAGGCCTGGATGTTCCGATCCAGGGAAGATGCGCGGAGGGAGCATAAGATGTTTTTCGCCCGGGGTGTTTCAATGCGGCTCAGCCGCGCCCACGCCGAGCAAGCCGCCGGCCAGGATTCAACCCACAGGCGATATCGGGTTCAGGCGACGCCGGCGCGCAGGAAATCGTGCATGTGGACCGCCCCCACCAGGCGCTCGTCCTCACAGACGAAGATCAGCATGATCGGGGCCGGGCGTTCGTTCATCACCCGCACGGCTTCGGTGGCCAGCAGATGCGGATGCACGAAGACCGGCGCGCGGGTCATGTGGTCGGCGACCCTGGCCCCCAGCCCGGCGACCGGAAGCGCCCGGCGAAGGTCACCGTCGGTGAAGGCCCCGACCAGCCGGCCATCGGCGTCGGTCACCCCGACCCCGCCGTAGCGCTTGGCGGTGATCTCGACGATGGCCTCGGCCAGGGTGGCGGTGAGCGGGATGGCCGGCGGCGCCGCATCGCGGGCCATGAGATCGCCGACCGTGACCAGCTTCGCGCCAAGCCGGCCTCCGGGATGAAAACTTCGGAAATCAGCGGCCGAAAATCCGCGCGCCTCCAGCAGGGCGACGGCCAGGGCGTCACCGAAGGCCAGCTGCATGGTGGTCGAGGTGGTCGGGGCCAGGCGATTGGGACAGGCCTCCTCGGCCTTGGGGAGGATCAGGGCGATGTCGGACGCCGCGGCCAGGGCGCTGGCCGGCTCGGCGGTCATGGCGATGAGCGGCAGGGCGAAGCGTTTGCAGTAGTGGACGATGTCGCGCAGTTCGGGCGTCTCGCCCGACCAGGACAGGGCCAGCACCACATCGCCGACGGCGACCATGCCGAGATCTCCGTGGCTGGCCTCGGCGGGGTGGAGGAAGAAGGCGGGCGTGCCGGTGGAGGCGAGGGTGGCGGCGATCTTCCGCGCCACATGGCCGCTCTTGCCCATGCCGGTGACGACCACGCGCCCCGGCGAGGCGACGATGGCCTCGATCGCCGCCTTGAATCCCGCCCCGAGGCCGTTGCCGAGGCCGGCGGCCAGAGCGCGCAGGCCGGCGACCTCCGCCGCCACCGTGCGCAGGGCCGAGGCGATATGGTCGGCGGAGCGGTGAGGCTTTGGAGCGGGGTGCAAGGCGCTGTACCATGGGCCGAGTAAAGACGCCGCGATCTTAGGGCGCGCGAGGCGATGCAGGAAGCTTTGACCGCCCGACACTCCGCCGTGATCCTCGACCGCGACGGCGTACTGGTCATCGACCACGGCTATGTCGGCGACGCGAGCCGGCTGGAGTGGACGCCCGGCGCCCGCGCCGCCATCGGCCGCCTGAACCGCGCCGGGGTGCTGGCGATCGTCGCCACCAACCAGTCAGGGGTGGCGCGCGGCTTCTTCGACGAAGCGGCGGTGGACCGCCTGCATGGCGTCATGCAGGCCGACTTGGCGACGGATGGCGCCCACATCGACGCCTTCTACACCTGCCCGTTTCACCCCGAAGCCGTGGTGGCGGCCTACCGCCACGCCAATCACCCCGACCGCAAACCCAACCCCGGAATGATCCTGCGCGCCATCGCCGACTGGTCGATCGACCCGGCGCGCGCGGTGCTCATCGGCGACAAGCCGTCGGACCTGGAGGCGGCCCGACGGGCGGGGGTCGTCGGGGTCCTGTTCACGGGAGGCGATCTCCACCGGTTCCTTCGCGGTCTCGGCCCGCCGTTCGGCCGCCGCCTCTGAACGGCGTGAGGGGCGTCAGGCGACAGCCTCCGCGCCGGCCGCCGGCCTCGGCCGTTGCCGCAAGAGGCCCTTGAGGCGAGCCAGCAAGGGCTTTTCCACCATCACATAGACCACCACACCCACCGCCGCGGAGACGACGAAGGCGGTGACGCAAAAGGTGGCGAAGGTCCAGGGATCCGGGCTCGGCTTGACCGCGAGCCGCCAGATCTGGCGCACGAAACCGAGGGTGATGAGGTGGCTCAGGTAGATCGAATAGCTGGCGTCGCCGAGGAGCCGCAACAGCGGCGCCCGAAGGCTCCGGCCACGCAGATCCAGGCACAGCGCGCCGGCGACGACGGCGATGGCCAGCGGACCCCATCCCCACGCGTCACGCCAGAGCGGCCCGGCGAAATCGGTCGCCAGGAGCCCGGTCAGACCAAGCGGTATGGCGATCCAGCCCCAGACCGGAAAGGCGCCTGGATATTTTCGCGCCGCCGCGCCAAGCAGCACGCCCGCCAGGAACTCCAGAAGACGGGGGTTGGTGAAACTGCTGGCGATCGGACCGCGCGGATGGGCGTGCAGGCCGCCGGCGACCAGACAGGCCAGGCTCGCCGCCATCCACAGCACGCGCCGGCGGGGGGCGAGGACAAGCCCCGCCGCGAACAGGGCGTAGAAGAAGAGTTCGTATTGCAGAGTCCATCCGGGCACCAGCAACGGTTCGATCTGGCCCGGGTCGCCGGGGTTGAAGTGCGGGATCAGAAGGAATGATTGCACGACGTGCGCCGGCGCCAGCGACAGCTCGGCGCCCATCTTCACGGTCAGGTGCAAGGCGATGAGCAGGAGCGTGAAGACCCAGTACATGGGCACGACGCGCAGCAGCCGGCGGCTGATGAAGTCGGCCGCCCCGCGGTCTTCCGCCGTCTGGCTGGTGTAGATGATGAAGCCCGAGATGACGAAGAAGATATCGACGCCCGAGGCGCCGGCGAACGAGGTCCAGGCCGGATAGACGATCCCGCGCGCGGGCACGAGCAGATGGAAGGCGACGACCATCAGCGCCGCGACGCCACGCAGATGCTGGATCGAATTGAAGGTCTTGACCACCGGACGATCCTGCCCGAGGCCGGTTAACAACCCCCCATCCCGGGGCGCCGGCCGCGGCTGCTCAGTCGTTCGACGCCGCCAGCATCCGCTCCAGCGTCGTCAGTTCGTCGGCCTCGCGGGCCGGCTTGTCCCAGCGGATGCGGTGGATGCGCGGAAAACGCATGGCGACGCCGCTCTTGTGGCGGGAGGAGCGTTGCAGGCCCTCGAAGGCGACTTCGAGAACCAGGCCGAAATCGCGGTCGGCGCGGATCGAGCGGACCGGGCCGAAGCGCTCGACCGTATTGTCGCGCACGAAGGCGTCGAGGCGCTTCAACTCCTCGTCGGTGAAGCCGAAATAGGCCTTGCCCACCGGCGTGAGCGAACGCCGTCCCTCGGCATCCTCCCGCCAGACGCCGAAGGTGTAGTCGGAATAGAAGCTCGAGCGCCTGCCGTGGCCACGCTGGGCGTACATCAGCACCGCGTCGATGAGATGAGGGTCGCGCTTCCACTTGAACCAGGGTCCGCGCGGCCTGCCGGCCTGATAGGTCGAATCGAGCCGCTTGAGCATCAGGCCCTCGGCGCGGCGCGGATCGCCCGGCGGCGGAGCGCGGCGCAGAGCCGCGAGGTCCTCCCAGGCCTCGAAGGGCTGGAGCGGCGAGAGGTCGATGCGCGGCGAGGCGGCGTTGGCGACCAGAGCCTCCAGCCGGACCCGCCGCTCCAGGAACCCCAGTTCCCGCACGTCCGTCTCGCCATCGACGAGGACGTCATAGGCCCGGATGGCAGCCGGATAGGCTTCCATGAGCCTGGCATCGGCGGTCTTGCGGTTGAGGCGCTGCTGCAGATCGCCGAACGACGCCACGCTCGCGTCCCGCATGACCAGCAGTTCGCCATCGATCACGCCCTCGAAGTCGAGGGCGGCGAGAACGTCGGGGAAGGCGGCCGAGATGGCCTCGCCGGTGCGGCTGTAGAGCCGCCGCGCGCCGCGCTCGTTCACCGCCTGGACGCGGACGCCGTCCCATTTCCACTCGGCGGCGTAGTCGGCCGGATCCAGCCTGGCGAAATCGACGGCCTCGTCGATGGCCTGGGCCAGCATCACCGGGCGGAAGCGGCCGGGCGCGTCGGTGGACGGCCTCTCCCCGCGCCCCTCCAGCCAGGCGAACAGATCCTCGTAAGGGGGATGCAGGGCGTGCCACAGTTCTTCCACGTCGGCGATCTCCACCCCGCCGAGGTCGGCCGCCGCCTGCTTGGCCAACCGCGCCGAGAGACCGACCCGCAGACCGCCGGTGAGCAGCTTCAGCAACGCCCAGCGACCGTCGGCGTCGAGAGCATCGAGCCAGCCCTCGATGAGCGCGGGAACCTCGGCGCGGGGCGCACTGGCGAGGGAATCCACCACCTCGGAGAGTTCGGGCTCGCGATTGGGGCCGGACGCGGCCGGCCAGACCAGGGCCACGGTCTCGGCGAGGTCGCCGACATAGTCGTAAGACCAGGCGAACAACCGCGCGTCCATGCGCGCCTCCACCGCCCGCCGGATCGCCGCCGGCTTGGCTTCGCGAAACGTCAGCTCGCCGGTGAGCGCGGCCAGCGCCCAACCACGATCGGGGTCGGGTGTCTTCTTCAGGAAGTCGCGCACCAGAACGAGCTTGGCGTTGCGCGAGGCGGTGAAGGAGAGGCGGTCGAGCAGGTGGGAAAACGCGCGCATTGTCTCAGAATGGCAGAGCGAGCCGCTGGAATGCCATCGGTTCCTCGGCGCTGTCGTCCAGACGCCGACGGATGACAGCGGCGCACGCCTCCGGGCTCAGAAGTGAAGTATCGACCTCGAGGTCATAGATGCCGGGGCGGTGGACCTCCCGCTGCCAAAGATGAACCTCATTCGGGGCGGACCCGTCGGCGGCGCTGAGGAGGTATTGACCCTCGCGTCCGGCTTGTCCGGCGTCTCGGCGCTCCATGATGACCTCGATTGGACAGCGAACGCCCACGAAAAGGACGGGCAGTCCCGCGAGCCGTCGGGCGCAGTCGGCGAGGATCTTCGCGGGCGGCCGGCCAGCGTCATGGTGGCCAACATCGACCACCACATTGAGCCCCAGTCGGCTGTGGGCCGCGACGGATTCGTATAGAGCGGCGTAGAATGTCGGAACCAGGAGTTCGAGGTCAGGCCGCTCACCCCCTGGTCGCAGCCCGATTCCAGGCCGGAACCGCGCCGGTGTGACGCTCCTGACATGAACGTCCACGCCGAGATTCATCCAAGGCCCGTCGAAAGACTCCTGAATCGCATCCACGATGCTTGATTTCCCTGATCGCGGAGCACCGTTCAGGATCACGATCTGGCCCCGCGCCATTGGCCCTCAGTCCTCCTCGTCCTCATAGCCCACGAGCGCCAGAGCCCGCGCCGAGATGCCGTTCAAACTGGCCCAGCGCGCCAGCGCCTCCTCGCGGCCGTGGGTGATCCACAGCTCGGCCGGGCGGATCTCCTCGATGGTCCGGGTGAGTTCGTCCCAATCGGCGTGGTCGGATATGATCAGGGGGAGTTCGACGCCGCGCTGGCGGGCGCGGGCGCGGATGCGCATCCAGCCCGAGGCCAAGGCGAGGACGGGGTCTGGAAAGCGCCTGGCCCACCGGTCGGCGATGGCCGAGGGCGGGGCGACGATGATGGCGCCGGCGAAATCGCCCTTCTCCCCGGTGGTCGCCGGGAGGGTGGGTCCAAGATCGACGCCAAAGCCTTGGTAGAGGCTGTTCAGCCGTTCGAGCGCGCCGTGGACGTAGACCGGCCGCTCCCAGCCGGCCTCGCGAAGGAGACGGATGATCCGCTGGGCCTTGCCCAGGGCATAGGCGCCGACGAGATGGCAGCGGGCGGGAAACTGGGCCACCGAATTCAGCAGCTTGGCGATTTCCTCGCCGTCGGGCGGATGGCGGAACACCGGCAGGGCGAAGGTCGCCTCGGTGACGAAGACATTGCAGGGCGTGACCTCGAACGGCGGACACGTGGGATCTCGGCGGCGCTTGTAATCGCCCGAGACGACCATGGTCAGGCCCCTCCAGCGGACCACGACCTGGGCCGATCCGAGCACATGGCCGGCCGGAACCAGGGAGACTTCGACCCCATCGCGCTCCAGCGTCTCGCCGTAGGCCAGCGGCCGGGTCGCGCCGGCGAAGTCCTCGCCGAGACGGACGCCCATGATGCCTAAGGTCTCGCGCGTCGCGGCCACCGCGCCGTGGCCGGCGCGGGCATGGTCGCCATGGCCGTGGGTGATCACCGCCCGGTCCACCGGCCGCATCGGGTCGATGTAGAAATCGCCCGGGGGGCAATAGAGGCCGCCCGGCCGGGGGCAGAGAAGGGTTTCGGGCCTGATCACGCCACGACCATATAGGCGAGCCGGCGCGCTTGTTCCTATAAGGCGTGAATGAGCGCCGATCTCGAAGCCCTGGCCGAACTCGGCCGCCGGATGGTCGATCAGACCCCTCAGGCCGGCGCGCTCGGACTTCGCTTCGTCTCGGTGGCGCCCGGAGTCGCGGTGATCGAGGCTCCCTATCGCGATGACCTGGTCGGCGATCCGGCCACGGGGGTGATGGCCGGCGGGGTGGTGACGAGCCTGCTCGACCACGTCTGCGGCCTGGCGATCAAGGCCGCCGCCTTAGATTTTAACGCCACCGCGACCCTGGATCTGCGCATCGACTACATGCGGCCGGCCGAACCTCGGCGCGGCGTCATCGGCCGCGCCCACTGCTACAAACTGACCCGCTCCATCGCCTTCGTCCGCGCCACCGCGTTCGAGGACGATCCCGATGATCCGATCGCCACCGCCCAGGGCGCTTTCGTTCTTTCCGGCGCACCGGCCAAGGCCGCGACGTGAACGGGACCCGATCCGACCGGCTGGCCGAAGTCCTGGCCGCCATCCCCTATGTGCGCTTCCTCGGCATGACCGCGGAACTGGCCGGCGACGAGATGACCGCCATTCTGCCCTTCTCGCCGCACCTGGTGGGAAACACCTCCCTTCCGGCTCTGCACGGCGGGGTCCTCGGCGCGTTCATGGAGATGACTGCCCTGACCCAGCTCTCGATCCGCGAGCCCCTGCGCCGGCAGCCGCGGACCATCGACGTGACCATCGAATACCTTCGCCCCGGCCGGGCTCTGACCACCTACGCCCGCGCCGATGTCCGCAAGGTCGGTCGGCGCATCGCCAACGTCCAGGTCGAAGCCTGGCAGGAAACCCGCGCCTCGCCGGTGGCGGCGCTGCGGGGGCATTTCATGCTGAGCCTGGAAGGGGAAGAGGGACTCGGCTAGAGCGTCCGGCGTAGCGATCAACACGCAATGGCCGTGACATGACCGGCCGCCGCGTAGGAGAGAATCTTGGAGTCCCGCGTGACGATCGGCATGGCCAGATGTCGCGCGGTGGCGATCAACATCCGGTCAGCCGGGTCGGCGTGCAATGATCCAGGCAACCAGGACGCGGCGATCGCGATTTCGGCCGTGAACGCCGCCGGGCTGATCGAAGGTCCCGCCATAAAGCGCGTGAACCAGGTGGCCGGATCAGGGAGAAATACACTGGCGCGGCCGGTTTTCGGTCGGCTCAGCATGCCGATCTCCCAAGCGGAGACAGGCGAAACAAATACCCCGCCGGCAAGGCCGGCGTGCACGATCGCCGCTTCGCCGCCATCGCGGAGCGGCTCGCCGGCCGCGAGCCAGATCAACGCGCAGGTGTCCAGGAGGACGGCGGACGGCTCCGGACCGCCGCTCATTCGTGAAGACGTCCCCGCTCCGCCGAAAAGGACTCATCGAGGATCGGGTCGGTCAGATCGACTTCCGGGGGAACGATCACCGAGCCGCGCATGAAGCCGTGAAGGTTGCGCACCGCCGCCTCCGGGGGCTCGGGCGGTGTCAGCACGGCGACGATCTTGCCTCGTTTGGTGATCGTCACGCGCGTCAGCGCGTGGGCCGCCAGGCGGTCGAATATGTCGAGGCATCTCGCCTTGAAGTCGGTCGCGGTGAATGTTTGTACGGTGGACATATGGTCATTCCTATCGGACCGGTCATATGTAGACGACCGTATACATTTCACAAGCCGCCACCTTGGATCTCGTCCACCCCTCCGGTGTCGCGGGCGCGGGCGCGGAGCCAGAGGACGCCGGCCAGATCGGTGGCGGCGGCCCAGAGGCGGCCGAGGTTGGTGTATTTCGACCGGCCGCTGGTCCTCGGCCGATGGTTCACCCTCTCGAAGACGACCGCATATCCCTCGCGCAGCATCAGGGCCGGCAGGTAGCGGTGCAGGTGATCGAAGTAGGGAAGGCGCAGGAACGCCTCCCGGCGGAAGGCCTTCAGGCCGCAGCCGGTGTCGATGGCCTGGTCGGCCAGAAGCCGACGCCGGACGGCGTTGGCGAGACCGGACGCCCAGCGCCTGGAGGCTGAATCCCGGCGCTTCATCCGCTCGCCGCCGACCAGACCGAGGCTCGGCGGCCCCGCCTGGAGGGTCCGGGCCAGGCGCGGCGCGTCGGCCGGATCGTTCTGGCCGTCGCCATCGAGGGTGACCACGATCGGCGCGCGGGCGGCCAGAACGCCGGTGCGCACCGCCCGGCTCTGGCCGGCGTTGCGCCGGTGGGCAAGGACGCGGAGCTGGGGGATCTCGATCCGCGCGGCGGCCAGCGAGGCCCGCGTGCCGTCGCCGCTGGCGTCGTCGATGAAGAGGATTTCGAAGGCCGTCCCGGCGAAGGCGGCGGCGATTTCGCGGGCCAGGGGAACCGCCGCCCCCTCCTCGTCGAAGACCGCCACGACGATGGAGAAATCGAGGGGGACACGGGCGGTCATGGCCCCTCATAGCCGAAAAGCGGCGGCCCGGAAGATCGTGCTATCAGGGCGTCATGACGCTGGAAGACCGCCTGGACATCCTGGGACGCGGTTGGCGCGGCCCCCTGCTCGCGGCCATCGTCGCCCTGCTCGGCGCCCTGCCCGGCCTGGTCGCCCTGCCGCCGCTGGACCGGGACGAATCCCGCTTCGCCGAAGCTTCGGCCCAGATGCTGGAGAGTGGCGATTTCGTCACCATCCGCTTCCAGGAGACGCCGAGATTCAACAAGCCGGTGGGAATATACTGGCTTCAGGCGGCGGCGGTGAAGGCCCTTTCGCAGGTCGAGGACCGGGCGATCTGGGCCTTCCGCGTTCCCTCGCTCCTGGGCGTGATGCTGGCCGCCGCCGCCTGCGCCTGGGGCGCGGCAGCGTTCATGCGGCCCGGGCAGAGCTTGATGGCCGGGGCCATGCTGGGCGCGAGCTTCCTGCTCGCCACGGAGGGCGCGATCGCCGCCACCGACGGGGTGCTGGCCGGCGCGGTGACCACGGCCATGGCGGCCCTGGCGCGGCTCTATCTGGCCGAGAGGGGCGGCCCGGCGGCCGGGCGCGGGGTCAAGACGCTGTTCTGGGCGGCGCTGGCCCTGTCCGTCCTCGTCAAGGGGCCGATCGGACCCCTGGTGGTGGGGCTCACCCTCGCCGCGCTGGCGCTGTGGGAGCGCCGGATCGAATGGCTGAAGGGGCTGGGC
>DASRLN010000211.1:0-13099 GCA_035648435.1 Caulobacteraceae bacterium
CGTGAGACAGTTTGGTCCCTATCTGCCGTGGGTGTACGAAGCTTGAGAGGATCTGTCCCTAGTACGAGAGGACCGGGATGGACATACCTCTGGTGGACCTGTCGTGGCGCCAGCCGCGCAGCAGGGTAGCTAAGTATGGAATAGATAACCGCTGAAAGCATCTAAGCGGGAAACTAACCTCAAAACAAGGCTTCGCCGAGAGCCGTGGTAGACCACCACGTTGATAGGCCAGGTGTGGAAGCGCCGCGAGGCGTGCAGCTTACTGGTACTAATAGCTCGATAGGCTTGATCGTTCTCATCAAAACTCATGCGCGCTTTCGATAGCTCGTGGCCAGGCGGTTGATGTCTTCTTCTCATCCTCTTCGTTGACCTGGTGGCTATGCCGGAGGGTCCCCACCCGATCCCATTCCGAACTCGGTCGTTAAGCCCTCCAGGGCCGATGGTACTTTGTCTCAAGGCACGGGAGAGTAGGTCGTCGCCAGGTCTACCAAGAGGATGTATTCGTTCCGTTCCGACCCTTCATTCACGATGTTCTCGCCACCTTTGACGCGGGGTGGAGCAGCCCGGTAGCTCGTCAGGCTCATAACCTGAAGGTCACAGGTTCAAATCCTGTCCCCGCACCCAAAGTTTCGACAAACAACGCGACGACATGGCTCCCACCCGGGAGCCATTTTTCGTTTCGACCCCGGGGCCGGCCGCGCGAACACCGCTTGACCCTGGCGATGGTTCGAGGCGAACTGTCGCCGTGATCCCGCGGAGGCCGCCGCCATGCCCGACGATGCGCACACCGGTTCGCGAAGCGCCGAGGGGATGACGAGCCATGAGGTGATCGATCTCGGGCCGGACGGGCCGCCGCGCGGCAATCCCGGCGTCGGAGCGGAGATCGCCTTTCGCGCGCCGGCCGCCGGCCGCGCGGACGCCACCATGCTGCGCAACGTCTCCGAAGCGACGATCACCGTTTTCCGGCCGGAGTCCGGCGCCGCCAACGGGACCGGCGTGATCGTCTGCCCCGGCGGCGGGTGGCGGATCCTGGCCTGGGAGCACGAGGGCCTCGATATGGCGTGTTGGCTCGCCGACCGCGGCTACACCGCGTTCCTGCTCAAGTACCGGCTGATGGCGACGCCGTCCGACCCCTTGGAATTCGCCGCCAGCATGGCCACCTTGTCCGATCGGCTGGCGGCGCCGCTTGCCGCCGCCAGGGCGCCCAGGGCGCTCGGCGCCCTGCTCGACAAAGCCGGAATCCTGGCCCGCGAAATCGCGGCCGACGATGGCCGCCGCGCGCTCAAGATCGTCAGGAGACGCGCCGCCGACTGGGACCTGAAGGCCGATCGGCTCGGGATGATCGGCTTTTCCGCCGGCGCCTTTCTCGCGGCCGACGTGGCCATGGATCCGGGCGGGCCGCCCCTGGCCTTCGTCGCGCCGATCTATGGCGGCGAGACCGGCGGGCGCCCGGTCCCAGCCGACGCGCCGCCGCTGTTCACCGTCATCGCCCAGGACGACCGGATGCTGTTCAAGGTCGTGGAAGGCCTCTACGCCGACTGGTCCAACGCCGACCGCTCGGCCGAGTTGCACATCTTCGCCAGGGGGGGCCACGGCTTCGGCATGGTCCGCCTCGGCCTTCCCGTCGATCGCTGGATCGATCTCTTCGGCGACTGGCTGGCGGACCTGGGTTTCGGTCAACCATCGTGCGGAGAAACGCCTTGCCGATCATCGACACCGGCGCGCTGAAGGTCGTCGAACGCCTGCCCGGCTGGCGCGGTCGCTACGTCCATTCGGCGACCATGACCTTCGCCCACTATGACTTCGATCGCGGCGCGACGATCCACGAACACCATCATCCCGAGGAGGAGGTCTACGAGGTCATCGAGGGCGAGCTGGAGATCGTCATCGATGGCGTTCCCCACACGGCGCGGCCGGGCGTGGTGGCCATCGTGCCGGCCGATGTACGCCACTTCGTCAGAGCGCTCACCGACGGCCGGGTGATCGTCATCGACCACCCGGCGCGCCCGGACTTCGGGTAGCGCCGCGAACTAAAGCCTTGACAACCGGATCGGAGTGTGCGCAATCTGCAAACCTCGGCGGGGGTCTCGCCGAGGTCGTCCGAGCGGCCTTTCGACCGGCGCCGTTTTGCTCCCCCTTGGCGCCCATCTCATCCCGCCTCGGTCGCGTTTCGTCGCCGATACTCCCGCCCCGGTCCGCCAAAATCCCGAAAATTCCCGCATATTCCCGCATATTCCCGGCGACCCCTCGGCTGATTCAGCTCGTATGTCGTTGATTCTACGGTATAATCTTAGCCTGACGCCTTCGCCGGCACGGGCGGCGCTTGATAGTTGTTCTGATAGTCTCGGGGCTGCGGTGAGGTTGCGGCTGAGCCGCGCCTGGCCCAGAAGCGAACTCTCGAAGAATTGCCCCGGAAAGTCCGATTGCCCATCCCAGCGACCGTCGGCGCCTTCGCCATCGTTCCGAGCAATGATCTGCCAGCGGCGGTTCCGTTCTGGGAGCGGCTGGGCTTCGCCCGGATCGGCGGCGAGGCGACCTACATCATCATGACCGGCTGGGACTGTGAGGTCCACCTGACCCAGGCCGGGGCCGGCTCCCGGGCCGTTCCGGAGGCGCACAATCCCTTCGGCGTCTTCGTCCGAACGCCGGACGGACGCCATCGCCGCGCGAGTGGACGACCTGATCATCCGCCCGGACGGCGTTCCGCGACACCGCGAGTGGGGCCTCTATGAGGTCGGGGTGTGTGGGCCGGATGGTCTCCTCGTCCGCATCGGCTGGCCGTCCCGCCTCATGCCGGACTTCGAGATCAAGACGGAGACCTGACGACGTCTTCCCCCTCTGAGGGAAGTACCAGCGAAGCCGGGGATGGGGGAAGTGGCCGCCAGCGGGCGTTGACGCGGCTTCCCCCGCCACCGCTTCGCGGTCCCCCTCCCCCAAAGAGGGGGAGGAGATTAACCCGCTCAACCCTATCGGAGAAGGCTTGGATAGAATCTGACCCTAGAGTCCTGGCCGTGCGCTGGCGAGCCGGGTCCGGGCCGGAAGCCAACGGGAAAAACGACCCTGAGCAGACTCTATCCGGGACTTGTATCCTGGTTGCTGGCTCGCTCAACAAGCTCACCAAGCGCCGCATCCCATAGCCGTCGCTTCACCCGGCACTCAAGATTGTTACAGCCAAGGATCAGCAGGAGCCCAACGAGCAAGAGCGGCATCACGATCGCACTCAACGTTGTCCAGACGGTGAATAGGGGTGCCGGAAGATAAAAGGTTCCTCCCTTGAAGTTTACTGCATGCATATATAGGCGTGTCGCGACCTTGGGCGACGTCAGAATTTGAAATTGCAGGCAGAATAGTGTGGCAAGACACGCGATACCGGACGCCCAAACTACGGCGAGTAGAAGCCGCAAGAGACGTAACTGCGGAGGCAGGTCTCGCCAACGCAGCGGGGGGTTGCCGAATGTCGGAGGCACAAGGCGCATCGAAGACCGATCATTGGTGGCTCAACCGGGACGCACGTTCAGAGTAGCACGAGAGCCTGCCATCCGCTCGCCACCCACGCGCTAGATTCCATTCCCTGACGGACGCCCCGTCGTTCACCGCCCCATCACCGCCAAAACCTCCCGGGCGAATTTCGCGCCGTCGAACTGGGCGGCGCCGGCGGCATCGAAGCCGCGGCGCACGATCACCACGCCTTTGGCCGGCACGACGAAGACGTACTGGCCCCGGTTGCCGATCATGGCGTAGGTTCCCGCCGGCAGGCCCTGGCGCGCACCGAACAGCCAGAAGAGGGCACCGTAGCCGGGACCGCCCGTGGCCACGCCTTCGGGTTGCACCGGGGCGGGGGTGGCGACGAACCGCGACCAGCCCTCGGGCAACAGGCGCTCGCCGTCCCACACGCCATCGTTGAGATAAAGCAGGCCCAACCGGGCGAGGTCGCGGGCCGTGCTCCACACCTGGCTGGAAAGGACATAGTTGCCCCGCCAGTCGGTCTCCGGCGTGGTGTGGCGCATGCCGATCCGCCACATCAGTTCGGTGAAGGGAAAGGCGAGGCTGCGCTCGCTGTCGTCGCCCAGGGCGGCGCGCAGGGTCCGCGCGGCGAGCAGGACATCATCATTGGCGTAGCGGAAGCGGCTCCCCGGCGCGGCTTCCAGGGGTATAGCCGTGGCGTACTGGCTCACGGCGGCGCCGCCCAGATAGATCTCGTCGGTTCGATTGCCGGGACCGTTGGTCCATAGGCCGCTTTCCATGCTCATCAGCTGGGCGAGGGTGATCTTCGCGCGGGGATCGCCAGGACGATTCCATTCGGGGATGTGGGTCGGCGCATCGACCTGGATCAGTCCCAGACGCACGGCGCGGCCGATCAGGGTCGCGGTCAGGCTCTTGGCCACCGACCAGGTCCGCTGCGGGGTGTGGAGATCGTATCCGTCGCGGTAGCGTTCGGCGACGATGCGCCCGTCGGCGACGACGACGACGGCGGTGGTCCTGTCTGCGGCCCCATAACTGGCGGCGTCGAAGGCCCGGGCGACGACGACGCCGAGGGCCGGCAGCGGCGCGCCGGCGTTTCGGTCTCCGTCCGGCCATGGGCGGGCGTCGGCGTCGCCCGCGGGTGGCTGGATGCGCAGGCTCGGCAACCGCGCCGCGCTGGCCGGAGCAGCGCCGACGGGCAGCTGGGCGCAGCCGAGCAGGCGGCGCCAGGCGGCGACGCGGGGCGGCAGATTGGGCTCGAAGGCGACGCTGACCGTCCTGGTCGATCGGTCGACCACGGCGGGAAGCATTCGGACGGCCTGCTGATACTCTGGATAGATTCCCTCCAGATCGTCAGCCGCGATCTGGGCCTGCGACTGTCCCGCATCGAAAATACCGCTGCACAGGAACGCGGCCTTGTAGCCGGCGGCCAGCGCCAGGGCGTGCGCGGCGATCTCGGCCGCCGAGGCCCGGGAGGCGCCGATGGCGACCGCCATGACGACGATGAAGGTGACTGGTCGCACGCCCGCTTCTCCGACGGCGCCGGTGATCGCCCTTGGACCGCCGCCTTCGGAACCCTAGATGAAGACCGGGCTTTTGATAACCACGGAGGGAGCGTCCTTACGCATGCGCGATCCGCACGACTGGATGTGGGGTGACGCCCTGACCATGTTGGCCAGGGCCGACCGGCTGCATCGCCAGATGTTCCAACCGGCTCCGGCGCGCGCCCGCCAGGCGAGTTGGGAGCCACCGGTGGATGTGCTGGAGACCGACGGCCAGGTGCTGATCATCGCCGCCCTGCCCGGGGTGAGCGAAGCGGCGGTGAACCTCGCCATCGAGGGCGCCTGCCTCATGATTTCCGGCGAGCGCGCGGCGCCGGCCGAACTCGACCGAGCGGTGATCCATCGCCTCGAGCTGCCGCAGGGGCGGTTCGAACGGCGCGTGCCGCTCCCCCCCGGGCGCTACGACAAGATCGAGCGGCGCACCGTCAACGGCTGCCTGGTGGTCAGCCTGCGAAAGGTCGCCTGAGCCATGGCCGACGACGCAAATCCCAAGGCGGCGGACGCTGCGACCGAGGCCACGGCGGCGGAGCGGCCCCCCCACGCCGGGCCTCCGGCCGACGCCTTCATCGTCGTGCCTGTGCGGCGGCTGGTGCTGTTCCCCGAGATCGTGTTGCCGATCACCCTGCAGACGCCCCTGGCCATCGCCGCCGCCCAGCAGGCGGTGCGTGAGCAGCGCCAGGTTCTGGTGCTGCTGCAGCGGGATCCGGAAGACGCCGAGCCCACCGGCGCGGGCATGCACGAGGTCGGCGTGGTCGCCAACATCCTGCGCTACGTCACCGCCCAGACCGGCGAGCATCACCTGATCTGCCAGGGAGTCCAGCGGTTCAAGGTCACCGGTTTCGTTGACGGCTGGCCGTTCCTGTTGGCGCGCGGCCTGCATCTGGCCGAGCCGACGGCGTCGGGTCCGGAGATCGAGGCGCGGTTCCTCAATCTGCGCGCCCAGGCGCTGGAAATTCTCGATCTGGTGCCCCAGGCGCCGGCGGAAATGCGCCAGACGGTGGCCCAGATCGGCTCGCCCGGGACCCTGGCCGACATGGCCATCGCCTATATGGACGCCGACCCCAAGGAAAAGCAGGCGGCGCTGGAGACCCTGGATTTGCAGGCGCGGCTGGACAAGGTTTCCGCCGTGCTCGCCGGCCGGCTGCAGGTGCTTCGCCTGTCGGCGGAGATCGGCCGGCAGACCAACGCCGCCCTCACCGAACGCCAGCGCCAGGGCCTGCTGCGCGAGCAGATGGCCGCGATTCAGAAGGAACTCGGCGAAGGCGAGGGGAGCAACCCCGAACTGGCCGAACTCGGCGCGGCGATCGAGACCTCCGCCATGTCCGAGGAGGTCAAGGCCCAGGCGAACAAGGAACTGGGCCGCCTCAAGCGCATGCCCGACGCCTCGGCCGAGGTCGGCATGATCCGCACCTGGCTCGACTGGCTGGTGGAGCTTCCGTGGGCCGCCCCGCCGCCGCCGCCGATCGACATTGGCGAGGCGCGCCGGATCCTCGACGAGGATCATTTCGGCCTTGAGAAGATCAAGACCCGCATCGTCGAGTATCTGGCGGTGCGCAAGCTCGCCCCCGAGGGCAAGGCGCCGATCCTCTGCTTCGTGGGACCCCCGGGGGTCGGCAAGACCTCCCTCGGCCAGTCCATCGCCAGGGCCATGGGCCGCAAGTTCGTGCGCATCAGCCTGGGCGGCGTCCATGACGAGGCGGAGATCCGCGGCCACCGGCGCACCTACGTCGGCGCCCTGCCGGGAAACATCATCCAGGCCATCCGCCGCGCCGGCTCGCGCGACTGCGTGATGATGCTCGACGAGATCGACAAGCTCGGCGCCGGCCCGCAGGGCGATCCCTCCTCGGCCCTGCTTGAGGTGCTCGATCCCGAGCAGAACGGGACTTTTCGCGACAACTATCTGGGTGTGCCTTTCGACCTCTCGCGGGTGGTGTTCATCGCCACCGCCAACATGCTCGACACCATTCCCGGGGCGGTGCGCGACCGGATGGAGATCATTTCTCTGGCCGGCTACACCCCCGGGGAAAAGCTCCAGATCGCCCAGCGCTATCTCGTCCGCCGGCAGATGGAGGCCAATGGCCTCAAGCCCGAGAACGCCGAGATCGACGCCGCCGCCCTGGCCCGGATCATCGGCGCCTACACCCGGGAGGCCGGCGTGCGCAATCTCGAGCGGGAGATCGGCCGGGCGCTGCGCCACGTCGCGGTGACCTTCGCAGAGGGAGCGACGCACCACGTCCGCATCGGCGCCGCCGATCTGAAGGAGATCCTCGGCGCGCCGCGCTTCGAGAGCGAGGTGGCCATGCGCACCAGCGTGCCGGGCGTGGCCACGGGCCTGGCCTGGACCCCGGTAGGCGGCGAAATCCTGTTCATCGAGGCGGCCAGGATGCCCGGCGCCGGCAAGCTGATCCTCACCGGCCAGCTCGGCGATGTCATGCGTGAGAGCGTCCAGGCGGCGCTCAGCCTGGTCAAGACCAAGACCGCCGCGCTCGGCATCGATCCGGATCTTTTCGACAAGAATGACATTCACGTCCACGTCCCGGCCGGAGCCACGCCCAAGGATGGTCCCAGCGCCGGCGTCGCCATGTTCGTCGCCCTCACGTCTTTGCTCACCGGGCGGACGGTGCGCGGCGACACGGCGATGACCGGGGAAATCTCCCTGCGCGGCCTGGTGCTGCCGGTCGGCGGGATCAAGGAGAAGGTCGTGGCCGCCGCCGCCGCCGGTCTCACCCGGGTGATGCTGCCGGCCCGCAACCGCCCCGACTGGGATGACATCCCCGCCGAAGCCCGCGACAAGCTGACGTTCATCTGGCTGGAACGGGTGGACGACGCGGTCGCCGAGGCGCTGGAGGGCGCCGCAGTCTAGCGCACGGGCGCGACTTTCTACCAGGCCAGTGCGCTAGCCCCATCGCGACCCTCACGTCCGATTTTGACGTATCGGTCCCCTATTGCATGGAAAGCGCCATCGCCTTGAGGAGCTCCCATGCCGGCCTTCGCCCATACCCGCCGCAACAATTTCCGCCCTCGCCGCCCGGCCAAGCGAACCGATCCGACGCGCCGCCGGGCGCCGCCCTCCAGCGCCCTGATCAACGCGGTCATCGAGCACGCCGATCTGCGCGACGAGATGGGCGGCGGCCGGGTCATGCTGCGGGTAAGTCCGAAGCGGCTGGCCGATCCTGGCGTACTCGACGGCTTGGACGCCGAGGCCCCGAGGCTGGGCGATGTGGCGGTGATCTGGGACGAGCGGGAAGAAGTGGTCTTCCGAGTCCTCGACGGCCGGCCGGCTTCGATAGCGGCAATCACACCGCCGCTATCGGAAGACGATCGTTTCGCCCTGACCCCGGCGGCGCTGGCCTATATCGCCGGGAGCCAATCGACCAGGCGATCCTGAAGCGCGAAAGACCGCTGGAGCGTCACTCGGGGTGATGCCTGGCCGCCCCGGCGTGGGGTCGACCATGCACGGCGTGGAAGCCGTTGGCGGCGTCGCGACGGAAGTGTTGGCTGGTGTCGCGATGGAACCGGTCGTTCTCGCTGTTGCGATAGTAGAAGGCTCCGTCGCCGCCCCAATAGCCGTCGTAGAACGGCCCATAGGCGTCGTCGTAATAGCCGTCGTAGCCGACCACGGCGACGCCCGGCCCCGGGCCGTACATACCGCCGTCGGCACAGCCGGCGAGCAGGGCGATCGCCGCCGCCGCTCCGATGATGGAAGTGATCTGCCTCATGGCGCTGATGGCCTCCGTTTGCGGGGCGAATGCCCGCGTCGGAGGGTCAACGCGCGAAAACCGCGGTCGGCGCCAAAAAAAGGCTCTCAGTGGCCGCCCGGACCCTCCCAGACTCCCGGCGCGAGCAGTTCGTTCTCCGCCCCGCTGGCGCCGGCGCGAAGCACGAACCGCCGGTCGCAGTAGCCGCAAACCACGAAATTCGTCTCGCCCATTTCAAGCCACACGCGCGGGTGACCGAGCGCCCCGCCGACGCCGTCGCAGGCGACCCGGCGCGAGCCGACGCCGACCACTTCGGGGGCCGAGCCGGCGACCGCGTTCTCATCGGCATTGGCAACCATGGAACCTTAACCTCCGTCGGGCCGCCATCTTTCCCCCCGCGCCGCGTCGTCCTAGGTATGCGGCCCAAGCCCTCGCGCCGTCAATTCGGCGCCAAGCCCTCCGCGAGCGTCAATGATCCTTCCCGACTACGCCATCGAGGCCACCGCGCTCTTCAAGACCTATCCGGCCACGCGGACAACGGCGGCCATGGACGCGTTGAAGGGCATCGACCTGAGGATCCCCCGGGGCTCGATCTTCGGCCTGCTGGGGCCGAACGGAGCCGGCAAATCGACGTTCATCAACATCCTTTCCGGCCTGTGCAGGAAGACCTCGGGGGCGGTGAAGATATGGGGCCGGGACATCGACGAGGACGCCCGCAACGCCCGCGCGGCGATCGGCGTCGTGCCCCAGGAAATCGCCACCGACGTCTTCTTCACCCCGCGCGAGAGCCTGGAGGTGCAGGCCGGCCTCTACGGCGTGCCGGCGCGCGAGAGGCGCACCGATCTGCTGCTGGCGGCCCTCGGTCTCACCGACAAGGCGGAAGCCTACGTCCGCCAGCTTTCCGGCGGCATGAAGCGCCGGCTGATGGTCGCCAAGGCCATGGTCCACAATCCACCCGTGCTGGTGCTGGACGAGCCCACCGCCGGCGTCGATGTCGAGCTGCGCCGCCAGCTCTGGGCCTATGTCGTTTCGCTGAACGCCCTGGGGGTCACGGTGGTCTTGACCACGCACTACCTCGAGGAGGCGGAGGAACTCTGCGACACCATCGCCATCGTCAACCGTGGCCAGGTGGTCGCTTGCGAGCCCAAGAGCCAGCTCCTGCGGCGGCTCGATTCGCGCACCCTGGTGGTCACGCCGGACGCGCCGCTGGCGGTCGCGCCGGACCTCTCGCCCCACGACGCCCGCCTGCGCGCCAGCGGCGACCTGGCGATCACCTTCAAGACCGCCAGCGTCAGCGTCGAAGCGGTGATCGCCGCGGTTCGCGCCGCCGGTGTCGCCATCAAGGACCTGCGCACCGAGGATCCCGACCTGGAGGACGTCTTCGTCTCTCTGACCTACGCCGCCCCGGACATGTCTCCCGGGGGCACATGAGGTTTGCGCCCTCCCCCTGTTTTCCGCTAAATCCTCCGCGCGCCGCCGTTAGGTCACGCGGCCCCGAAGCACTCGTAGCTCAGCTGGATAGAGCGCTGCCCTCCGAAGGCAGAGGTCACAGGTTCGAATCCTGTCGAGTGCGCCATCGAATTCTAAGCCAAAGCCCGATTCTCGGACCGCTTCGGTGTACCGGATCGCCTCGATCAGGCGCCCTCGATGAGGCCTAGCGGAACTCAGCCGCCGTGAACACCGACAGCAGGTGGACGCCATGTTCGCGCAGGCGCTCCCGAGCGCCCTCCTGGCGATCGACGAGAACCAGGGCGCTTTCGACGAGCGCGCCGGCAGCGCGGGCGGTATCGACGGCGACCAGGATCGAGCCGCCCGTGGTCGCGACGTCGTCGGCGATCATCACCCGGCGGCCGTCCAGGGTTTCGCCGGGCGCCAGGCCCTCGACGAGATCGCCGGTGCCGTGCGCCTTGATCCGCTTGCGAACGAAGAATGTCTCCAGGGGCTCGCCTTCGGCGCAGCTCAGCGCCGCCACCGAGGCGATGATCGGCACGGCGCCCATTTCCAGTCCGCCCAGGAAATCGATCCCCTCGGATCGAATGCGGTCGATGAAGGCGCGGGCGGAAAGCCAGGCGCCGCGCGCGCACATCATGGTCGGCTTGAGGTTGAAATAGAGATCGCTCCGCGCGCCCGAGGCGAGGGTGAATCTGCCCAGGCGAAAGGAGCGCACGCGGATCAGTTCGCGCAGTTCGGCTTCGTCGCCGCCGGTGGCCTGACGCATTGAGACTCCGGCTGCGGCGGTCATCGGCGATCCTTCGAAGCTTCAGGCGGCGGGCGCCCAGCCGATACCAGAGTCGAGGCGCGTGGACCAAGAACGGTTTGCGCCATTCCGTGGCGGGCATACGGTGGGGGGTCGGCTTCACGACATGGAGGACAAGGATGCGCACCCTTTTCATCGCCGCCCTCGCCGCGGGCTCGCTGCTGATGGCGGGATCGGCCACGGCCAGGATCGTCCACTTCACGGCCAAACTGGACGGCCCCTCGGAGACGCCGCCCAAGGCCGTCGCCGGGACGGGAAGCGCCGACGTCACCCTCGATACGGCGACCAGGACCCTGAGCTGGACCGTGGACTATTCCGGGCTGACGGGGCCGGCGACGATGGCGCACTTCCATGGACCCGCGCCGGTCGGCGAGGCGGCGGGCGTGCAGATACCCTTCAAGGGCGATCTGGCCAGCCCCGCCAAGGGGATGGCGACGCTCACCGAGCGCCAGATCGGCGATCTGGAGGCCGGGCGCTGGTACGTCAACGTCCACACGGCGCAATATCCGGCCGGCGAAATCCGGGGACAACTGCTCAAGGCCGAATGATCGAGCGGCCGTCGCGCGGCGGCGGCCCGGCCGTTCCATCGTCCGGGACCTTGTTTCAGGTTTCGGCTGGGGCCGGCGCGTTTCAGGCCTGGGCGAACCTCGGCATGGCGATCATCGACACGTGGCCTTGGCCTGCGTGCGAGACGGGGTGAATCTGTCCGCTGGCTTGGGGTCCAAAGGCGGCCATGGCGGCGATGAAGGCGTGCGGCGGCGGGGCGAGGGGTGATGTCGTCGAAAACCCGGCCGCCGGCGGATCGACGATCCGGGTTCCGACCCCGCCGGCGCCCAGGCTGGTGGTGAAGGTGTGGCCGGCATAGTTGCCGATCAGGCCGATCCTGGCGGTGTGGGTTCCGTCGGTGACGGTGAGCACGCCGCTGGTCTTGGAGCCGCTGAAGGTGGCCTTGGTCGTGCCGGCAATGAAGGTGATGTCGCCGAGATCCAGCGCATTGGTCCCGGTGGTGGACAGGCCCTGGATCCGGCCGGTGGTGTAGGCCAGTGAATCGCCCAGTTCGAGGGTCCCGGTGGAACCGCTGGTGAAGATCACGTTCTCGTTGAACGTCCCGCCGAAATCGAGGGTCCCCCTCACTACCTCGGCGTAGCCCGAGCCGGTGACCGCGCCGGTCACCGTCATCGAGCCGCCGTTGACCGCGAAGTGGCCGCTGTTGGCGACCGCGCTGGCGATCGTCATCCCGCCGGCCCCCAAAGCCAGGAAGGCGCCGGCGTTGGTGATGGTGTTGGCCCCGGTGTCGATGATGAACAGACTGGATCCATAGGATTCGATGACGCCGGCCGCCTGGTTGACCAGGGTCATCTGGCCGGCGCCCAGCTGACCGGCCCCGTAGATGAAATTGCTGGTGGTCAGGGTCGCGCCGCTCGTGGCCCCCTCAAGGGTGTTGTCGGCGAGATAGAGCGTGCCGCTTCCGGTCAGCGTCAGGCCGCCGGCGGCCACCTTCACCACGCCGTTGTTTTCGACATAGAACACCTTGGAGTTGGCGAACACGCCGCCGATGTCGAGAGTTCCGTTCTGAGTCACCGACACCTGGCCGGCGTTGCTTCCCGCGCCCGTTCCGTTGGTGACGGTGAACACCCCGCCGGTGATCGCCAGCCTGGCCGTGGAGGCGGTCTGGACGGAGGCCACCGTCTCGCTGGTCGAGGCGATGACGATGTAGGCCGTCGAACCCGGCGCATCCAGGATGGCGGCGTCCGTGGCCCCCGGCGCCACGTGGGGCGTCCAATCGTTGCCGACCGGGAAGTTCCCGCTGATCTGACTGGTCCAGTGGATGTTGCTGGTCGTGGTCACCGCGATCGTCTTGGTGGCCGCCGCGTTGCCGAAGCCGTCGGTAGCCCCGAGGGTGATGGTGTCGGCGCCGGTCGCCGCTTCGGTGTCCTTCAGGGTGGCGAGGGCGGCGTTCACCACCGCCACGGAGCCGCTGATCGTCAGGCTGGTCGTGCCCGAGCCGCTGACCCCGGTTCCCGTCGCCGACAGCAGCCCGTTGGTGTCGGTGAGCGTGGCCGTGAAGGTCTCGCCGGTGGTCGAGCCGCTTTCCGAGAGACTCACGCCCGCAATGGCGT
>DASRLN010000212.1:0-6149 GCA_035648435.1 Caulobacteraceae bacterium
GGCCGAGGGTTTCGGCGAGCTTCTGGCCGACCAGGACCACGTCGCCGCCGTCCTCGCCGCGGCCGAAGTTCGCCGCCGAGCCGGCCTTGATGTTGTCCACGACCATCGGCGTGGCGCGCAGATCGGCGGGCTCGACACCGCGCACGATCGCCCCGGCGGCGGCGTTCGGACCCTGGACCAGGGCCTGTGATTCGACCACCGGCGCGGCTTCGACGACGCCGGGGACCGCGCGCACCCGCGCCACCATGGCGTCGCGCTCGGCCGGGGTCATCGCCCCGCCGACGATGTAGGCATGGCCGTTGAAGCCGAGGATCTTGGCGGTCAGTTCGCTGGTGAAGCCGTTCATGATCGACATCACGATGATCAGCGTCGCCACCGACAGGGCGATGGCCACGAAGGAGATGATCGAGATCAGGGCCACGCCGCCCTGGCTGCGCCTGGAGCGCAGATAGCGCAGGGCGATCGAGCGCTCCCAGGCGCTGAAGGGCGGAGCGGGATTCATCGATTCGGGGTCCGCCTCAGCCCTCGACGATGGTCTTGCCGACCGGCGCCAGGGCGATGAAGGCGAGCTTGAAATGCTGCCAGGCGAAGGGGATGCCGATGATGGTCACGAACTGGGCGAGGCCGATGATCACGTGATGCAGGGCGATCCACCAGCCGGCGAGGAGAAACCACAGCACATTGAGGATCAGGCCGGTGGCGCCGGTCCCCAGATCCGGCCGGCCGGTGGCCGCGCGCCGGTCGATCACCTGCTTGCCGAACGGCGCGAAGGCGAACATGCCGATCCGCCAGGCCGCGCCCGCCCACGGCAGGCCGATGATGGTGATGGCCAGCAGCACCCCGCCCAGAAGCCACAGCAACCCCGAGATGAAGCCGCCGAGGATGAACCACAGGATGTTGAGGATCAGGCTCACGCCGAGGGCTCCGTCTTTCGGGTTCCCGCCAGCGCCACCGCCAGTCCGGGGTTCATGGCATCGACCATGGAAGAGGGGATGAGGATCGTGGTGCCACGCTCCTTGGTGGTTTCATAGATGATGTTCATGGCCCGCAGCTGCATGGCGCCGGGATTATCGGCATAGGCCCTGGCCGCCTCGACGAACTGGTCGGCGACGGCGACCTCCGCAGATCCGAGGATGATCCGCGCCTGCTTTTCGCGCTCCGCCTGGGCTTCGCGGGACATGGCGTCCTGAAGAGCCTCCGGAATGGAGACGTCGCGGATCTCCACCGCGTTCACCGACACCCCCCAGGCCTCGGTCTTGCGGCCGATCTCGTTGCGAAGCCGCTCGTCGGCGGACTTGAGCTCCGAGAGCAGGGCCGACAGCATCGAGGCCCCGATCATCTCGCGCAGCGACGTCTGGGCGATGCGGTCGATGGCGGTGCGGTAGTCGGTGATCTCCAGAGCCGCGGCTCTAGCGTCGTGAACCTGCCAGAAGATGATCGCATCGACATTGACCGGCACGGTGTCGCGGGTGAGCGCCGACTCGGCGTTGAAGGCCGTGGTCTGGATGCGCTCGTCGATCACCGCCGTCACCTGATCGAGCACCGGAAAAATCCAGAACAATCCGGGACCCTTCACGCCCTGCAGCTTGCCGGCGCGCAGGATGACGAACTTCTGCCAGGCGTTGGCCATCTTCAGAGAGATCGCCACGATCACCGCGGCGACGATGAACGGGACGCCGGCGAGGGGACCGACGATGCGGACCAACAGGGCACCCACAAGGACCAGCGCCACGGTGGCGAAAAGCGTGATCGGGTTCATGAATCGGTTCCTAAGCGCCCATCGGGAGATAGCCTATCTGATGAAAGGCGGTGTCGCGACCGCCGTTTCGAAACCCCAAGAAGCCAAGAAAAACACCCGGCTAGTCCTACTTCGTCAAAAAACGTAGCGCGGGCTTCCAGCCCGCTTTTTGGCTGATTGCAAGCGCGTCATTTCGGTGTCGTCGTCTGCGAAAGCGCGGACGCCGCAAGGACAAGAGCGGGCTGGAAGCCCGCGCTACGAAAAAACCATGCTGATATCTCGCCACAAACAAACGCCGTCGCCTTTCTGACGCGGTAAGACTAGCCGGGTGTTTTTCTTGGCGTCTTGGCTTCTTGGCGTTGAAAGGCGCTTTCCCCGCCGCGCGCCATGGATCGACTACTTGCCAACGAGCGCCAAAGGCGCCGTCGCGCCGGCTCACCATCGCAGAAGGCGCGGGCCGAGCAAGGCGCCGGCGCCCGCGCAGGCGGCGATGCCGAGGGTGTACCAGGTGACCAGGAACGCGGCGGTGGTTTCCTGGCAAAAGAGGCCATAGACCGTCGCGCCAACGCCGCCGGCCATCAGCCCGGCCGCCGCGCCGGCCGCCGCCAGCCGGGTCGGCGCCAGGCGTCGAAGGCCCCACGAGGCGCCCGCGAAGATCGGCGCGGCCAGGACGACGATGCGCCAGGGACATTGCGTCCACGACTGGCCCAGCCACATCGTCCGCGCCTGGAGGGCGCTGGCGCCGGCGAGCTGGGCCAGCGCCAGGGCGCCGACCACGCCGAGGGCGGCGGCCACGACCAGGGGCGCGCGTCCGATGGGCCGGCCGGGCCTGGCCAGCCGCCAGGTCATCATCGCCCCCGCCGCGCCGAGCGCCAGGGTGTAGGCCGCCTTCATCCAGTAGGAGGCGGACGCGAACGCCGGCCCCAACGGCCGGACCCCGAGCCAGACGAGGAGGATGACGGCGGCCGCCGCGGCGCCGGCGACGACCGGCCAGCCGAGCCGGCCGGGGCGGGCCGGGGCGACCGGCGCCGCCGCGCCGCCGAGCGCTTCGATGAGCTCAGCGGTCGTCATCGGCGACCTCCCTGGCGAGGCGTCTGAGGCCGCGATGGACGCTGACCTTGACCGCCGAGACGTTCATCCGGTTCTTCTTCGCCGCCTCCTCCATCGACAGGCCGCTGAGCTTGACGTCCGCCATCAGCGTCCGCTGACGCGGCGGCAGGCGGGCGAGAAGGGTCCCGACATCGGCGCGCACCGCGCCCTCCTCGGGATTTTCCACCGCCCACAGGGCGTCGGCGTCCTCCAGTGGCGCGGCCCGGCGGCTCCGCGATCGGCGGAAGTGATCGAACAGCTTGTAGCGCGCGATGGCGTAGGCCCACGGCGTGAACGGCAGATCCCGGTCGTAGCTGTCGCGCTTGAGATGGATCGCCAGCAGAGTCTCCTGCACCAGATCCTCCACCTCGGCCGCGCCCGAACCCAGACGGCGGGCGAAATACCCGCGCAGGAAGCCGCTCGAAAGCGACAGCGCCTGCCGGTAGGCCGAGCGATCGCCGTCCAGGCCCGCGATCATCAGCGCCTTCAGCCGAGGCTCGACTCCACTCAAGGCCGGTGATCCGTCTTTCGCCGCCGCGCGGACAAGGGTTACACCCGTCCACTCCGAGCGCAATGTAACCCGGCGCGCGGTCGGGGCGAAATCATCTTGTGATCGACCACCCCCCGTCAGGAATTACCATGCCCATCTCCCCGACCCTCAACCGCGCCGCCTTTGGTTTTGCCGCCGCGATCGCCTTGGCCTCCGTGGCCCTCGGCGCCTGCCAGGCCGCGCCGGTGACCCGCATTCCCGCGCCGGCCTTCGATCCGGCCCCCGCCGGGGCCGGCCTCCAGACCGCGGTGCTGGCCGGCGGCTGTTTCTGGGGCGTCCAGGGCGTGTTCGAACACGTCCGCGGGATCGACAAGGTGGTCGCCGGCTACGCGGGCGGCAAGCGCTCCACCGCGAACTATGAAGTCGTCAGCACCGGGACGACCGGCCACGCCGAGTCGGTGAAGATCGTCTATGACCCCAAGCTCATCTCCTATGGCGAGATCCTGCACATCTTCTTCTCGGTCGCCACCGATCCGACCCAGGTCAACCGGCAGTTCCCCGACCAGGGGACGCAGTATCGCTCGGAAGTGTTCTATGGCGACGCCGGCCAGAAGGCGGTCGCCCAGCGCTACATTGCCCAGCTCGACGCCGCCAAGGTCTATCATCACCCGATCGCCACGCGCGTCGATCCCGACAGCGGCTTCTTCCCGGCCGAGAGCTATCACCAGGACTATCTCGTCCACCATCCGGACGCGCCCTACATCGCCACCTACGATGCGCCCAAGGTCGCGGCCCTGAAGTCGATCTTCCCCACCGACTACCGCGCCAAAGCGGTGCTGGCGCTGTAGTCACCGTCGTAGCGCGGGGTTTGTCAGCCCGCTCATTTCGGCGCGTGAAAGAGCGGGCTGGAAGCCCGCGCTACGCCAAGGTCCGAGCGAAGAAGGCGGTGATCGCGCGGCGGGAGGCGGCGGCGGCGGTCGGGTCGAAGGCCATCTCGACCGGGCCGCCCGCGCCCCGATGGGCGAAGGGATCGTTGATCGTCTGGGCCGGAAGGTCGCGGTCGAAGCCGTGGCTCGCGCCGGGATGGACGATCAGGGAAACCTCCGTCGCTCCGGCCTTCCGCAGCGAAGCGGCAAGCGCCGGCGCGTCGTCCGGCGCGTCGTAGGCGTCGGCGCCGCCGGTCTGGAGCAGGATCGGCGCGCCGGTGAGTTCATCGAGGGCCAGGGCCGGCACGGCGCCATAGGCCCAGCACACCGGGTATAGCGGCGCGTGGGCGGCGAACGACGGCGCATCTCCGCGCAGGAGATCGGCGAGACGCCGCGTGGCGGCCAGCAGGGTGACCACGCCGCCCCAGGAAAAGCCCATGATCCCGATGCGCGCCGGATCGATCTCCGGCTGCCCTCCGAGGAACCGCAGGGCGGCGAAGGCGTCCGGCACGGTTTCGATCGGTGAGCGTGGTCGCGCCGCCGCGCCCCTCGTCGAGCCCCTGGCCGCCCACACGTCCAGTTCCAGCGTGGCCAGCCCGACGCCGTGGAGGATTGGGGCGTAGAACTCGCCCCGCCCATCGACACCGTCGGAGCCATGGCAGATGACCACGGCGCCCAGGCCGTCGCCGGCGGGAAGCGAAAGCCGGGCGGCCGCGGTGACCGGCGGCGTTCCTTGCGTGGGGAAGGCCACGTAGCAGGTTCGGATCATGGTCGGCGCCTCCCTGAGGTCACGCTCTCGACAGGGGATGGAACGTGACGCCTCGCGGGCCGTTTGACGAACGCCAAATGTGGCCAGGCGATGAGTTTCGCTCATGGAAGGCAACGACCGCCTCGCCGTCGAGGCCCTGGCCGGCCGGGTCGTCGCCGTGCTCAATACCGGCAGCGGCAGTTGCGATGCACACTCCGAGGGCGAGGCCCTGGCGATCTTCGCAGAGGCGGATCTGGGTCACGCTCAGGTGTTCTGCGTACCGCCCCCGGAGATCGAGGCGGCTCTGGCCAACGCCGTGGCCGACGCGGACGTGCTGGTGGTGCTCGGCGGCGACGGGACGATCAGGTCGGCGGCGGAAAAGTGCCGGGGCCTGGCCACCTTCCTGGTTCCCCTGCCCGGCGGCACGATGAACATGCTGCCCAAGGCTCTCTATGGCGCCTTGGCGTGGCGCGAGGCGCTGAAGGCGGTTCTGGCGGCCCCAGGGGTCCACCACGTGAGCGGCGGGTCCGCGGGGCGGCATTCCTTCTTCGTGGCCGCGATACTGGGCGCGCCGACCCTGTGGGCCGACGCCCGCGAGGCCGTCCGGGAGGGCCACATCGTCGAAGCGGCCAAGCGATCGGTGACGGCGGCGCGGCGAAGCCTCTCGGAGCCGCTGGAATACGAGTTCGGCGACAGCCTGGCCGGATCGGCCGAGGTGGTGGCCGTCGTCTGTCCGCTGATTTCCCGGGCCATGGGGGAGGAAGAGCGCGCTTTCGAGGCGGCGGCGTTCGACCCCACGACCGCGGCGGAAGCTTTTCGCCTCGGCTTTCACGCCCTGTTCGACGACTGGCGGGACGATCCCTCGGTGTCGAGGGTCAAGACGCGGCGGGTCCGGGTGACCGGCCACGGGCGCGTGCCGACCATTCTCGACGGTGAGAAGGTGAGACTGGGCCGCACGGTCGACCTGGTGTTCAATCCCCTGGCCTTCCGGGCCCTGACGCCACTCCAGCTCGCCGGCCCCGCCGCCCTTCAGGCGGCGGCCGGCTGAAATCCCGGCGTCGAGCGCGATATCTCCAGTTCCTCGGGCGTCATCTCCACCGGGATGTCGGCGAACAGCGGCGTGCTCAGATACCGCTCGCCGGTGTCGGGCAGCATGCA
>DASRLN010000213.1:0-54887 GCA_035648435.1 Caulobacteraceae bacterium
CGGTGAGATCCTGGGCGCCGAACACGACGCCGGCCCGCAGCCATTCGATATGCACGCTGCCGGCCGCCGACGCCGGCGACACCAAGATCAGGGCGCCGAGGGCGGCGAGGATCCCCGCGAGGCGGCGCATGTCAGACGGCCGAAACGATCTTGGCCGTCACCGCCGCCACCAGTCCGGCGGCGTAGGCGCCGACATGCTGCTCGACGTAGGCCAGGCCCTCGTTGGCCAGCTTCACCGCCTCGGGCTCCAGCAGCTCGCCGATCAACGGGATGTGGCCGCAGGCGTTGGCGATCACGGCGTCGATGGCGGTGTTGATCGCCGTCTCGAGATCGGTGACCAGGTTCGGCGCGGCGGCCATCGGGGCGGGCGACGCGGCGGCGGCCGCGGCCGGCGCGGCGGTGGCGACGGCCGGGTCGGACGAGCCGAGGGCCCGTTCGATGAGCGTGCCGATGGGATCGAAGACATAGTCGAGGGCGAAGGAGGCGAGAGACATGGTGGGGCCTTTCAGGGCTGAGGGTTTGCGAGGACGACGGGGCTGGGCGGATCGGCCGCGATGCGCGCGGCGATCGCGGCGCCGAGGGCGGCGGGGCTGACGCCCAGGGCCTTGAGTGTCGCCGGGGCCGTGGTGTTGACGTAGGCCGCCGCGCTGGCGACCATGGCCGGCCCGGGAACGAGGGGGATGGAGCCGTCGATGTCGCTGGCCGCCAGGGCGACGCCGTTGCCGATCGCCTTGTCCAGCAGGGCGCCGTTGGCGGCCGAGATCTGCACGTGGCACAGCCCCGCCACCCGCCGCGCCGCCCAGCAGATCAAGCCGAGGGCGATCGGGGCCAGGATCGGCAGGATGACCTGGTCGACGATCGGGTTGAGGTCGATGGCGGTCATGGTGTCAGGGCTCCTTGCCGTCGGGCTTGGGCGAAGAGAAATCGCGTCGCTTGGGCGCGAAGGGGGCCGGGTCGCGCATCCAGCGGATCGAGGCGTTCAAATCGCGGAGTTGCTCGACCAGGCCGTCCATCCGCGTCTCGATCCGCGCCACCGTGGTCGACAGCGTGCGCAGGGGCGCCATGTCGGCCTCCAGCTGCTTGACCCGGTTGGTCAGCGTCGCCCCCCAGATCAGCAGCCCGGCGAACTGGATCGCGACGGCGACCAGAACCACCCAGGCGTTCGCCGCGATCGCCGTCTCGGCCATTCACGGGATCACGATCAATTCGCGGTCGAGGCTGCCGGCGACGGCGATGCGGATCGGCCGCGCCGCGACGATGCAGCCATGGCTGGCGCTGTGGTCGTCGTCGAGATTGTCGCCGTGGATGAAGAACGCCGAGCGCTCGATGCTCGGATCGTCGAACGCCACCACGGTCAGCGGCAGGGCGCAGGGTCCAAGGTGATCGACCGGGAACAGCGCCAGGCCGATGGTATAGCGCCCCGGCGGTATAGGCCCGACGCCCTCCACGGCCGCCAGCGCCGGGTTGTTCAGCCCCTCGCCGTTGCCGCTGTAGCCGGTCCCGATCACCGCGCCCGTGGGGCTGGTGATCTCCCCGGTGCTGTCCCGATATGTCCACGCCATGCCCGCACTCTGGCGCGCCCGACGCGCGCGCAACGCGGGGCTAGTGGGCGGTCGCGCCGCCGATCGCGGCCATGTTCGGCGCCCGGGTCGGGGCGATGTCGCCGCGCGGCCACCAGGCGCCCGATCCGCGCTCGCGCTCCATCTGCCGCGCCGAGCGGTCGAAGGCGGCCTGGGCGTCGGGATCCATGGCCTTCTGCAGCTGGTCGATGATGGCGCGGTCGAAGGCGGTGCGCGCCCACCACAGCGAGGCCCCGGGGGTATAGGCGGCCAGGTCATGGGCGATGCGGCGGACCTCGTGATCGTGCGCCTTGGGGTGCTGGCCCCGCGACGCCGCGTCCTGGACCTCGCCGCCGGTCAGGTCCCAGGCGTCGGACGCCAGCTGGCCGGTCGGCCCCAGGGCGACGATCGGCGCGCTCTTCTCGTTGCGCGCCTGCTGGGCGTAGAAGAAATCGCCGAGGATGCCCAGGCCGCCGCCCTGCATCAGGGCCGCGCCCCAGAACTGCGGGGAATTCATCGGCAGCGGGTCTAGGCCCCGGGCGACCTGCTTCATCTGGACGGTCATCGCCCCGCTCAGGGTCAGCATGCCGACCATGCCGGCCGCCCAGGCGGTCGCCCAGGCCGCCGAGCCGTAGGTCCCATATCCCCGCGCCACGCCGCGCAGGAACAGCTCCTCGGCATACTGGTATTGGGCGTTGACCAGGAAGGTCTTGAACATGGTCAGTGACCGGAACATCTCGCCCTTGATCGTGCCGGGCCGCGCATCGCCCAGTAGAGCGGCCCGGGTCCACAGCGACGAGGACACCGGCACCGCGTATTGCTCGCCGTTGAGCACCATCTCGCCGACGCGAAGTCCGAGTTCCTGGCCGGCGGTGTCGGCGATGTCCTGCGGGCGCAGGAACTTCACCCCGGGTTTCGGCTCCCAGGAAGGGGTGGCGCGGATGGCGTCCCAGTCGGCGGCGGTGAAGCCTCGCGCCGCGAGTTCGGTGGCGAGCGCCCGTTCCTGGCCGTTCCCAGCCGCCAGATCGCCCAGGGTATGGGCTTTCGCATGGTCTAGGGCTCCCATGAAGCTCATCCGGAAACTGCGCTTGCGGGCCTCGAAACTGCCGGTGAGGCCCTCGAGGCGCATTATCGCGCTCGGCAGCTTGCGGGCGAAGACGTTCATGCCGGCCACCGCCTTGTCGCCGGCGGTCAGGCTGCGCAAGCTGTCCTGGGCGGCCGAGACCAGGCCGTCGCGGGCCGCCTCGTTGATGAACCCCATCCGCCGGGCAACGCCGCGCAGCTCGGGGCTGGCCAGCAATCCGGCCAGTTGGCCCATGTCGCCCTGGAACTTGATGCCCATGAAGCTGCGCGCCATGGCCCCGAACATCGGGGCGCTGGGCATGTCGGTGAGGATTGCGCCGCCGAGGTCCGCGCCATTGAGATAGCTGCGGATCGTCGCCCCGGTCGCCGCCAGCTTCTCGTTGACCGGGACATTGGTCTTGCCGGTGTAGCTGTCGAACATGTTCTGGGCCTGGTGGATGCTGCTCTTGGCCGCCCGCTCCGCGCCCTCGGCCCCGCCCAATCGCTCGATCGCCGCCTCGCGCTCGGCGAAGGCCACAAGCCACTTCCACTGGTGCTCGGGGTTCGGACCCAGGATCTGCATCAGGCCGATATCTTTCGCCATGTCGTCGAGGTGGCCGATCATCGCCACATAGGCGTCGCCCTGGCCGAAGCTCTTCTGGTAGCTCTGCCAGGCATCGGTGTCGCGGAAGGCGAGGAACCGCTCTTCGCCCCTTGTCATCGCCAGGGCGCCGACGCCGGGATGTTCGCCCGGCTGTTTGTCGATCAGTCCCCGGGTGACGATGCGGTCATAGACTTCGCCGAGCTTGACGGTCAGGCGCTTGGCCGTGAACGGCGCGCCGGTCAGCTTATCGACCATCTTGGCGCGGTCTAGCAGCGGCTGGGTGAAGGCCACCCACGCCGGCCGGCCGGCCTTGTAGATCGCCGCCGCGTCGTGGCTCTGCGGCAGGCCCCACTTGCCGTCGGCGATCTTGCCGATCGAGCCGCCGGCGGCGTTGAACATCTGCCGCGCCTGTTCGGCGGTCTCCGACCAGCTGGCCGCCAGGCCCCTGGCGGCGGCGTCGCCGGTGTCCTCGCCGAACGCCTCGCGAACAATGTTGCCCAGCGCCGCCCGGTTTGGGCTGTCGAAGCCCAGGCGGCTCTGGAACTTCTCCATGATCGCGGCCATCCTGGCGTCGAACAGGCCGCGCACCGCCAGCGCCCGCCCCTCGACGCTGGGGAACGGGCCGCCGCTGAGGCCGCCCTTGTTGCGCATGATCAGCGGCAGCGCTTTGGCCGCCCGCGCGCCGTTCTTGAACGGCCCCTCCTTCGGCGGCTCGCCGCCCTGGACCCAGCCGCCCTTCGGCGGCTGGCCGCCGGAGCCGCCCAGCGCCTCGACGTTCTCGTATCCGCGGCGCTCCTTGAGGCCCGCGATGCCCTCCAGCAGCGAACGCCTGGCGCGGATCGCCAGCGCCTGTTGCCGCTTGGCCTCCAGCGCCGCCCTCTGCACCGCGTCCAGGACCTGCTTGCCGGCCAAGCGATCCGCCTCGCCGGGTCCCAGCGTCTTGACCGCCTCGGCATAGGCGTCGGCATAACTCTCCCGCGCCGCCTGCCCGATCTCCGGCGTGATCGCCCCGCCGGCCACGCCGTCGATTATGCACTGATCGAAGGTGGCCATCGCCTACTCCGGCGCGCAGGACTTGAGGTGCTCGAACGCGCGCTCCTGCGGTGTCGCGTCCGGGATGTCGTCGAACAGGCCTTGGCTCTGGCCGCGCACCGAGACCGGTGTGATGTCGCCTGGGGTGGCCGCCGGAAGTTCGCGATGGAGGCGCGCGCGGCCGGCCGCCGGTCCCTCTTCGATGTATGTGTCGAGCCAGCTCTTATCGCCCCGGCTACTGTCGAGCGGGCGGCTCCCCAGGCGCTCGCCGATCTCAGCCACCGACCGGGCGACATATTCCCGGTCCAGCTTGGCGGCTTCCGCGTCCCAGGGTTCTTCGTCGCCCCCCCGCGTGGAGCCCGAGCCACCGGCTTCGTTGACCTGGTCGCCCCGGCCGCCCATATTGCCAGCGGAGGCCTCGCCTTCCGGTGTTCCACCCCCTGGTTTGCTACCGGGGTCCGAGCGGGCGCCGGGAGCGGGGTCTTCATTCTCCAGGACAACATGATCATAGTGGAACCGACCGCGGTTGGTTTCGCGGATCGTGACCCTGGCGGTCAACGGGCGCCCGGCGATTTCCACCGGCGCTTCGAGCGTGTGGTAAGCTCGCGTGCTGGGCTCCGCGCCCGGGTCGCGCGGCGGTTCCGATCCCACCAGATCGCCGTCACGGATGATGTCGGGCAGTCCGGCGAACAGCCGCAGGGTGTCGGGATTGGCGCTGTGCGAGCGCACTTTCTTGAGCCCGGCGGTGCTGAAGCCGACCTCCGCCCCGAGGGCGCGGCTTTCCACCTTCAGGGGCCGCAGCACCCGCTCGAAGTAGGCGTTGACAGCCTCCCGCAAGCTCACCAACGGCGTCGAGCGCGGCGCGATCTCCTCGCCGCTCAGTCGAACCAGGGGCGAACTCGCGGCGCCCGGCTGGTGCGTCAGGGCCACGCGTTCCGGTGGGGCGCGCTCTGTGCGGTCCGCCGCCAATCGTTGCATGTCGCGGACGAAGCCGCCGATCACCTCCCGGGCCTGTTCGGGTCGCCACTGGCCACTGGCGACCAGGCCTTCCACCATCCTGTCTGGGATCGCGCCGGGATCCACGCCGCGGGCGACGAGGTTGCGATAGGCGTTCGACATCCTCACGAAGGCTGCCTGGACAGTCGGCGTCGCCGTGCCTTCTGGCACCTTGGCCAATTCCTCCGCCGTCGCCCGGCGAGCGCCGACGGCGCCCCAGTAGGCGACCCGGTCATCAGACAAGTGCGGATCATGCTCGGCGATGTCTTGATGGGCGTCAAGTATTTGGCGGATGTCGTCTTCCTGCGCGTCAGTTTCTCCGATGCCGTACACCAGTCGATCCTGGTCGGCCGTCAGCTCGCCATACTTGGTGTCGAACTCACGCGACCCTTCGTCCGCGCGCCGCGGGTCGGTGCTGTTGCGCTTTCGGTCCAGCCTTTCGAATTCTTTTGCTTCGGCCTCGCCGCCGAAAGCCTGGACCACCTTGTCATGATCGCTGGTGGTCTTCTCCTCGAGCATCGCCTGGAGCCGATCGGGCTCCAGCGACCACAGGCGACCGACCTCGACCTGGGACGCCTCCCGCTGGGCGCGGATTTTTTCGGCGACGGCGCGCAGATCATCGGGAGTGGCGAATTTCTCTCGTTCCGCATCTTCCGGCTTGGCCGCGATCTGCCCAGCCTGGCCCTTTCCGCCTACCTCGTCGAAAGCCCTCGCGGCCGCGTCGGAGGGGGGCAGGGAAACGGCAGGATCGAGCAACCCACTGCGCCCGGCGTCGATCTTTTCGCCGTTGGCGATGGCGCTCTTGACCCGGGCCAAGAGGCCCTTGCCGGCCTCGCCGATCGGCCGGCCGTCGGTGATTTCCCGGGCCGCGGCGGTCATCGCGTCGCCGAGGTCGCCGGCCCGCATGCCGAGCTTGGCGATCTGCTCGAGGGCGGCGTTGCTGGTCGCCAGGCTGGCCTCGTTGGCGTCGCGGGCCAGGACATTGCCGCCGGCCTCGATGGCGTCTGCATGCTTCGTGAGCTGGCCATAGAGCCGGCTGTCGCCGCGCAGGTTGCGCAGCAGCCAGGCGCGCAGTTTGGCCCGCCCGATCGCCACGCTCTGGGCCGGGGTGTCGCCGAACAGGTCGGACTGGGCGCCCTCGCTCTGCAGCCAGTCGTCGAGCTGGGCTTCCTGGACCAGGGCGTGGGCCTCGTCGAGGTTGGCCGGCTCGCCGGCGTGGAGCAGCTTGACCATGCCGGAATGGAGATCCGGCCGGTCGCCGGCCAGCTGGCCGATGATCGCGCCATAGCGCTCGGGGATGACCTTGTTGATCACCGCCCCGAGGGCGTCGGACGAGAGGCGCGCCAGGCCCTTCCCCTGCCGCACCACCTCGCCGGTCAACGGCAGGCTGTCGTCGTTCATGGTCGCCGGGTTGGCGCGAAACACCTTGGCCGCGTCCAGCGCGCTCCCCTGGCCTTCGCGGATGTTCTTGAGCGCGGCTATGGTGCGCACCTCGGCCGGGCTCCAGCCGTCGGCCTGGCGGAACAGGTAGCCGTCGAGGCGCGCCTCGAAGCCCTGCTCGCCCATGCGGTTGGCCAGCGCCAGGCGCTGGTGTCCGTCGGCGATTGTCAGCGCGCCGGTCTCGTCCTGATAGACGATGACCTTGCCGCTGCTGGTCGGGTCCCAGGCCTGGACGCCCTTCAGCCGGTCGGTCACCCCCTGGGCGTCGCCGTCGCTCTTGTACTGGAACGTCGCCGGATCGGTTCCGATCGCGGCCGGATCGAAGGTCCCCGAATAGATCGCGCGGCCGCGGTATTCGGCCCGCTCGTACAGCGCCGCGCCCTGGGCGCCGCCTTGCGGATCGACGAACGGCGCGCGGGTCGCCGCGTCGATGGCGTTGACCGGGTCCGGGCCGAAGAGGTCGCCGACGTCGCGGTCGGGGGCCGGGATCGGCGGCGGCGAGCCGGTCTCCAGGCTGGTGAGACCCGTCTCATAGTCCGATCCCGAGCGCGTCGGGCCGATGGCCATGTCGTCGCGGCCGGCCTGGTCGAGGACATTCAAGGCGCCCCGCGCCGCGTCGTCGCCGGCGAACGCCTTGCGGATCGCCGGCATGGCGCGGGCGATGATCGGGCTGAGCACCGCCTTCAGCGCCGTGGCGCCCAGCTCGAACGCCCCGCCGCTCACCGCGCCGCCGACGATGTCGCTGATCGCCTCCGGCAGGCCGTAGGCCGGGCCGCCGACCTCGCCGGCCTCCAACGCCTTGCCGGGCGCCTCGGCCGCCGCCACGCCGCCCCAGATCCCCGATTGCGCCAGCACCCGCAGGGCCAGCGGCGCGCCCTCCATCAGGCCGCCGGTGGCGGCGCCGACCGCCAGGTTGACCGGATCGGTGAGCTGCGCCCCCGATCCGCCGAGAAACGCGCCGAAAGGATGCTGCGCGGCGCCGGCCTGAGCGCGGGCGGCGATGGCGTTGAGGTTGGTGTCCACGCCGGCCTGGACCTGGGCGGCCGTGGGTACGCCGGCCATCTGGGCCGGATACTTGGCGCGGAGGGCGTCGATCGCCTGCTCGCCGTACCCGTTGGCGAACGAGGCGGCGTTGGCCACGTCGCCATAGAGGCTGGGCACGCCGGTCGCCGGGTCGATGTCCTGGTCGAGGCCGGCGGCCGACCCGACGCCGCGAAAGGCCTGCGCCCCCACGCGGCCCTCGATGTCGCGGTTGCGGGCGGTGAAGGCGTCGTCCAGCGCCTGCTCCCGCGCGCCCAGCCGCTGGTTGCTGACCCCGTCGTCGAAGCTCGATTGCACGGCGTCCCAGAACGGAATTGGCGCCCGGTCGAAACCCGGCGTGATCTGGCTCTCGACCTCGGCATCGCCGATCGGCATCGAGACGGCGAAACCGGGCACGGCCTAGCGCCTCACCGATCCGGGCAGCTGGGCCTGGATGAAGCCCCGGTTGGCGTCGAGGTCGAGGTGCAGCAGCTGGCCGTCCGAGGTCCGCGCCATGCGCCCGCTCCGCGGGTTGAGCAGGAAATACTGGCCGCCGGGCCGCTCGATGAGCTGCATGCGCCCGATGTCCTGGCCGCCGACCGGCTGGCCGTTGGCATAGACCGGCCCGGTCCCCGGCCGCTGGGCCCAGCTCTCGCCGATCTTTTGCAGGGCCGGCTGGACCTGGTCCTGGCGCAGCCAGCTGGGAACGAGGGTCTGGGCGCCGTTGACCACGGCGACGCCGCCCCACAGCCCACCGCCCGGCGCGGGCGCGGCGCCGAGGGCGCTCTGCAGGTAGTAGTCCGGATCGTGGGTGATCCCCCGGCTGGTGTCGTACAGCCGGGCGAGATCGGCGGTGTTGCGCGCCGCCACCAGCACCGCCGGATCATAGAGGAAGGCCGGGGCCAAGCGGCGCAGAGCCATGTCCTGATTGGTCCTGTAGGAGTGGTCGGGATCGGGGACCTCCTTGGCCCCGTTGGGCGCGGCCTTGAGCGCGATGCCCCCGGCCGCGGCGTTGGCGATCGTGGTGTTGCCCAGCACCGCGAGGTTGCCGATGTGGATGGCGGTGTTGACGTCGCCGTCCTGGCCGACCTCGCGCAGGAAGGCGGTCGCGCCGGCCGCGCCGATCGCCGCCGTGGCCCGCTGGGCGAGGGGCACGACAGCCGCCGGGTCCTGCTGGAGGATCGACTTGTAGTCGTCCTTCTCGGCGTCGGTGAGCATCCGCATGGGCACGCCGTAGGATCGCTGCAGGGTCTGGCCGATGGCGTAGCGGCCCTTCATCGCGCCGGCCCAGCCGGCGGCGGCGGCGGGATCCTGGGCGACGGCGTTCTGGGGGATCATCGGCGGCACGCTGGCCACCTGGTTTTCCTGGGCGAACTTGATCGGGTCGGCCGCGAAGCCGGCCTTGGTGTTGGCCCAGGCGACATAGGCCGGGCTGCCGGGCGCCACGCCGGCCGGCGGCGTCCAGGCGGTCGAGGTCACGCCTGGAGTGGGCGGCGCGGCGGCCGGCGAGCCGGGCGCGCCGCCGCCCCCGTCGAGGCGTCCGGTCCACTGGGCGGCGAACTGGCCGGCCCCCTGCGCCGCCGTGCCGCCGTTGCGGGTGATCGCCTCGGCCGCGATCGCCGGATCGTGATAGACGCCGGCGTTGACCAGGGCCTGAACCGCCGTCACGCCCGGCCCGGCGGCGAGCAGCGCCTTGGCCCCGGGCAACCCCTGCTGATGGGCCAGATAGACCTCGCCGGGCGTCGGCGCCCGTCCCAGGGCGGCGGTGAGCCCGGCGGTGTCCTGGCGCAGCAGCTTCAGCGCATTGACCGTCTGGTCATGCACCGAAGTGATGTCGCCGCCGCCGACGCCGGCCCAGGTGGCCGGGCGGAACTGGAACAGGCCCTGGCTCTGGCCATTGTTGCGGGTCGGATCGAGCCTGCTCTCCAGGATCCCCATCTGCAACAGCGTGGTGGTCTCGGCCGGCGTCGCCCCGGCCGACTGCGCCGCCTGGCGCACCTGGTCGGCGACGGCGTTCTGTCCTGGCGGCGGGGCCTGGACCTGGGCGGCGATCGGGTTGCCGGCGGCGTCCAGCGGCTGCGGGGTCAGGCCGCTGCCCGGCGTGGCGATCAGGCCATACTGGCGGCCGACCACAGTCTTGAGGATGCCGCGCATGGTCGGCGCGGCGTTGAGATAGAACTCGGTCTTGGCCACCAGGCCCGGGTCGCCGCTGTCCTGCGCCGCCTTGCGGATCGCGTCGGGGTCGTACTGGCCGCCCCACTGGAGCGCCTGCAGGCCGTCCTCGGCGGTCTTGGCGCTGGCCGCCTGATCGGCCTTCTCGTCGGTGGACGCCCGCTGGGCGTTGGCGTCGAGCTTGTCGAACAGGCCCTCGACCTGCGCGCCGCCGAGGCCGGCGAACACCGGGTCGCCGGCCAGGTATTTGGCCCGCGCGTCGTCGGCGAACTTGGCCTTGGCCGCCGCATCCGGCAGGCCCATCTGGGCGTTGATCGCCCAGGTCCGCTTGGCCTCGCCGATCGCCGCCAGATAGTGCGCCTCGAGCTGCTCCGGCGTGATCACGCCGGCCCGGCTGGGATCGGCGGGGATCTGCGCACCGCCGAGGGTGAAGGCTTCGGGAGGGCCGTACTGGGCCAGGGACTGGGCGAACTGCTGGGCGCCGGCGCTGATGTGGGCGGCGCCGGCGGCGTCGAAAGTGGCGCCGGCCGAGGCTTGGTCCAGCCCCTCGGCGCCGGTCGTATAGGCCTGCTGGTAATTGGCCGCCTGGGTCGAGAGCATGACCTTGTGCAGGCCTTCCTGGGCCTGGGTCATCATCGTCGCGCGACGGATGTCGTATTCGTTGTCGAGATTGAGATTGAGGTCGGCGAAGGGCGTTGCGGAGAAACCCTGCTTGGCGGCCGTCAGGGCGGCGTCGAGGCCGGCCGGGTTCTCCGGATTGTTGGCGTAGGCCTGTCCCATGGCCTGGACCATGGCCGCCTTGCGCTGTTCGCCCAGGGCCTGTTTGGCGACGTCGTTGTACGACTGGCCGAAGGCGGTGTTGGGGTTCTGCGGCGTGACCTGAGGCGCGTTGGGATCGGACCCATCGCCGGCGCCGGCGACGTCCGACACCGCCTGTTCGCGCCCCTGCGTCTTGGCCGCCTGGTCGGCCATTTGCCCCAGCGTATTGCCGACGCTCTCCATGTGGTTCTGGAGTTCGTTGAGGCCGTCGGGCAGGTCGAAGCGGTGACGCGCCTGATAGACCGGGGCCTCGACGGCGGTCGGCAGGTCGAGCTGGGGAAAATCGCGGCCGTTGAAATCGCTGTCGGGCATCTAGTCGCCGCCCGGCAGCGGCGCGCCGATCTGGGCGAAGTTGAGCGCGCCCTTGGCGATGTCGGAGATCCCCGAGAGGATGCCGGTGGTCCTGGTGATGCTGGCGCTGGCCTGGAGCACGCCGGCCCGCGCCTGTCGCAGCGAAGCGTCGGTCTGGGCGTCGGTCTGGGCGACGGTGATCGCCTGGTCGGCCTTGGTCCGCGCCTGGCGGCCGGCCTCCTGGACGCTGCCCGATCCCACGTCCACCCCGCCGGCGCTGGCCACCGCCAGCTGCTGGCCGACCACCTGGTTGTAGGCGGTGTTGATGGCGTTGGATTTCTGTTGCGCCTGGATATAGTCCCCGCGCGCGGCGATGTTCTCGTCGGCCGCTTCCATGTCCAGGCTCTGCGCCTGGGCGCTGGACATCGTGAAGGCCGAAAGGGCGCTGATCGCGCTGGTGCCGGCGCGCAGCAGGCCGAGGCTATTGGCCAGGCCGAAACCGCCGGTGTTGTCGGCCATGTTGAAATCGGAGCCGGTCGGCGCGCCGTCGGGGCTCGCCCCGCCGCCGCCGCCGAAGCCTCCCGAGCTGAACAGCGATCCGACCGCCTGCATCTGTGCCCCTTCAGGTCGAGGCCGTGGCGACGATCTCCATGATCGTCAGCGGGCCGGGACGGGTCTGCGCCCAGGAGACCTGGGCGTCGTTCTGGAAGCCGGGCACGAACTGAAGCCGGGTCCAGCCGGTGAACGCACTCTCGCCCGGCCCCTGGTCGAGCAACGCGTTCGGCCGGGTCTTCAGCGGCACGCGCCACATGGTGCCGCCGGCGATCCCGGCCGAGAGGTTGGCGGTCGGCCCCAGGCGGAACTCGACGTCGCCGACGAACGGGCGCATGGCGGCGCCGCCGCGCGGGTCCTGCTGGAAGACGAACGGCAGGGACGTACCGGCGACGGTGAAATTGAGCCCCGCCTCGACCGAGGTGTTCGGCCCATAGGGCAGCGTCACCGCGCCGCCGGTCACGATCACGTCGCCCGCGTCGGCCCCGTCGATGTAGAGGGTGACGGTGAAGCCGTCGTCGAGCGGAATGCCGCTCATGACCAGGCCGTCGAGGGTCGGGTCGGTCGCCCCGACCAGGATCGAACAGTCGAGCAGGCGCGCGGCGTCGAGGCGCTCAAGATACATCGCCGCCGCGCCGGCCGGCGAGACCCGCGAGACGACCACATAGGTGTCGCCGCCGAGTTCGGCGGCGGCCGCCAGGAACGCGCCGTTGGTCGCCCAGGGCACGAAGCCGGTGATCTCCTGGTCGCGCAGGGCGACGCAGACGGCGGCCGCGCCGGTCGTACGGGGCATCACGAAGACGTCGGGCTCGCTGGTCGAGAGGTGCTTGCGATAGCTCATGTCGATGATGCCATTGACGATGTGGCTGGCGCAGACCGATATCGGCGTGGCTTCATAATTATTGTGATAGAACATGAACTCGAACTCATAGAGACTGTCGCCCTGAGGGCCGACGAATATCGTCGTGCGGTTGCACATCACCGGCGCTATTCCCGGCGCGATCCCCCTCTTGGTGGCCAGCTTGATCGGGGCCGGTGGGGTGATCGGCTCCAACGGAAAATAGAATTCGGCGCTGTTGGTGAAGATCTGCAGGTCGCGGCCGGCGAAGATCGCCCGGGCGGCGGTGACCTCATCGGTGTCCAGGTTCTCGTCGATGGCGCCGGCGGCGTTGGCCTGGATGATCGAGAAGCTGAAATAGGCCCCGATCTGGCTGCCCAGCACCGTCTCCGGCAGGCCCTCCAGGCCGACCATGTACAGGCGCTGCTGGTAGAAGCATCCGGCCGCCGGCCAGCCGCGGGCGGCGCTGATGATCGGCTCGCCGCCTGGCTTGCCCTCGGTGATCTCGGCCACGCTGACGCCGCCGGCCGTGGAGTGCAGGGTGACCGGGGCCATGATCCCGACCAGGGCGTTGCCCATGGTCCCCTCGAACGTCACCAGGACGCCGGTGGTCCCGTCGGCCGCGCACGTCACCTGGCCGGCGCCGACGCCGGGCAGAGCGATCAGCGCGGCCTGGACGCTGGCCGCCAGGGTGGCCATCGACGCGTTCCAGGCGATCGGCGCGGTGACCTGGCTTTCGAGGGTGATGTTGAAGGTGTCGCCGGCCGCGTAGTCGATCCAGAACAGTTCCTGGACCTCATCGACGCCGCCGGCCTCCAGACCGGTATAGTCGTAGATCGGCAGACTATCGAAGGCCAGCGCCCGGCTGTCCCAGTCGTAATGACCGCCCTGGCGCATGATCCGCCACGGCGGAACCTGCTGGTGGAAGGCGACCATGGTGTCGAGCATCTGGCACCGGGCGATCATGTACACCTGATCGTCGGCCCACGGGCCGATCACCGGGCACATGAACTCGCTGTCGTGCCAGACGTCGATATTCCCCGCCGTCACCGGCATGATGTAGCGCTGGCTGTCGTCGTCGAAATTGAACGCCAGCAGCTTGACATTGGGCGTCGGACTGGCCGGGATCGGCCCTTCCAGCCACATGGCCACGGTGTCGAGCGAGACCACCGCGCCGGGCCAGTCGTCAGCCGCGTTGGGGTCGATGACCACCACTCGCCAGTACCGCGCCGTGATGCTCTGGCCGGGCGGCAGCCCGAACCGTCGGCTGCGCAGGATCGATCCCAGGCCCTGGGCGGCGCCGAACGTCGTCCAGGCGGCGTTGTCGTCGGAGAACTGGACCTCGAGCACGCCCAGGACGCTGGTGGCGATGGTCATAGCGCGTCGAAGCGCCCACCCGGGCCGAAGGTGAAACCCCCGGGGAACGGCAGGTGCACGGGCGGCGGCGGCGTCGGGATGGCCCCGCCGCCGCCGCCGGCGGCGACCACGGCGATATCGGTGACGTCCACCAGGCTGACCACGGTGGGCGCGCCGAGGTCGATCTCCAGCACCACGTAGGGCGCGCCGGTGGCCATCGGGGTTGTCGTCGCCGGCCCGTCGTCGCCGCCGGTCAGGCATTCCGCCGCCGTGCCGCCATTGGGCATCGAGATCATCCCGGCGGTCAATGCGATGGCGCTGATCGGCCCCCGGACGCGGCCGACGAAGGCCAGCCCCGGACGCCGGCTCATCGGCCCCTGCGGCGACAGCATCATGTTTTGCGAATTTACGAACGAGCTCGAATAGACCTTCAGGTCGCGCCGGCCGAGCATCTGCGGGTCGAGATCGCCGTTGGTGAAATTGCCCTGGCGGAAGACTTCCTGCGGCATCAATCCTCCCCTGCGCAGCGGCGGAGGGGGACCGCGAAGCGGTGGAGGGGGCGCATCCTATCCCCCGTCGGGGAAGTTGATGAAGCTGGGCGGTCCCCAGTTTCCCGGCAGGGCCACGAACGGGATTTCCAGCCGTCCGGGACCGAGCCAGCCCCAGCCGTAGCGGGCGTTGACCAGGGCGCCGTCATCCCACCAGGCGAAGGCCTCGCGCCGCGGGGCGTTGCGGCTGTCCTCGTTGCGGGCCTGGCCATAGAGGCCGCCCTCCAGTCCCTCCTGGGGCGAGCCGAACGCCGTCTGCCACAGCGCGGCGGCGAGACCCTGGTTCTGGGCCACGCTGGAGGCCAGGCCCGAGGCGAAGACGATCCGCGCCAGCTCGACGAACCAGCTCGGCCAGGTGTTCTCGGGCACGCGCCGGGTATATTCGACGAACATCAGCGGGCTGTCGCAGCAGATCAGGCCGTTGGCCATCTCGGTGTTGAGGCTGCTGGCTGCGTTCTTCTGCGCCGCCGTGCGGTAATCGAAGATCGCGCCGACGATATCGGCCGGCGGATTATAGGCATGGGTGCGAGGGCAGTCCGGCGGCGTGACCGCCAGGGGGCTGAGCTGAGCCACGCCGACCGCGAAACTCCAGCGGTACTTGCCGATCAGCCAGTCCCGGCATTGCGGATACTCGACGATGCAATAGGCGCCGGCCGGCGTCGTCTCGTCGATGGCGTCGATCTGGACGCCGCCGATCCGCCCCAGCGCCAGGTTGCACACGTCGAGAGCGGTCTGGACCATGCTTGGAACCTCGTGGCCCCGGGCGCGACGTCACGCCCGGGGCGCTCTCGGGGTTTAATCCGGCCCTTGGTCGGCGATCGGGATCGCCTTCCTCATCAGGGTGAAGTTGTACTGGCTCTTGATGCGGATCACGCCGGTCGCCTCGGTGACCGCCGCGCCGGCCTGGAACCAGTTGCCGATCATCGTCGTCAGGCTGGCCCCGATGCGCTCGTCGATGGTGGTCATCTCGTTGTTGTAGTCGGCGGAGACGGCCGAGCGGCAGAACATGAACATGTCCACCCCCGTGGTGCCGGCGTCGCTGGCCTGGGTGATCGGCGCGCCGTTCTCGTCGTTGAGCCGCTGGAAGGTCCGCCAGTTGAGGTCGTTCCACGGCACGTTGCCGCGCACGTTGTTGAGCGCCATGTACGGATCCAGCGCCATGTTGGTCTTCAGCTTGAAGGGGACCACCATGCAGATGTCCTCGCCCTCGAACATTTCCTGGCTGCCCAGCTGGGCGACGCCGGCGGCGATGGTGTCGAGGTCGGCCACGGCGGCGTAGCTGCCGATGGTGGTCGGATAGGTGGTGGTGGTCGCCCCGTTGAGGCCGACGCCGGTGACGCCGTTGGCGACGGCGCTGTTGAGCGCCGCGACGATCATGTTGTCCTCGGCTCTGTTCCCGGCCATGGCGGCCGCGCGGCCGTACTGGGCGGCGACATTGACGTTGAGCTTCTTGATGTCCGGGTCCCAGATCCCCAGAGCGACGAACTTCGGGGCCGCGGTGACCTCGACCATGTCCATCTGGCCGTTGGCGAGCGCCAGGGAGGCGAAGCGCGGGCTGTCGTACATCTCGACCGCGCCCATCCGGGGGAAGAAGATCGAGTTGCCGACGAACATGCCGCCGCCGCTGGTCATCCCCGCCAGGCGCCGGTCGCGCTGCTGGGCCAGCATCTTGACCGTGTCGTCGAACTTCTCAATAAACCAGGCGGGAATTCCTTCGCTCATCGAATAGCTCCAGGCTCGCCGGGTTCAATCGGCATGTGGGTTAGGATCGAACCGAGGCTAGAGCGCCGCTAAACAGCGCAACGCGCCTGATCGATCCACTTCCACGAACCGCCCCGCCTGATGAGATTGATGTGTTGCATCGTCACCCCGTATTGGGCGGCCAGCACCTTGGTCTTTTCCACCGAAGTCCGGATCGCCGCGACATCGGTGGGCGTCAACCGCGAGTGGTGAATGTTGCGCCAGGCGGTCGTTCCGTGACCGTCTTTGCGGCGGTTGTTCTCGCTGATCGTTTCCCAGGCCAGGTTCACCAGCCGGGCGTCGCCGGCCGCGCCATTGATGTGCGACGCCTGGGCGCCGGGCGGCCTGGGACCGATGAAGGTTTCCAGGACCATCGTGTGCACGTGACGCCCGATCGGTTTCGACCCCGGCATGCTGAAGACGATCTTCGGGTAGTTTCCGGCCGCGTGGTGCGGCCGGCGCGGGCTCGCGCCCTTGCGCCGCACGCGCCCCATGTCGCTGACCTCATAGCGGGGATCGATCGGGTATTCTCGCCATGCCTCGACCATCAGGCGACGCGCGGCCCCTGCGGACCGCCGCGTAGGGCGAACCGGGTGCGCCGGGCCAGCAGCGTCCCGCGCTCGCTGGCGCTGTTCCAGGTTTCCAGCACGCCGCGCCAGGCCAGTTCCCGAGCGGCGTCGATCCGGTGGGGCATCACGAAGCCGGCGACCTTGGAGGGATCGTCGGGGCCGAAACGATCCAGAACCCCGTCTTCGACCTCGTTGCGCGCCTCCGGATGGCGGAAGCCCATCAGGCGTAGGCCTTCTGCCACGCCGCGTCGGCGGCCTTGGTGAAGGCGCTGTCCTTGCCGTAGCGGGGGTCGCGGGCCATGGCCTTGGCCTCGGCCTGGGCGGCGCTGGCGGGGTTGTCGGCGGCGGCCGGGGGCGGCGCGACACCGCTTGGTTGATTGCCCATCTTTCTCAGTTTCTCCACCAGGCGGACGCCGGCCGCCATCGGGGCGAGGCTCATCAGCTCGCCGAATTCGCCATCGTCGATGTCGCCGCGGGCCTTGAGCGACTTGGCGAAGGTCTCGACCTCCGCCTGCCGCGCCGCGCCGTTCTCGCCCAGGGCCTCGCGCTGGGCCTTGAAGTCGATCGGCGGGCTCAAGAGGCCCTTGGCCTGGGCCACGCCCAGGGCCTCGAACAGGGTGTCGAAGTCGCCCTGCGGCCTTTTGGCCGCCGCGAAGTGCTCGCGGATCGCCGCCAGCAGGGGGTCCGTGGCCAGCGCCTCGGGCGAGACGATGTAAGCCTTCAGCCCGTCGGGGATGTTGAGGGTGTAGTCGGCCGCCGTCGCCGGCACCACGGCCCGCGCGGCGGCGGCGGCGGCGAGCGCCTCGGCGGCCGGATCGGGGGCGACAGGCGGCTCGGCCGGAGCGCCCGGGGTTTCCGACGCCGCCGGCGCCGGGGCCGGATCAGCGGACGGCGGTGTCCCAGGCGTCGGTGGCGTAGCTGGCGACGGCGCCGGGGATGGCGTGGAAGCGGGCGGCGGCGTCGGGGTCGCCGCCGGCGCCGGAGCCGGGGCCGGTGTGGCCGGCGCCGCCGCCGTCGGGGTCAGGCCGGCGATCGCCGCCCCCCCCGCCGTCGCCGTCCCCAGGTCCGGTGCGATCTCTGTCATGGTGTCTCTCCAGTTGCTCAGCGTGGTCGATGTAGGCGAGGATCACGGCGGCGAGCTTGTTCTCGCCCTCCCTAATTTGCGCGAAGCGCAGGTACTCTTCCGGCCCCAGGCGATGATCGACGGGGGCGCGGAAGAGGCTCGCCTCAAGGATGGTCTGCAGCACCGCCTGTCCGTCCGATGTGCGGAAGACGGCGTGGAACAGCCGGGCGCGGCGGTTCAAGGCCTCGTCGCCGATCACGCCGCGCGGATCGCCGTCGCCGGCGTCGAGGTCGCCGGCGCGCAGCCATTCCATGGCGTGGCCGAGATTGGCCCCGGCCTTCACGGCGCGGACCCGTAGAGGTCGGCGAAGTAGGCGGCACTGCAGGCGTCGAGCTCGCCCTTGGGCCCCAGGATGATCCAGTCGCCGGGATTGACCGTCAGGGTGCCCAGGCGCGTGTGGACCTTCATCGTGCCATCGTTGGCCGGGCCGACCGTGCCGGCCCACAGCGCCGCGGTCAGCCACGCCGGCGTCTCGAGGGGGCCACCGGCCGGGATAGCCACCGCCTCGACGGCCACGGCCTTGCGGATGAAGCCGGTCATTTGGCGGGTCCTGATCCAGGGATGGGGCCGGGCAGGCTGAGGGTGTCGGGGGGCGGGGCGAACGGCGCGGGTGTGGCGCCGCCGCCGAGGCCGCCCTGGCCACCTCCGCCAGCCGGCTGTTGCGCCGGGGCGCCCTTTTGTTGCGGTCCTGGCGCGCCCTGTTGCTGGGCGCTGGCCACGGCCGCCGCGCCGGCCGTCTTCTCCAGGGCGTCGCGCTGGGCTTTCGGGCGGATGAGCGACTTGGAGACCCCGAACCTGCCGCCGAGATAGGGGCCGACGTCTTCGATGGTCGCGGCGTGGGCGACCATCAGGTCGCCGCCGATCGCCTTCATGGTCTCCAGCCACTGGACGGTGTTCTGGACGTCGTCCAGCGCCTGGGCCCGGGCCAGCGGGCTGATCACATTGACCTTGAGCACCAGCTGATCGATGCGCAGGTCGTTCCAGTCGATCAACGCCACCTTCTTGAGGTCGAGGATGTCGATCACCGCGCTGATCACCCCGGGCACCAGGTCATGGTTGAGGCGCCCGAAGGCCGAGCTGGCGTCGAACTGCAGCTCCTTGGCCCGCTCGACTATCTCGCTGGCGCTGCGCACCGGCCCGGTGTCGGGCGGCAGCTGCTGGTTGAGCAGGGTCTTGTTGACGCCCTGGCGCAGGTCCTGGAGGACGATCTGGGCCAGATCGACCTTGGAGCCGATGTCCAGTGGCTCGATCGACCGCCCCATCGGTCCTCCAGTCCGCGCGACCCGGATCAGGGCGCTCGGCGCCAGCCTCATCTGGTCGGGATTGATCACCCCGTCGTGGAGCACCATCAGCGGCGGGGCCAGCGAATAGGCCGCCGCGCGCAGGACCATCTCGACGGTCTTGTTGAGGGTCTTGATGTCGGGCAGCGCCAGCATCAGCGGGCCGCGGCCCCAGGGGCTGCCCGGCGTCGTCCACCAGCGCGGAATGATCCACGGGTTAGAGCGGCGCTCGCGCTCCCAGACCACGTCCTTGTCGCCGTTGGCGCAACAGACGATGGCGATCCGCCACTTGTCGATATCCTCGTCGAAGTAGCTGGCCTGGAGGATCTCGACGTCGGCGGTGTCGCGCTTGTCGATCCGCTCGCGCACCGACTTTCCCCAGTCGGCGCCCGGCCATAGCCGGTCGAGGGTCCAGGCCGGATAGCCGCGCTTCCAGAACACGTTCTCGATGCGCCCCGACGGACCCTCCTCGATGCCCAGCGCCCACGGCGGCGCGGCCTGCCAGCGGATCGGCATGCGGTCGCTGCCCTCGGTGGCCAGCAGGGCGCCGGTGCCGATCGCCAGATCCGCATAGGCCTCCGCGGACGACTGCGGGAAGGCGCTGGCGTCGAGCACCGCGTGGGCGACCAGCGTCGCCGGCTCCAGGCGGCGGTTGATGGTCTCGACCATGGCCGGCGGGACCAGCGGACCGGCCTCGAGGTTGAACCAGCGCTGGAACGGCGGCGTGACATCCTGCTGGATGCGGCCGGAGAACCGCTGCACACCGGTCGGCCCGGTGCCGTCGAACAGGCGGTCGAAGGTGTCGCGGCCCTTCTGGCGACGGCGCCAGGGCATCGCCAGGTCCATGCACTGGTCGATTTCGTTGGCGATCACCGCCCGCTGGGTCTCGGCGTGGGCGGCGCGCTCTTCGATCTCGATGGCGGTCCAGCGGGCCACGCGTCAGCCGCCCAGCGTCCCGGCCCCAGGGGTCTTGTTGCTGTCGGTCAGCACCCCGGCGCTGTCGCCCTGGAAGGCCAGCACCCGCTGGCCCGCCGCCCGCGCGATCCTGGCGCTGGCGTCCTGGCCGCTGGCCTGCAGCTGGGCGTCTTCCTCGGCGGCGCGGCTGGAGCGCTCCTGCGCGTTGCTGGCCTGGGTCTGCTCGGCCAGGGCGTTGCCCGCCGCCTGCGACTGCTCATGGGCTTGGTAGAGGCCGATGCCGACGGTCGCCACCGTTCCGACGATCAGGGGAATGAACGGTATCAGGAACGCCATCGGCCCCCTCGGGAGTAAAAAGACGGCGCCAGACCGCCATGCGCCCGAAGCCGGGGAACTCGGCGTGTCCGGCCTCCGTGAATCCACACCATCGGGCCATCGCCGCCCCCGCAACGCTCCGCGCCGCGATGTGGGCGCGGACCTCGATCGGGGCGACGTCCTGGGCGACGGCCAGCAGCAGATCGAGCCAGATCCGCAGGCCGGCGCGCAGATTGGCCCGCATCGCCGGCCCCACCGCCCACCAGGCCTCGGCGCGGCCCTCAATGGGGTACAATCCGGCGATCATCACCAGCCGGCCGGCGCCGTCGCGCATGGTGAAGGCGCACCCCGTAGAGACCTGGCGCGCGAACAGCGCGAACAGCGGCCGGTTCATCGCCACCGGCCGTTCGCCGTCGTCGGTCAGGGCGTCCTCGAAATCGAAGGCGCTGGCATGGGCGACGGTCAGGCGCGCCCCCGTCACGCGCGCCATGGGTTGAAATCGTTCTTGTAGCTCTCCCCGTGCCCGTCGCCGGCGCGCTGACCCCAGTCCTTCGGCCGCGCGCGTTCCTGTTCGTCGATCGTCCGCCAGACCTCCGATCCATACTGCCCCCGCTGGGCCGGCCGCTGGCGATCCCACGCCGACCCGGCCGTCACCCCGGCGCGGCCGACGTCGCCCAGGGCCGCGTACTGCAGGGCGTCGTGGACGTGGCTGGTCGCCGTCTTGCGCGGCTTCAGCGCCTTGCCCTCCTGTTTCGGGTCCCGCTCCTCGTACTTGTAGTCGGCCGTGAAGCCCCGCCGCAGCCAGGCGCATGAGGGGTTGAGCATCAAACCGGGCTGACCGCCGATCGAATAATCATCCATCAGCCCCTTGACCGCGCCGATGCGCAGTTCGATCTCGTTGCTGGGGGCCGGGCTGACGCCGATGTTCAGCCGCTGGCCGACCGTTTCCATGAAGCTGAACTCACCGAACTCCCGATCGGCGCCGTAGAAGGCGGCCGGGTCGCCGTAGCCGATGCGGAAGCGGTTGGTCGGGAACCGGGCGGTGATCACGTCGCGGATGGCCACGGCGAAGCGCGCCGGCCCGACGCCGGTGACCAGGCGCCGCTGTTTGGGATCGTACGGATCGACTAGCACCACCTCGGCGTAGACGATCCGGCGTCCGGCGCGGTCGCGGCCCATGATCACCGCCGCCGGCGTGCCGCCGCCGTCGAGGCCGAGGATCAGCTCGGCCCGCGGCTCCGGGGCCAGCTCGACCGGCGAGACGTGGCGCTCGGCGCGGAAGTTGGGATAGATCACCTCGCCGCTGACGGACGCGCCCCAGCGGTTTCGGACCATCCGCGTGGTGTACCACTCCGGATTACTGTCCGCCTGAAGTGTATAATAGTCCGGGTCCAGACGTTCCCGGTTCTCCGCCGCCGGGTTGTCTTGGTAGGGCGGGCCGCCGGGCAGTATTCCCGGTTCCTGGTCGAAGAACTCGAAATTCGCCGGCCTGTCCTCTTCACACCAGCGATAGGTCCAGTGGTCGATGTCGGGCTTGTTGAACGTGCCCCACACGCCCTTGCTCACCCGGTAGGGGACCTGCGGCCAGCGCTTCACCCGGCCGGAGAGGAAGCTCATCACCTCCTCGGGCATCAGGTCGGCTTCGTCGAGAAAGCAGCCGGTGAGGTTCCAGCCCCGGCAGGTCTTCTCGACGGTGTTGGTGCCCAGCGCCCGCATCTCGACCTGGATTTCCAGGGGGCCGAGGGGGCTGTCCACAGGAAATGTGTGCATCGCCGGGCGGTCGTCGGAGCCGACGAAGGCTCCCACTTCGCGCGGGAACCATTCGAACCAGCTGGGGATGAACTGGCTGTAAAGGTTGCGGTATGTGTCGCGCAGCACGCCGAACTTGGCGCGCCGCACGCCGTCCGGCATGGGGTTCTGGATCATCGCGCCCAGGACCATCTCGGCGCAGCCCGCGCCGGCGGTCTTGCCCGAACCCACGGGTCCTGCCATCAATCGGAAGAAGGCCGCGCTCTCGTGGAACCGTTTGAGGACGGGACCGGCCGGCCTGTAGACCCTGATATCGAACACCGCGCGGCTGCCCTCCCCCACCCTTCGCTTCGCGATGAAATTCGCGCCCCTTCTCGCTCTCGCAACGCCTCTCCGCGCGGGATCGCCCCGGCATAAGGGTTCGGCGGTCGCGCTCGTCAAAAGGCCCTCCGCCGGCGCGGCCTAACGACCACTTAGGCGCAAATGCGAACCTTTCCCGTAGCTTAGACGTCCGTCCGACCCTCCCCGTCCGACCTGACGGGCAATCTGACCGCCAGCCCCTCGACGATTTCCCCCGAGACCCCGGCGCGCGCGGGAAGAGATACCCCTTCAAACGACAGGGTGACGCCCGCGCGAGCGTCGATCTGGACGGCCTGGGGCAGGCGCTGGGCGAGGTAAGGGGCGACGGCCTCGGCCATGCGCATCTGCAGCTTGAACACCTCGAGGAGGTCGGGCTCGACCAGGCCGATCCGGTCGGCGAGGGCCTGGGGCGTCATCGAGTAGGCTTCCATCATCACGCTGATCGGGTGGCGATGCTGGGCGAGGAGCCAGCCGACGACGGCTTCGGTGCGCCGGTTCTTGGATCCGGCCGGGCGCCCGCGGCGCTTGGCGGGCGACAGGGCGGCCGACAAGGGCGATGGCGCATCGAGCGCGCCCGTCTCCTCCGGATCGAGGGCGAAGAGGCCGACCTGGACGATCTCCTCGGGCTCGCCGCCGTCCAGCACCTGTTCGAGGGCGGCGCGGACGCCGCCAGGCCCGTCGGCCATTTTGGACCCCTTACTTAACCCGGCGCAGGATGCCCGCCGGCGAGCTCCAGGCAACGCCCCCGACGCTGCAACCGGGCGGTTGCAAGCCGGTTGCAAGGTTCGCCTTGGAAAACAGATAGTTATGAGACCTGCAACCAAGCAACCAAGCAACCGCTTCGCGCACTATGGAAGCCCCGGACCCGCAGTCTCGCGCGCGAGCGGACATACGCGCGCGCGACCCGTTGCACGGTTGCACGGTTGCACCGCCTCTAAGTGTCTGATGGAGATCAGAAACCTTGCAACCGGCCTTGCAACCGCGCCGGTTGCTTCGCCTTTCGGTCAGGTTCGCGAATTCAACCTAAGCCGATGGGCCGGGGTGCAACGCATGGGGCGCTAGCCTTCCTGGCCGGGCTCGCGCTCGATGTCTTCCACCAGGTCCTCGGCGACCTGGCGCTGGAAGATCGGCGTCAGGCCGCCGCCCAGGTCGATCTGGGCGTCGAGCCAGAAGAGGGCGCATTTCTGGCTGTTGAGACGGTGGACGACCTGGACGTTGAGGACGCCCTCGCCGCCGGCGCAGGGCGGCGCGCCGCGCAGGGGGAAGAACCAGGCGCCCTCGCCGCCGCGCTTCTGGAAATCCGAGCCGGCGAAGATCTCCGCCACGCCCTGATGGGCCGGGGGGATGGCCAGCCAGTGGCGGCCATCGGCGCGGCCGCGGACGATCGCCAGGCCCGTGCGCTCGAGCTGAGCTCGCAGCTTGATCCGGGCTTCCTCGGCATCGACGCCATCGGACAGCGCCAGGTACTTGCGGACCACCTCGGCGACGGTGGGCGAGCCATCGGAGCGCCAGACATCCGGTTGAGCGCCCATGAGTATGCGCCAGGCCTTCAGCCATGCCGGCGTGTCGTTCTCGTACTCCAGCAAGGTCGAGCGGCGCAGCTGCTCGCACCAGACGGCGACCTCGGTTTCGTCGGGGTCGTGGTCGTGAAGCACGACGTGGGCGGCGGCCAGCAGCGTGCCGAACTGCATCGCCCCGCGCTGGGCGTGACCGACGCGCTCGAGGCCGCCGACGAAAGCGTCCAGCGCCTTCTGCCATCTCGGCCACGCCTCGGTTATCCGGCCGACCAGGCCAGCGCCCATGTCGCGCGCCCGGGCCGGGGCCAGCGGCTCGAGCTTGGCGGTCTTGGGGAGTTCGTGAAGCAGCAGAAACGCGAAGCGCTGGGCGTCCTGCGGCCGCATGCTCGGTGGGATGATGGCGCTGAACAGGAACGAGCTGCGCAGGGTGAATTGGCGGATCTCCTGATTGGCGCTGGAGCGGTAGGCGTCATCGCCGCTGGCCGCCGTGCGGGCCAGCTTCATCACCTGCTGGGCGCGATCGTTGGTGGCGTCGGCCTCGATCTCGTCGAAGCTGACGCCGACCGCGTCCTGGCCGAGCAGCCCGCGCAGCGAGGCCTCCGACGCATCGACGGTGCCGAGCAGGCGCCCCGGCAGCATGGCCCGAACCATCTCCTGCAGGGTCGATTTGCCGGTGCCGGCGCCCCCGCAGATGAAGCCCATCGGGCGCCATTTCAGGGCCGCGCTCAATACCGTCGAGGCCTGCTGTCCCAACAGTAATCGCGCGTCGAGTTCGCCGCGCTTCCAGTTCCAGGTCTTGAAGCGACGGTATATTTCCTCGCAATCCGCCTTGCCGCCGGCCTTGGGCGCGGGCATCGGCGGCCGGCCGGGATAGACGTAGCCGTCGATCTCGCCCGGCTTGTGCTCGACCGCGCCGACCAGGATGCGATCGCCCAGGTGCTGGATCAGCTCGCCGCCGTCGCCCTTCCAGCAACCGCGGCCACGCACCTTGTCGTGAGCCTCGAATATACCCTTGAGCGCACACGCGCTCATCATGGCGTCGCGGGCGTAGTTGGCCCTGAAGCCTTGGAACTTGCCCTGCTGATTGAACTGGGGAAAGGCGCTGTTGAGATCGTTGATCCTCGGCGACCACAGGCCGGCGATATGGGCCTGGCCGTGCTCGGCATCGGCCAGCGCCACCAGCTGGCCCATGGGGTCGAGGTAGAAATACAGGCGCCCGAGCTTGCCCAGCGGGGTGATCGGGCAGGGATCGGGCAGGCTGATCGGCACCTGGCGGATGACCTTGCCGAACAGGCGCGCGATCATCACGTGGTCGTGGCGCAGGCTATCCTCGGAGGGCTCGCCGCCCGGCGGGTCGGGATCGTCGTCGGCGGGGGTCGGCGGCGGCTCGGGGCGCCACTCATCGACGTCGTCGATCAGGGCGCGCTTGCCGCGCCCGAGCTTGACGTCGATCTCGGCCTTCATGCGGCGATATTGTTCGAGCGCCTCGGGCGAGCCGGCGGGATAGAGCGGTTCGTCAGTCACGCGTCGGCCTGCGGATGGGTCGGCCCGTAGTGTTTCAGGACGATGGCGCGGCGGAATTCCGCCAGCTGGACCTTCGCGTACTCAAATGCCCGCTGCTCTCCATGGCGCCTGATCAGCTGTCCTACCCACCAACACTGATAATTGGCGGACGCGTTACGCAACAGCCGTCGGAACGCGCCGGGTAGAGCATCGAAATGCCGGTAATGGTCCAGTTCGTGACCGCCCGTCTGCTGATTGCCAGCCACTAAACGCCCCGCAACAAATCGTTGAAGTCTTTACCCTCGGGGCTCCGCGCGATGCTGATCAGCTTGCCGAATTCGGCATGCAGCCTCGCGCAGGCGCGGTCGAGCATCGCCTGGGCCTGGGGCTTGGCCCAGTCATTGTCGGCCGCGACGATGATCCGGCGCACGAATTTGGGCGGGGTGTAGGCCAGCATGCCCGGCAGCGATCCAGCGGCGACGATGCGCAGCTCGGGCGTCATCAGGGCGATCGACAGGCCGTCCTCGACCCCCTCGCAGAGCACCAGGTCCTCGACCACGCCGCGATCGGCGGCCTCGCGCTCGGTGAGGCCGGTCGCCCCGCGCCACAGCCGGATCGCCGCGCCCTCGCTCTGCGGCCACATCTTGCGCGGCGGGTCGAGGTCGGCCTTCTCGCCCGGCCGCGCCGGGTCGATCCAGGTGCGATGGAGCGAGCCGAACTTGCCGTTGGCCAGCGTCATGCTGCTCATCAGCGCCGGGCCGACGTGGCTGGGCGCGTCCCCTACGCCGTCGTACCACGGCGCGGCCATGGCCACGCGCACGGCCCTCGGCGCCCCGCCCAGGCGCGCCAGGTCGATGCCGCGCGCGGCCAGATAGGCCCAGCCGGCGTCACCGGGCGCCAGGGCCGCGGCGGCCAGCCACAGTCCGTTGGCGGTGCGCCGGTTCTCGGCCAGCTCGCGCGCGACCTTGGCTGCCTCCCGCTCGCGCCGGGTCGCCGCCTCCTGGCAGCGGCGCTCCCACGCCGCCTTGTCGAACCCCTCGGCGGCCAGCCCGAAATAGTCCCGCGCCCACACGATCGCCTCGCGCAGGGCGCCGCGCGCCTTGGGCTCGGGGGCCTGGCTGATCAGGCAGGCCACCAGGCCCAGGGCGTCGCCGAACCGCCCGGCCTCCCAGTCGTTCCACTTGCCGCGCGGCGACAGGCTGATCTCCAGCTTGGGCTTGGCGTTCTTGCTCCACGGGGCATGGCAATACAGCCGTCGGCGATCGCGCCGCGCCACGGAGAGGTGCAGGGCGGCGATGACGTTCTCGATGTCGTCGGCGACCATGCCGGCCAGGCGTTCGATCTCGGGATCTCTCACGTCAGCGCATCTGGGAGAGCTTGGCGTTTCCCAGGCCGCTGCGGGTGCGGTGCCGGTTCCCCAGCAGCAGGATGGCGCTCTCGCTCACGGTCTCGCCGTCGAGCGCCCAGCGGCCAGCGGCGAGGCGGCTGGCCTTGCGCTGGAACCGGGCGAGGTAGGCGTTGACGTCGATGGGCGCGTCGGCCGGGTTAGCCGCCGGCGCCGGTTGCCGGGCCGCCGGCGCCGCCCTCGCCGGCGCGGCGCCGCGCGGTTTCGCCGGCGCGGTGTTCCAGGTGGTCGGCAACGACAGGATCACGACCGTGTCCGAGCGCTCGACGATCGCCATCGGCGTGCGCCGGGCCTCGGCGGGCAGTGGCGGGAAGGACGGCAGAAAGAGCTTCGTGCCGCCGGCGGACGTCGATTTGCAAAGGGTGAACGGCCCGGCGGCGTCGAGTTCGAGCCGCAGGCGGGTCGCGCCGTCTCGCGCATCGACGCTCGCCGACACCCGCGCGCCCCGGACGAAGGTTTGGCCAAGTTCCTTCGCGATGAATAGATGGGCGCTGGATAGGGGCGATGCGCCGACGCCCCTGACGATCTGCATGCTGGCCATCACGTCCAGGTATCGCCCGCCGAATTTCGGTCGCGGGGCCAGTGGGATCCAGTCGGTCATGCTCGTTTCCTTTCGGGGGGTGTGGCCAGCGTGTCGAGAAACGCCGCCTCGAGGGTCCACAGATCCTCGGCGGCGGACTTGGCGCGGCGCACGCGGCCGCGTTCGATGACGCGTGGCGCGCCGTCGCGGCCAGGGGCGACGTAGTCGTCTGGATCGTCGCCGTCGCGGGCGCGCAGATAGCGCTCGGAGGCGTTGTCGACGTTCTGTCGGGTTACGCCGAAAAACACCGCGACATTGCCGCTCTTGGCCCGGCCGGCGACGTGGGCCAGGGCCATGGCGGTGGCCCGCAGGGCCCCGGTCGGCGCGGGCGCGCCTTTCCTGGCCGCGCCGGGAACCTCGCGGCGGCGGGCGAGCACGAAGCGCCAGGCGGCCAGCGCGATCAGGATGTCGATGGCCAGTTCGTCCTCGTAAGAGATCGGCGGCGAGGCCCGGTCGGCGCGGATCATGGCCCGGGTCTCGCGCGTCAGGGCGCCGTCCCGGCGCTCGCGCTCGGCGGCGATCCAGTCGGCGAGATCGGGGCGCAGCTGCTCGGGGTCGAGGGCGACGACGCGGGCGACGTCGAACACCCGGGCGGCCGGCACGGCGCGCCACTGCTGGACCGAGGCGCGGTGGATCGCCAGCGCCCTGGCCAGGGCGCGGCCGCCGCCGGCGCGGGCCAGGGCCGCGGTCAGGCCCGGGTCCCGGGCCGTCATGTGGCTTCCTCATCCTCGAGGTCCTCGAACGGCGTGTCGAGGGCGTCGAGCATGTCGATCGCCGTCTCGATGACGTATTCGAGCCACGCCCGGAGCCGCTCTCGCTGGCATGACGCCCCCCCCCCGGCCACTGTCAGTCGCGCAGATAGTAGGGGCGCGGCCCCATGACGCCCTCGCCGACGGGCGCCTGGACGGCCAGACCGGCATACTGGCCGCCGAGCACCACCCAGACGTCGGCGAGGAGATTGCCGAGCTGGGCGCCCCGGTCGGCGCGGAAGTCCGGCGAGCCGGTGGCGAATTCCTCGGCGGCGCGCAGGAAATGCACGAGGGTCCGCTGCTCGGCTTCGTCGCGCGTCGGAAACAGCACCTTGGCCGTCGATCGGCACTTGCGCGCCAGATCGCCCATCACCGCGACGCTGGCCAGCGGCCCGCGCCGGCTCTCGGCCAGCGCCCCGGCCGCGCGCATGGCGAGGCCGCGCCACTTGGCGACGTCGGCGCTGGACCACGTGTGGGGCACGCTAGGCGGCCTCGCCGAACACGTACCGCTCGCCGCTCATCGGCTCGAATTCGAGCGATGATAGACAGACGCCGCAGTCACGTTGCGCGCCATCGACGATGGCCTGGCGCAAGCGGTGTGGCACGACGCCGCCGGTGCCGTTACGCTTCGGTGGCCAGCACCACGAATAGACCCTCGACGGGTGCCTCCCGGACCATTCGGCCAGGCGCGCCACGCCGAACCGGCGGATCAGCCGGAGCGCGGGCGTGGGCGTGGGGTGCTGTGGTGACGCTTTTGGCATTTCGTGGTTTCCGCGATAGAGGTGGCGGGTGATTTGCGGAAACCGTCAAGTCCTTCGTTTCGCGCTTTCTGCGAATGGTCGCGACATGAGAGGCGCGGACATCAAGGAGCGGTTGGAACGGAGTGGCCGGAGCCAGAGTGCGCTCGGCCGCCATCTCGGCCGCGACGTCCACCACGTCGGCCGGCTGATCCGCAGCCCGCGCGAGCTGACGCCGAGCGTGGCGGCCCAGGTCGAGAGCTTCTTCGCGACCGATGTCCCGGCCGACCCCGGAACGATCAGGATCCCGGTCTTTGGTTACGCGGCGGCCGGCGGCGAAGAACGCATATCCCTGGCGTCAGACCATGTGTTCGACGAGATCGAGGTGCCGATCGGCCTGGTGCGGGGCGACGCCATGGGTATCCGGGTCGCTGGCGATTCGATGGAGCCCAGACTGTTTTCGGGCGAGCTGCTGATCGTCGCGCGCGGCGTGGCCCCGGCTAGGTTCGGGGACTGCGTCGTCGAGCTGCGCGACGGGACCGCCGTGGTCAAGCAGTATCGCGGCCAGCGGGACGGCAAGGTTTATCTCTACCAGTTCAATCCGGAGCGTGAGTTTCCGGTGGAAGGCGCGCTGGTGAAGGCGCTGCATGCTGTCGTTTATCGAAGGTGAAACCGTCTTCCCATTGCCAGAACATCGCGTACGCCACGCCCAGCGAAACGAGGACTTCAGCATAACCTAACGGGCCGCCCCACGTCACAGACATCGAAACGGCCGCTCGCGCGGTTTCGATCGCCAGGAGGGCGGCGATGACGACGAAAATCAGCCGCACGAGGTATGGCCGAAAGAGGCGGTCGCACACCCACCGGGCCGCGCCCATGCCCACGAGGTTGGCTGCGATTGCGCTGCCCAGGGTGATGAGGGGGTCGCGCATCAATCCGCCGAGGTAGGCGAACGGCAGCAGCGCGACCGTCGTGACCAGCGCCCAGATCAACGGCGCCACGACGGCGGCCAGTGCGGTGCGCCAAATCATCGGAATTCCTCCCCGCTCCACAGATCTTCTCATTCTGGGCGCTTGACACGCCGCGCGAAACACGAAAACCATCGCGCCTCATTCGCGGTTTCCGCGATGATTGTCCCACGTGAAACGCCGCGAGGTGCGGTGAGGAGGGTCCGATGGGTGAGGCGAATGCGGCGAACGCGGCGATGTCGCCGCTGGCGGGGCTGGTCGAGCGGCTGGAGCGGCTGCGCGAGGACCGGCGCCAGATCGAGGCCGATCTTTCCGAGGTCTATGGCGAGGCCAAGGCGGCTGGCTTCGAGGTCAAGGCGCTGAAGGCCCTGCTCGCCCGGCGCGCCCAGGACACCCGCGCCGCCGGCGAACTCGACAGCCTGGTCGATCTCTACGCCGCTTCGCTGGCGGGTCGGTGATGGGCGAGGTCGTCGCCTTGTTCGGCGCGGCCGGGGGCGCGCCTCCGTCCGCCGCCCAGCGCGCGGCCTTTCGGCTGGGAATGATCCGCGCCCGGGTGGCCGGCGCCGCCGACTGCCTGAGCGGGGCGCGGGCCTTCGGCCATGCCGGGGCCTACGAACGCGGGCTGGCGGCCGGCTTGGCGATCCGCGAGGGGTTTCACGTCCTGCCGGCGGCGCGGTCGCGACGGCGCCGGCCATGGTGATGGAGCTGAGCCCGCTGGACACCGTCACCGCCGTCCTGGCGTCCCTGACCGACGTCCGCGACCCTCTCGCCGTCGATGTCGGCTACGCCCGCGTGCTCAGCGCCGACCGGTCGCCCGTCGGCCTGGTGTGGGCGCGCGGCGAGGGCGTCGATGCCCTGTTCTCGGCGCGCACGGCCAGGACGATCGCCGCACGGATCGTCGCCTCGTGTTGCTTCCCCTTCGCGCTCGCCACGCGCTTCCGCGAGGCGGCCGACCGTGCCGATGGCCTGAGGCTGGACGCATGAGCGCGCCGCGCCTGAAGAAAGCCGAAATCGAGGCGCTGCGCGAGGTGCGCGCCGCCGGTACCGAGGGCCTGACCCTCTACCCGTGGGCCGGCTTTTTCTGCAGCGGGGGCAAGCTCCACGTCAGCACCTTTCGGCCCCTCGCCGGCCGTGGCCTGCTCGATGTGATCGGCGGCAAGATCTACATCTCGGCCGCCGGGCTCGCGCTCCTGGGTGGCGTGCCGTGACCGACGACATCGACCTGCGCGGCCTCGCCGTCGAGCTGCACCGATCCTATTCGTGGGCCAGCCGGAACTGGCGCGAGCTCTGCGAGCAGGAAGGCCTGCCATGGCCGTTCGTCGGCCGCGGCGCCGGCGGCCGGCCGTGGTGGACGCGCGCCGCCGTCCGCGCCTGGAAGGGGGGGCAGGGGAGCGGCAGGATCGCGCAACCCACCGACGATCCCCGCGCCTATCTCGAGGGGGTTCTGGCGGCGATCGCCAATGATCCCCTGCCGATCCGCGACGCCGACGAAAGCCGCGTCGCCCAGCTCCTCGCCGCCGCCGGCGGCTAGGCCCACCGCTCAAGCCCCAAGGAGGAAACGAGCATGTCGAAAGTGATGGAAGCAGACCGCCCGGAAACGGCGGCCGAACAGCCCAAGGGCGAGCCGGGGACGCCGGTGATCGTGCGCACCCAAAGCGCCGGCGTCCACTTCGGATACCTGTTCAAGCATCGGGGCAAGGAAGTCGAACTCGTGCGCTCGCGTCGCATCTGGCGCTGGTACGGGGCCAACACTCTGAGCGAGATCGCCACCGCCGGCCTCGACGTCGCCAGATCCCGGGTCGCCGCGCCGGTCTCTATCATCCTCACCGAGGTGATCGAGATCATCAGCTGCACGCCGGAGGCCGTGGCGAAGATCGAGGCCGCGAAGTGGGCGTCCTGACGGCCGGCTACGGCTACGGCTACGGCTACGGCGACGGCGACGGCGACGGCGACGGCGACGGCTCCGGCTCCGGCTACAGCTACGGCTACGGCGACGGCGACGGCTCCGGCGACGGCTCCGGCGACGGCGACGGCGACGGCGACGGCGACGGCTCCGGCTACGGCGACGGCGACGGCGACGGCTCCGGCTCCGGCGACGGCGACGGCGACGGCTACGGCTCCCGCTCCGGCTACGGCGACGGCTGATCCCAGGCCGCTCGGCGGAGCTCGTGGGCTTCGCGCTCGCACCGCCGAGCGGCCTCCTTTCCACCCCATCAACCAGGAGCAAACATGCCCCGCGCCAGCGAACAGAACGACATCACCAGCATCCATACCGGCCGTCGGATCACCAGGATCACCGATTGGCGAGCCCGGCGCGCCGGCGCCTACATCACCATCTACGGCTACGGACCCGGCAACATCACCGTCAGGGTCACGGAGATCGAGCGGATCGAGGCTGGCAGTCCGGTGACCGCCGTCGACAAGCATGGGCAGCGGTGGACACTGGCCTGACGATGGGCGAACTCTTCGGCCGGCCGATGAAGGCGCTCTCGCTCTGGCAGCCTTGGGCGGCGCTGATGGCGGCGCACGTCAAGCTGCATGAGACGCGCCACTGGAAGACGGCTTATCGCGGCCCCATCGCCATCCACGCGGCCAAGCGGCTCGACGTCGCCGGCGCGCCGGAGGATCTGTGCATCGCCGCCCTGGGCGCCGATTGGCGCACGACGATCCCGCTGGGCGCCGTGGTCGCGGTCGGGCGCCTGACCGGCTGCCGCGACGCCCATCTCATCCGACGCCTGGTCACCGCCGGCGACCTCGAGGCCGGCAATTTCTCAGGCGGCCGGTTCGCCTGGCGCGTCGAGGATCTGCGCGAGCTCATCGAGCCGATCCCGACGCTCGGCCGCCAGGGCCTGTTCGACTGGCTCGCGCCGGCCGACCTTGCGGACCGGCTGAAACCGGCCTTTGATCACGCCGAGGCCTGCCGCGTCATCGGCTGGGCCTGAAGGAGCCGACCATGCTCGTCCTGCGCAATGGCCTGAAATGGCGCGACGGCCGCCCCCGCTGGGAGCCGTCGCCCGCCAGCCGGGCGCTGGGCCTCAAGGGGCTCGACCTCAAGCGTCCCGACGGGACCTGGATGGACCGGGGCGAGGCGATCGGCGCGGCCGACGCGCGGGCGCTGTGGGCGGCCATGCTGCGGGCGGCGGCCGCCGGCGGTATCCCCGGCGCCGAGGCCCTGGCCGATCTGCGCCGGGTGCTCGACCGGCTGACGGCGCCGGCCGACCCCACGGCCGCCGCCAGGCGGGCGCTGATCGGCGACCTGCTGGCCGCCGCCAGGACGCGCCTGGGCGAAGCCGTCCAGGCCGGCGACCGGATCCCGGCGCGCCGGGAGCGCACCGTGGCCCGGATGGTCGAGGCCTATTTCGCCTCGGACGATGTGTCGATCGCGCCGGCGACCCGGAACGCCTACGGCACCCACGGCCGGCGCCTGGTCGCACGGCATGGCGAGGCGCGGGTGGCCGAGGTCACCCGCGGCCAGCTGGTCGCCTGGTACCGCGAGCTCACCGCCGGCGGCCTCGGCCTGGCCAACGCCAACCAGTGCATGGGCGCGACGGCCGCCTTCTTCGCCTGGGCCGCGCGGCAGGATCCGCCGTGGCTCGGCGCCTCGCCGGCCCGCGAACTGGGCCTCAAGGCCGCGCCCGGCCGTCGGGTGTTCTGGTCGATGGAGGCCGAACGCGCCTTCGTCGGCTGGGCCGACGCCAACGGCTACGCCGACATCGCCGACGGGATCGTCGCCGGCCTGTGGACGGGGGCCCGGATCGGCGACATCTGCGCCGCCAACCTGTCGCACCTGGCCGGCGAGGTCTGGCGCTTCACGCCGGCCAAGACCGCCAAGCGCGGTCAAGAGGCCATGCCGGCGATCATGGAGCCGCTGCGCGCCCGCATCGCACGCCGGCGCGGCCAGCTGGTGGCGGCGATCGACGGGGCGTTCCTGTTCGACCCCCGCAGCGGCCGGCGCTACGACGCCAACACCTTCGGCCACCGATTCGGCCTGGCGCGGGCCACGTTCGCGGCCCAGGAAGGGGCGCCAGAGGGCTTCTCAGGGTTGAGGGTCCAGGACACGCGGGACACCTGCATCACCCGCCTGTGGGAATCTGGCGTGGCGCCCAGCCGCATGTGGCCGTGGACCGGCCACAGCCAACGCAGCATCGAAGCGATCCTGCGCGAACACTACATCGTCCTGCGCGAGCAAGGCGCCCTGGCCATGGCCGGGCAGCTGGCCACCTGGGCCCGGGCGCAGGGGGTGGCGTTGTGAACACGACTTACGCGATCGACTTCGTCGTCGAGGGAACGATCTGCCAGAAGACCGCCGCGTGGCCTTCAGTTCCGGCGTGCGGTGACGTAGTTCGCTTGGCGCTTACGCCGGCGCGGGATTTCATGGTCTTCGGTCGCCGGTGGCGCGGTCCGACCGCCGTCGAGCTGTTCGGCTCGCTCCACGATCCTGCCGGAACGTAGCCTGAACGCGCCGGCCCGAAGTCGGACGTCCGACTTGCGCGAAGTCGGAAAAGTCGGAAATAGGCCGGCTTTCCCCAGGTAATTCAGAGACGCCACTAACAACGCTTTCAAACGCTTGTTAGAGGGGGGCATGGCCGAGGACACTTCCCGCGAAACGCCGCCCGCCGGGCTCGACGACGACGAACCTATTCCGCTGGCGCCGGGCCTGCCGCCGGAGATCGCCTCGCCGCTGGCCCAGTTCGAGGGCCGCAAGCCGCCGGCGCCGGCGTGGTTCGACGCCGCCCTGGCGCGGGCGCCGGAGCGCTCCTTCGTGCCGGTTCTGGGCGCCAACGTCGAACTGCTGACCTGGGGGACGCGGGGCAAGCCGGGGCTGATCTTCGTTCATGGCAACAGCGCCAACGCCGACTGGTGGAGCTTCATCGCGCCGTTCTTCGCGGACGAATTCCGGGTCGCGGCCCTGTCGCTGTCGGGCATGGGGGCGTCGGACTGGCGGGAGGTCTACGCCTTCGAGACCTTCGCGACCGAGATTCACGCCTGCGCCGAGGCGGCGGGATTGTACGAGAACCCCGAAAAGCCGGTCTATATCGGCCATTCGTTCGGCGGCTCGCAGGTGTTCTATTCCGCCGCCCGCCATCCGGGGCGGATGCGCGCGGCGATCCTCATCGACACGGGCTTCGGCGGCCCGCCGACACCTGCGGAGATGGAGGCTTGGCGCAAGGAAGAGGCGCGAGCCGGCCGCGCGCCGCAATGGGGCGGCCGGCCCCATCGCAGCGGACCCAACAAGGTCTACCCGACCCTGGAACAGGCCCTCGCCCGGTTCCGGTTCATGCCGCCACAGCGGGCGGGGAACCTCTGCGCCGCCGACTGGATCGCCAGGCGGTCGCTGAAGCGGGCGCCCATGCCGGACGGCTCGGGCGAAGGCTGGACCTGGCGTTTCGATCCGGCCGTGTGGACCAAGCTCGACCGCACCGGAATGAGCGATCTGAGCGCCGCCGCGACCGCGCCCATGGTCCACATCTACGGCGACGATTCGGACATCATCAAACGCCACGGGATGGCCGGGCGGGGCAACGAGCTGATGGCGGGGATCCCGCGCATCGTCGTCCCGGGCAGCGAGCATCACGTGATGGTCGACCAGCCCCTGGCGCTCATCGCCGCCCTGCGCGCGGTGCTGGCGGTGTGGCCGGCTTGAGCGTCGCGGCGCCGTGGTGTAGCACCGCCCAGGTCAGCTGAACCACACCGCGCCACCAGGATCGCCCGCACGCCATGGCCGAGACCGCTTCCGACTACCACCACGGCGACCAGAATCCTTCGGCGCAGGTCGCCACCTATCATCTGTTCAACGCCCTGACCAAATACGGGGCGCTGCACATCGGGGTGCTTATCCTGTTCTTCACCCTGTGGTTCTGCACCGGGGCGGGCTTCGGCGGGGCCTTGATCACCGCCGTGGTCCTGTTGGTCGCCGGCATCGTGTTCCTGCGCCGCAAACCCGCCGCCGACCACTAGGGAAGGGGCCTCGATGGCCGTCGTCGCCGTGACCCGGGAGCGCCACATGGGCGAGCCGCGCGTGGCGATCACGCCGGACGCGGTAAAGAAGTTGGCCGCCCAGGGCGTCCAGGTGGTGATCGAAACGGGCGCGGGCCTGACCGCCTCGATCGGCGACGAGGACTACCGCGCCGCCGGCGCGACCATCGCCGCCGACCTCTCCGCCACCCTGCGCGACGCGGACATCCTGTTCAAGGTGCGCGGCCCCGTGGACGAGGAGATCGCGCTGCTCAAGCGCGGCGCCGTGGTTGTCGGCCTGCTCGATCCGCACCAGGCGAGGCCGCTGGTCGAGACGCTGGCGGCGGCCGGGCTCACCGCCTTCGCCATGGAGTTCGTGCCGCGCATCTCCCGCGCCCAGGCCATGGACGCCCTCTCCAGCCAGGCCAATCTCGCCGGCTACCGGGCGGTAATCGAGGCGGCGCAGGCCTATGGCCGGGCGATGCCGATGATGATGACCGCCGCCGGCACCATCGCGCCGGCCAAGGTGTTCGTCATGGGGGCCGGAGTGGCCGGGCTGCAAGCCATCGCCACCGCCCGCCGCCTGGGCGCGGTGGTCAGCGCCACCGACGTCAGGGCCGCCGCCAAGGAACAGGTGGAATCCCTGGGGGCCAAGTTCGTCGCCGTCGAGGACGAGGAATTCAAAGCCGCCGAAACCGCCGCCGGCTACGCCAAGGAGATGAGCGCCGAGTACCGCGCCAAACAGGCGGCCCTGGTTTCCGATCACATCCGCAAGCAGGACATCGTCATCACCACGGCCCTGATCCCCGGCCGCGCGGCCCCGCGGCTGGTCAGCGCCACGCAGGTCGCCTCGATGAAGGCCGGCTCGGTGATCGTCGATCTGGCCGTCGAGCAGGGCGGCAATGTCGAGGGCGCGCGGCCGGACGAGGTGGTGGTGGCCGGCGCCGGGGTGAAGATCGTCGGCGTCGCCAACCTGGCCGGGCGCATCGCCGCCGACGCCTCGGCCCTCTACGCCCGCAATCTCACCGCCTTCGCCGGCCTGCTGCTCGACAAGGAAGGCCGCCTGACTCTGGATCTCGACGACGAGATTCTGAAGGCCGCCGTCATCACCCATGGCGGCGTCGTCACCCACCCGGCCCTCGCCCTCCAGGCCGCCTGAGGGAAGGAGTCGAGCCATGGACGCCGTCGATCCCACCATCTTCCGCCTGGCGATCTTCGTCCTGGCGATCTTCGTCGGCTACTACGTGGTGTGGAGCGTGACGCCGGCCCTGCACACCCCGCTGATGGCGGTGACCAACGCCATCTCCTCGGTGATCATCGTCGGCGCCCTGCTCGCCGCCGCCGCGCAAGGAGCGGCCGGCAGCCACGTATGGATCTCCAAGAGCGCTGGGGCCGCCGCCGCCGGCCTGGCCTCGGTGAACATCTTCGGCGGTTTCCTGGTCACCCAGCGCATGCTTGGAATGTACCGCAAGAAGGACAAGGCCAAGTGAGGGGTCCATGAACGCCAACCTCGCGTCCCTGGCCTATCTGCTCTGCGGCGTCCTGTTCATCCTGGCGCTGCGGGGGCTGTCGTCGCCGGTGACCAGCCGGCGTGGAAACCAGATGGGCATGGCCGGCATGGCCATCGCCGTGGCCGTGACTTTGGCGACTCTATGGAAAGCCGGGACCCTCGACACCGTCACCCTGGCTCTGATCGGGGCCGGGGTGCTGGTCGGCGGATCGATCGGCGCGGTGATCGCCCGGCGGGTGGAGATGACCGCCATGCCGCAGCTGGTGGCGGCGTTCCACTCCCTGGTCGGCCTGGCCGCGTGCCTGGTCGCGGTGGCGGCCATCTATACCCCAGCCGCCTACGGCATCGCCGCGCCCGAGGGGATCAAGATGGAGAGCCTGATCGAACTTTCCATTGGCCTGGCGATCGGCGCGGTCACCTTCACCGGCTCGCTGATCGCCTTCGCCAAGCTCAACGGCAACATGTCGGGCGCGCCGATCCTGCTGCCGGCCCGGCACCTGATCAACCTCGCCATCGCCGTGGCCATCGTCGTCCTCATCGTCCTGCTGGCAGCGAGCGGCGGCGAGGCCAAGTGGGCGTTCTGGGCGATCTTCGCCCTGGCGCTCACCGCCGGGGTGACCCTGATCGTCCCGATCGGCGGGGCCGACATGCCGGTGGTGATCTCGATGCTCAACAGCTATTCCGGCTGGGCGGCGGCGGCGCTGGGCTTCACCCTGGCCAATATCACCCTGATCATCACCGGGGCCCTGGTCGGCTCCTCCGGGGCGATCCTCTCCTACATCATGTGCAAGGGCATGAACCGCTCGTTCGTCTCGGTGATCCTCGGCGGCTTCGGCGGCGAGACGGCGGCGGCCGGCGGCGCGGTGGAGACCCGGCCGGTCAAGCAGGGCTCGGCCGAGGACGCCGCCTTCATCCTGAAGAATGCGAGCAAGGTGATCATCGTCCCCGGCTACGGCATGGCCGTGGCCCAGGCCCAGCACGCCCTGCGCGAGATGGCCGACCGCCTGAAGGCCGAGGGCGTCGAGGTGAAATACGCCATCCACCCGGTGGCCGGCCGCATGCCCGGCCACATGAACGTCCTCCTGGCCGAAGCCAACGTCCCCTACGACGAGGTGTTTGAGCTCGACGACATCAATTCGGAGTTCGCGGGCGCCGACGTCGCCTTCGTGATCGGGGCCAACGACGTCACCAACCCGGCCGCCAAGACCGACCCCAAGAGCCCGATCTTCGGCATGCCGATCCTCGACGTCGAGAAGGCCCGCACGGTGCTCTTCGTCAAGCGCGGCATGGGCTCGGGCTATGCCGGGGTCGAGAACGAACTCTTCTTCCGCGACAACACAATGATGCTGTTCTCCGACGCCAAGAAGATGATCGAGGGCATCGTCAAGGCGCTGTAAGCGTCGGCGGAAGGCCGACATGAGGGTCGCCAGTCGGCAAAAGTCATTGCTCGCTCGGGATATATTTTGTATATCTAACTCCGGTGATCCGGCGAAGGCGAACCGCAATGCATGTCCAGATATCGAAATGGGGCAATTCCTTGGGTCTGCGGCTGCCGCGCGCCCTGGCGCAGCGGATCGGCGTTCGCGAAGGGGAGAAGGTCAACCTCGTCCTCGATGGCGACCGGCTGATTGTCGAAGCGGCGGCGCCGCGTTGGCGTCTCGAGGACCTGCTCGTGAACATGACTCCCGAGGCGATGGGCGACGCCTTCGCGTGGGGAGACGATAAGGGCCGCGAAATCGTCGATGACTGACGGCGACTACGTTCCGGAGGCGGGCGATCTGATCTGGACCGATTTCGACCCCCGGATGGGGCGCGAACGGAGCGGCCGGCGGCCCGCCGTCGTGCTTTCGGCGCGCGCCTTCTCTCGGGTCTCCGCCTTCGCGATTGTGTGTCCGATAACGACCAGGCTGCGCGATTTTGGGTCGAGCGTTCTCCTGCCGCCCGGTCTGCCGATCGGCGGCGAAATCCTCACCAGCCACATTCGCAGCATCGACACCATTGCCAGGCCCATCCGCTACGCGGGCGCGGCGGTCCCGGGTGGCGTTCTGGCCGAGGTGCGCGCGAAACTCGCCACGCTCTGTGGAATCGAAAGTCGCTAGACATGGCCGAGCATTCCGAGCAGCCGCCGCCGCGCGGCGCGGTGGTCGAGATCGGTGGCGGCCGGCGGATGCGCGCCGTGCGCGCCGGCCCGACCGCCTCACTCCATCCGCTCGTCCTGCTCGAAGCCGGCGCGTTCGGGTTTTCGGCGGACTGGGCGGTGGTGCAGGAGCGGCTGGCGGGCAAGGGCCTGCGGTCGCTGGCCTATGACCGCGCTGGGCTCGGCTTCTCCGATCCGGGGCCCTCGCCGCGCGACGCCCTGGCCATCGCGGGCGATCTGGAGGCCCTGTTCGCGGCGATCGGCGAAGCGGGGCCGCTGATCCTCTGCGGGCATTCGATGGCCGGGCTGCATCTGCGGCTCTACGCCGGGCGCAACCCGGCCCGCGTGGCCGGCGTGGTTCTGGTCGATGCGACGACGCCCGAGGCGATGGATTCAAAGCTGGTGAGCGGCTTCGTCGACCGGTTCGCCGGTGTTTCCAGGATGGCGGCGTGGGGGGCGAGATCGGGCCTCTTCGCGCCGCTGGCCAAGGCCGGCGTCGCCGACGGCATCGGTCTTACCGGCTCGGCAAGGGAAGAAAAGCGCTGGGCCTTCGCCGATCCGGTCCACAACCACTGGGCGGCGGAGGAGGCGGCGCAGTGGCCGAGGGCGGCGGCGCAGGCGCGGGCGGCTGGCCGCTTCGATCCGGCCCTGCCGGTCGCGGTGATCCTGGCCGGATCGCCGGAGGGAACCGAGCGCTGGAAATCCCTGCAGACCGCGCCGGCCAATGCCTCCCGCCACGGCTCCATCGACCATGTCCGGGGCGCCTCGCACGCCAACATCCTGGGCGCCCGGTTCGCCGACCGGGTGGTGCGCGGAATCGAGAACGTGCGGGCGGTGGCCGAATCAACGGACCATTCATCCGCGCCGGGCTAGGACTTCGAACAAGGCCCCGCTCGGGCGCTTGACGGTGGGGCCATGAACCGCGCGCTTGTTCTCGAAGGGGTGACCAAACGCTACGGCGCGTTCACGGCGGTCGATGACCTCGGCTTCTCGATCCGGAGGGGGAAGATCCTGGGCTTCCTCGGACCCAACGGGGCGGGCAAGACCTCGACCCTGCGCATGGTACTGGGCCTGGTGACCCCGACCTGCGGCCGCATCGAGGTGCTGGGAGATTCCGACGCCTCCAGGGTGCGCCAGCGGATCGGCTTCCTGCCCGAGGAGCGGGGGCTCTACCGGCGGATGACGCCGGTGGCGGTGATCACCTTCCTGGCCGGCCTCAAGGGCGTGCCGGGACCCGAGGCGCGGCGACGCGCCCGCCTGCTGCTCGAATCGCAGGGGCTGGCCGACGCCGCCGACCGCCAGATCCGCTCGCTCTCCAAGGGCATGGCGCAGAAAGTCCAGCTGCTCTCGGCGATCGCCCACGAACCGGACCTGGTGGTGCTGGACGAGCCGTTCTCGGGCCTTGATCCGGTCAATCAGCAGTCGCTGGAGGTGCTGATCCGGGGTCTGGCGGCGCGTGGGGCGACGGTGGTGTTCTCGACCCACGTGATGCAGCATGCCGAGCGATTGTGCGACCAGGTGGTGCTGATGTCCGGCGGCAGGAAGGTGTTCGACGGCACGGTGGAGGCGGCCCGGGCGGCGGCGCCCAGGACCCTGATCCTCGAAGGCCATTTCGACGGCGGCGCGCTTTCCGATCTGCCCGGGCTGAGCCATTTGGCGGTCGAGCCGCTGGAGACCGGCGGCCGGCGGGCCACCGCCTCCCTGAACGCCGACGCGCCGGCCCAGGAGGTGCTCAAGGCGGCTTTCGCCAAGGGACTGGATTTGAGCCGGTTCGAACTGCGCGAACCCAATCTGCACGATGCCTTCATTGTCCACACCAGCGGCGGAAGATCGATGCCATGAACCGGCCGGAAGCTTCATGAACCGGCTGCTGCGGATCGCCTGGCGCGAGTACCTGGCCTATGTGCGGACGCCCGGATTCTGGCTGTCGATCCTGCTGCTGCCGGTGGGCATCTCGACCTACGCCCTGGCCCCGATGCTCATGGCCCGTTCAACGCCCACCGCCCAGGTCGCGGTGGTGGATTTCAGCGGCCGCGGCCTCGAGGCGCCGGTGGGCGCCGCCCTGGCCGCGCTTCGGGCCGGCGGCCGGCCCCAGGCCCGTCTGGTCGCCGCGCCCGGTGGCCCGTTCGTCGATGCCGCCGAGGCCACGCGGACGTTGCGCGACTATCTGCGGGGAAGCCGCGAACTGCCGGGCGGCGGCCGGCTGGAGGCGGCGGCGATCCTGCGGCCGGCGGGGGACACGGTGGCCGTCGATTTCTGGAGCCGCAACGTCGCCGACCGCTCGCTGGAAAACACCGTGGGCCTGGCGGTCCAGACGTCCCTGCGCCGCCAGGCGCTGGAAAAGCAGGGCGTCAGTCCCGAGGTGCTGTCGTCGATCGACTCCCTGTCGCCCAGCGTCGCCGACTTCTCGCCCAAGGCCGAGCGCGGCCGGGTGGCGCTGAAGGATCGCCTGCCGGGGATTGCCGGCTTCGCCATGGGCATGCTCCTGTGGATGGTGGTGCTGACGGGCGCGGGCATGCTGCTCAACAGCGTCATCGAGGAGAAGAGCAGCCGCATCCTCGAGGTCCTGCTCTCCTCGTGCTCCGTCCCCGAGATCATGGGCGGCAAGATCCTCGGCGTGGCGGCGGTCACCGGCACGGTGCTGGCCTTCTGGATGACCATCGCCGGGACCCTGGTGGCCATCCGCTCGCCGGTGGTGGCCGGCGAGGTGCTGGGTATCCTCATCGCCCATGGCCTGTGGGCCTATTTCATCCTCTATTTTCTCGGCGGCTATCTGATGTTCGCCACCCTCTATGTCTGCGTCGGGGCCTTCTGCGAGTCCACGCGCGAGGCCCAGACCCTGCTCGGGCCGATGATGATCCTGATGAGCGTGCCGCTGATCTTCATGAGCCAGGCGCTCACCCAGCCCGACGCGCCGCTGCTGCGAACCCTGTCGTGGATTCCTCCGTTCACGCCGTTCATGATGGCCGCCCGCGCGGCCAGCGACCCGCCCCTGTGGCAGGTGGCGGCGACCGCGATCATGATGTTCGCGGTCACCGGGCTCGAACTGTGGGTGGCGATCCCGGCCTTCAAGTCCGGCGCCCTGGCCACCGGCCGGTTCGAGTTGAAGACCTTCGTCGCCAGTCTGGCGCGGCGGGGCCGGGACTGATCGATATCGCGGTCCGGCGCCTATATCTCCACCCATGCTCCCGACCCTTCGCCAGCTCCACTACCTCAAGCTCCTGGCCGAGCATCGCTCGTTCAGCCGGGCGGCGGAGGCGGCCAACGTCACCCAGCCGACCCTCTCGGCCGGGGTGGCGGAACTCGAAAAGATTCTCGGAACCGCGATGGTCGATCGAAACCGCTCCGGCGTCATCCTCACGGAGGCGGGGAGCGAAGCGGTGGCGCGGGCGCGGGCCATCCTGGCCCAGGCCGAGGATCTGGTCGATCAGGCCCGGGCCTCCGGCCAGCCGCTGGGGGGCCGTTTCCGGCTGGGGATCATTCCCACCGTCGCGCCCTTCCTGCTGCCCGCCGCCCTGCCGGTGCTGCGGCGCCGGTTTCCCAGTCTGCGGCTGTTCCTGCGCGAGGATTTGACTCACCGCCTGATCGCCGACCTCAAGGCCGGCGTCCTCGACGCCGCCGTGGTGGCGACGCCCTATGACCTCGCCGGCCTCGACTGGGCGCCGGTGGCCGAGGACGAGCTGCTCGCCGCCTTCCCCGCCAATCACCCGCTCACCGCGCGGGAACGGATCGCGCCGGAGAGCCTGGACGGCGAGGAGCTGATCCTGCTGGAGGACGGCCACTGTCTGCGCCAGCACGCCCTGGCCGCCTGCGGCCTGGGCGGCAGGCCGGCCCGGCCGGGCCGCGACGAGGCCTTCGCCGCCACCTCCCTGCCGACCCTGGTGCAGATGGTCGGATCCGGCCTCGGCGTCTCCTTCCTGCCGGCCATGGCCGTGGCCGCCGGCCTCGCCGAGGCCGCCGCCGTCACCGTCCGGCCCCTGGACTGCGACAACGCCACCCGCCGGATCGTCGTCGCCTGGCGCGCCGGCTCGACCCGGGCGGCGGAGGGAGCGCTGCTGGCCGAAGTGTTCGCGGGGGCGTGAGCCTCGGTGGCTCAGTGCGGGTCACGGATGACCACGACATCGAGGCCGGTGAGTCCCGCCCAGGCCCGGTCGGCGGTGATCGCCGGCAATCCCCGCGCGCGGGCCAGCGCCAGGCAGGCGCGACCGCCCAAGGAAAGTCCGCGCGACTTCGTCGACTTGCGAAGCTCGCCGCAGACCATGGCCTGCTCGGCGGTGAAATCGACGACATCGATTCCGGTCGCTTCCGCGACGGCCCGCGCCTCACGGGCGGCCATGCCCCGCTCGCCGAGCTGGGCGACGATCTCCGCCAGGTTGACGGCGGAGAGAAGGGCGCCCGGCAGGGCGGCCATGACCACTTCGGCGCCGGGTTCCGCGAGCAGCAGGGCCAGCAGAGCCGAGCTGTCGAGGACCGCGTCACTCACGATCGGCGGCGGCCCGGCGCTCGGCGAACAATTCATCGACCATGCCGGTGGCGGCGGGGCCGACATACCGTCCGACCAGGGCCTGCGCCCTACGCACGGCGGCTTCGACCGGCTCGAGGACCACCGTCCCATCGACGAACCGCGCCACCAATCGTCCGCCGCCGGCCATGCCGAGCGCGGCGCGCATTTCGGCGGGTATCACCACCCTGCCGTTCGGAGCGACCTTCAGATTGGCCTGCATGGCCTCAGCGGATCCGCGTCATGACACGAATCAATCGTGTGTCACGAAGCGTTGGAATTTCAATGACGCGCTTCCGGGCCTCGCTTGGTCACGATTCCTGCCAGAGGGCGAGTTCGATCGACCCGGGGGCGAACAGTCCCGCCGTGCCCGCGTCGGCGGTCATCTTCTGCCAGGTCGCGTCGCCATAGATCTTCATGCGCGCCGCCTCCCAGGCGGCGGCGTTCTCGTGGGTGGTGGAAAGCACGACGTGGCCGCCCGCGCCGGTCAGCCGCGAGAGAATCCGATACTCCGACCCGGTCAGGCTCTTGATGTGGCCGGCGACCTTGGTCAGGTATTCCATGGCTTCGGCGGTCTTGCCCCCGGCGATGACGAACGAAGCGGTGATGAGCATCATCGGACGTGTCTCCTTTGAACGTTTGATCCTGCGCCTCGGACCGTGGCGGGGCGTTGCACCCGGCGCGTCCCCCCTTTGGGGGAGACGGCGGAAAAAAACGAAACCGGCGTGCGCGCCCTACCCCGTCACCAAGTCCAGCCGCTCGAACCCGTTGAAGAACGGCAGGGTCCGGCGGAGCGGAACGGCCGCGGGATCGGCGAGGGCCAGGGCCGGGAATCGCGCGAACAGGGCGGCCAGGGCGACCTGGGCCTCGAGCCGGGCGAGCGGCGCGCCGACGCAGATGTGCGCTCCGCCGCCAAAGGCGACATGCGGCACGTGGGGCCGGGTGATGTCGAAGCGGTGGGGATCGTCGAAGACCTCGGGATCATGGTTGGCGGCCTTCAGCGAGACGTAGAGCACTTCCGCCTCGGCCACCGGGCAGCCGCCGACCCGCATGTCGCGCGACGCCACTCGGCCGGTGACATCGACCGGCGATTCCAGGCGCAGGGCCTCTTCCACCGCGGCGTTGATCAGCCTGGGATCGGCCTTCAGCTTGGCGAGTTCCCGCGGATGGGTGAGGAACAGCCAGACGGCGTTGGCGATAAGGTCGGTGGTGGTCAGGTTGCCTGCGACGAGCAGGCCGATACAGTTGTGGCAGATCTCCGCATCGGAGATCGGCGCTCCCCCCGCCTGCAGCACGGCGAGGTCGGAGATCAAGTCGTCGCCGGGCGCTCGACGACGCACCGTGAGGGCGTGTGTCAGGTAGTCGAGGAAGCCCTGGTTGGCGCCGTCCATGGCCCGGGTTTCTTCGTCCGAGCGGGCCGGGTGGAAGATCATGATCGCCGCCTCCGACCAGGCCCGGAACCGCGGCAAGTCAGCGGTGTCAACGCCCAGCAGCCAGGCGATGGCGTCGATGGGGATGGGGATGGCGTAATCGGCGATGATGTCGAAGCCGCTGGCGCCGGCCAGGGCGCCCAGCCGCGCCTCGACGATCGCCTCGATGGCGGGGCGGGAGGCGGCGATGCGCTTGTAGAGCGCCTGCATGATCGGCGCGCGGACGCGGGCGTGGTGCGGGTCGTCCATGAAGATGATCGGACTGTTGCGCGCCGCTTCGCGCTCGGCGGGACCGAAGTCCGGATTGGGCGTGGCGTCCTTCATGGCGTGATAGACGCCGGCGGCCGCACCGGCCTTGTCGGGATCGCGCCACAGGCTGCGGTCGGTGACCACGCCGCGCACGTCGGCGTAGCGGGTCAGGTACCAACCGCCCAGGCCCTCGTCGCGCCGCACCGGGCATTCGGCGCGCACCTGGTCCAGCATCTCGTGGCCCGAAGCGCGAAAGGCCGGGTTGAGCGCCGTCAGCCCAAGACCGCCCGGCGGCGGCTCGGCGACGGCCGGCGATCGTGTCTCCATCTTTGTATCGCTTCCCTCTGGCCCGAGTTCGACGATGGCCGGTCTCCGACGGCTGCGCATCCCCCCAACGGGGGAGCGCGTGACGGAGCGGGGACCCGGCTCTACCCCGTCCTCCCGCCGCCGCCGATCCAGGCGGGACTGGAAAGAACCAGCTTTATCAGCTCCGCCTGGCGGCCGACGCCGACCGCCTGCATGATGTGCCGAAGGTGCGTCTTGACGGTCTCCGGGCCGATGCTCAGCCGCCGGGCGATGGCGCGCGCGTCGTCGCCCCCGATCAGGGCGGCGAGCACCGTCGCCTCGCGTTCGGTCAGTCCGAACAGCCGCCGCAGCACCTCTTCCGAGGTCTCCATCGGCCGGCGGGAGTCGGCGAGATAGATCGCGATCGCGCCTTCCGACGCGCCGAGCAGGCCCGCCGCCGCCGTCTGGAGCCGGCGGACGACCACCTGGACCTGTCCGGCCTCGCCGACCGCCAGAGTGAGGCCGACCGGCGTATCGCGTCCGTCCCGCGCCTGGCCCACGGCATGGCGGAGCCCCGCGTCGGCGCGCGGCGCCGTCGCCTGCAGACGGCCGGCGGCCCAGCGGACCGCGTCGCCTTGCGCCAGCATCGAGCGGGCGGTGGTGTTGGCCAGCAGCATCTCGCCCTCGCGCGCGACGATCATGCCCAGCGGCACGCCGTCGATCAGGGCCTGGGCGGCTTCCACGGCGCCGCGGGCGCGGCGCAGGGTTCCGAACATCATCACCGCCCGGCTGATGTGAGGAATGAACCGGCCGAAATCGTTGCAATCATCGACGGTGTAGGGCGCCTGGCCCGGTCCCCGCATGACCCCGGCGGCGCAGGTCGCCTCCTCTAGGTCGAGGGTGAAATACATCGCATATTCGATCCCGGCCGGCGCCAGCGCCTGCCGGTACATGGGTGACGACCAAAGCGTCTCGTCGGAGACGATCTGGCGGCAGTGATAGGCCTTGAACGACCGGGGTGGCGCGCGCGGATCGCTCGCCGTCATGTCTATGTATGTCCGGAAGGCGCGTTCGAAATCCTCGACCCGCGATCCCCAGAGTCTGACGAAGGGAGAATGATCGTGGACGGAGGTATAGTAGCTGATCTGGGCCTTCTGGCTGTCGAACAGCCCGGCGAGGAACTTGAGAGCGTCGTCCCACCTCTCGACGCTGACCGAAGCGTCGTAGATCCGCGCCACGGCCTGGGAAAAGTCGTCGATGTCCAGCACGTCCGGCCCCCGCCACCGCGGGACCATGATGGACCACGACCCGACCCGGCGCTCGTGCACGACCCTGCGCCGGAAAGGCGCGAAAGTCATCGGTTGACCATGCTCGTCGCGCGAGGACCGGGTTCAGCGGGCGGTCCGGGGCCGCCGCGCGCCCGAGGCGACCGGGTCGTCATCCATCCCCTCCCGCATCCGCGCCACCACGCGGCTGAAGGCCGGGCCGAAAACGCGGAAATAGGAGAATATCGCCTTCTGGCCCGTGGGCAGGCTGGCGGCAAAGGGGACCATGCCTTCGGGGACGCTGGTCTCACACATGATCTCGCCCTCGGCGTGGGGAAAGGCGATCGGCGCGGCGCGGACACGACCGAGGTGCGGGCAGGCGCCCTGGGCGGTTCTGGCGCAGGCGGCGTGAATCGGCGGCAGATTGCTCAGATAGCGCGTTCCCACCGCGCCCGCGATCGGGGCCATGGTCCCGGCGACCGTGGGAAACAGCCAGCGATCCCCCGGCGGCGTCGGCGCGCCGCAGACGTGGCAGAGATGGCGAACCACCCCCAGACGCTGGCGGATCAGGTGCATGCCGCCCATCACCGGCTCGCCGACCCCCGGCTGGGAGGCCTGCACCGCCTCCATCCGCCCGGGGAAACTCGCCGACGGCGCCAGGCCGAACCGCATCTCGCCGCTCCACGGCACCACCCACGGCACGTTGTCACCGATGCGCCATTGCGTCTCGATCGTCATCGAACAATCCGGCGTCGAAGTCTCGAACCGCCAAGACGCCAAGACACCAAGAAGAATGGATTGCGCTTCGCGCTCGCGGGCGGTGCGTGGCCGCTTGATTTCGGCGTCTTGGCGACTTGGCGGTTCAACATACTCAATCCATCAGCTTGCGGGTCAGGTAGGTGAACTCCAGGGCCACGCGCTCGGCGCGTTCCTGGAGGTTGGCGGAGGCGGCGTGGCCGCCGTTGGTGTTCTCGAAATAGAGGAACGGCAGGCCGAGGGCCGCCATCCTGGCGGCCATCTTGCGGGCATGCACCGGAGTCACCCGGTCGTCCTTGGTCGAGGTGACGAAGAACGGCTCGGGATAGGCGACGCCGGCCTTGAGGTTCTGGTAGGGCGAGATCTTGCTGAGAAACGCGGCCTCTTGGGGATTGGCCATGCTGCCGTATTCCCCCGCCCAGGAGGCCCCGGCCCCGATCTTCTCATAGCGCAACATGTCCAGGAGCGGCACCTGGATCACCACCGCATGCCACAGCTCCGGGTGCTGATTGAATTCCACGCCCATCAACAGGCCGCCGTTGGAGCCGCCCTCTATCCCCAGGCGCCGGGGCGAGGTGATCTTGCGGGCGATCAGATCGGCGCCGACGGCGGCGAAATCATCATAGATGATCTGGCGGTGGGTCTTCAGGCCCGCCTCGTGCCACGCCGGTCCGAACTCGCCGCCGCCGCGGATATTGGCCAGCACATAGACCCCGCCATGCTCCAGCCACAGCTTGCCGATGGCCGCGGAGTAGCTGGGCAGCATCGAGGCCTCGAAGCCGCCGTAGGCGTAGAGCAGGGTCGGATTGGCGCTGTCGAGCTTCATGCCCTTCGGGTGGACCACGAAGTAGGGAATCTTCGTGCCGTCGCTGGACACCGCCTCGAACTGCTCGACCTCGTCCGTCGAGGCGTCGAACCGGGCGGGGAGGACCTTGACGTCGCGGTGCTCGCCGGTGGCCGCGTCGGCCCGCCACAGCCGGGTGGGATCGAGGAAGCTCTCCACCGAATAGTAGATCTCGTCGCCGGCCTCGGTGGCGGCCGCCACGCCGACCGAGGAGTTGGCCGCCACCGGCAGCGGCGTCCGCTTCCAGGCCCCGCCTTGGCGAGAAAGGACGGTCAGACCGCCGCGCACATTGTCGTAGAGGGCGACCACCACCCGCGAGCGGGTGGTCACCGCCTGCTCGATCGCCTGCCGGGGTCCCGGCGCGATCAGCAGGTCCGCGGGCGGCGTGCGGCCGGCTTCCAGGGCGGCGAGATCCAGGGCGATCAGCGATCCCTGCGTCAGATTGGCGGCCCCGGGGGCGGGCGTCCAGTCCTGTTTCAGGGTGACGATCAGCTGGCCATCGACCAAGCCGTCCACCGAGGCCTTTGGCGGCAGCGACAGGCGCACCAGGCCGTGGGCGGTGAGCAGGCTGGTCTCGGTCTCGAAGAAGCTCACCGCCCGGGTGATCACCACCGCCGTGTGGCCGTCCCCGTCGCGCAGCACCGAGGCGTCCGCCGCCACATCCGTGGGCTGGCCGCGGAAGACTTCCGTCGCCTGGGCCAGGTCCTGGCCGCGCCTGAGGGTCTTGACCACGAAGCCGTAGCCGGATGTGGTCATGGTCCCCGGACCCCAGTCGCGGGTGACGATCAGGGTGTCGCCGTCCAGCCAGTCAGCCGACTGCTTGCCGCGCGGCAGGGCGAACCCGCCGGCGACAAAGCGCTTCGACGCCAGGTCGAACTCGCGCACCTGGTCGGCGTCCTCGCCGCCGTCGGAGAGCGCGACCAGGCAGCGGCGATATTCCGGGGCCTTGCAGTTGGCGCCCTTCCACACCCAGTTGGCCTTCTCCGCCGCCGCGAGGGCATCGAGGTCGATCACCGTCTGCCAGGCCGGGTGGGACGTGGCAAAGCTCGCCGCCGTCGTCCGCCGCCACAGGCCGCGGACATTGGCCGGATCCTGCCAGAAATTATACACCGCGTCGCCGACCAGCTCGGGCTGGGGAATCCGATCGACGGCGTTGACGATCGTCAGGGCGTCGGCGTGAAAGGCCGCGTAGCGCGGATCGCCCTTCAGCACCGCCAGTGACCGGGCGTTTTCCTTCTCCACCCAGGCCAGGGCGCGCGACGATTCCATCGACTCCAGCCACAGGTAGGGATCGGGCGCGGCGGCGGTGGTCTGGTTCACGGAGGATGTCTCGGCGAGGGCGGACAGGGCCGCGACCGCGGCGATAGTCAGGTTCATCCCCGATTTTCGCCGTCGCGTCCGCCCATGTCCAGCCGCCGGCGAGCCCGCCCACGACGGCGCTCGCAAATTGGGGGACATGAACGAAATTCGAGGAAGGCGAATTTCAATCAAGTCCCAATTTGCGTCAGGCGGATCGCGACCCAAATGGCGACTTGATCGCAATGCCCTCTCGCATTGCGTTCATGTTGCCGATTTGGGCACGGGGTCGCCCCCACGGGGCTGCGCGGACGTTGCCTTCACGGTATAGCCCGGCGTCATGAGCCGTCCGTTCATCAAGATGAACGGGCTGGGCAACGACTTCGTCGTCGTCGAGGCCCGGTCCGCGCCGTTCATCCCCTCGGCGAGCGAGGTGCGGGCGCTGGCGGCGCGCGACGGCGGCGTCGGCTGCGATCAGGTCATCGCCATCGAGCCCTCAGCCCGCGCCGACGCCTTCATGCGCATCTGGAATTGCGACGGCGAGGAGGTGGCGGCCTGCGGCAACGGCGCGCGCTGCGTCGCTTGGCTGCTGATGGAGGCGGCCGGACGCGACCAGGCCAGCCTGGAGACCGCCGCCGGCGTCCTCGAAGCGCGGCGGGCCGGGGACAAACTGGTCAGCATCGACATGGGCGAGCCGGGCCTCGGCTGGGAGGACATTCCCCTGGCCGAGAAGATGGACACCCGGGGGATCGAACTGCAGTTCGGCCCGATCGACGCGCCGGTGACGCACACCCCTGGCTGCGTCTCCATGGGCAATCCCCACGTCGTCTTCTTCGTCGCCGACGCCGAGGCGGCGCCGGTGGCCGAGGTCGGGCCGATGATCGAGAACCACCCTCTGTTTCCCCAGCGGGTCAATGTCGGGTTCGCCCAGATCAAGGCCGCCGGCCGCATCCGCCTGCGGGTCTGGGAGCGCGGCGCCGGCCTCACCCGCGCTTGCGGCACCGGGGCCTGCGCGGCCCTGGTCGCGGCCCACCGCCGCCGCCTCTGCGCCCGGGCCGCCGTGGTCGAGCTCGACGGGGGCGAACTCATCGTCCAGTGGCGCGAGGTCGATGACCGCGTGCTGATGACCGGCCCGGTGGCCGTCGAATTCACCGCCCGCCTGCCGCAAAGTCTGGTCGCGTGACCCACCCCGCCCTTGCCCCCGGCCGCGTCGCGGTGATCACCGGCGGGGCCGACGGCATTGGCCTGGCCGCCGCCCACCGTTTCGCCGGCCTCGGCATGAACCTCGTCCTCGCCGATCTCGACGCGGAGAAGCTCGCCGCCGCCGGCAAGGCCTTGAGCGAGGCCGGCGCGCAGGTCGAAACCGTGGTCACCGATGTCGCCGACTATCTCCAGGTCGTCCGCCTGCGGGACGCGGCCCTGGCCCGTTTCGGCGATGTCGCGGTGCTGATGAACAACGCCGGGGTCGGCGGCGGCGGCCACGCCTTCGAGAACTTCGACGGCTGGCGCAAGGTTCTGGGCGTCAATCTCGGCGGGGTGATCAACGGGGTCCAGGCCTTCACCCAGGCGATGATCGATCAGGCGACCCCCGCTGCCATCGTCAACACCGGCTCCAAGCAGGGCATCACCACCCCGCCGGGCGACACCGCCTACAATGTCAGCAAGGCTGGCATCAAGGTCCTCACCGAGGGTCTTCAGCACACCCTGCGCAACACCCCGGGCTGCCAGGTCATCGCGCACCTTCTCGTCCCCGGCTTCACCTTCACCGGCCTGACCCGTCGCGGCGGTCCCGAGAAACCCCCCGCCGCCTGGACCGCCGATCAGGTCGCCGGGTTCATGCTGGAGGCCATGGCCGCGGGCGATTTCTACATCCTCTGCCCCGACAACGACGTCACCCGCGCCATGGACAACGCCCGAATCGGATGGGCCGCCCAGGACCTGACCGAAAACCGCCCCCCTCTCTCGCGCTGGCATCCGGACTGGAAGGCGGCCTTCGAGGCGTTCATGGCCAGAGCCGCCGATCACCGTCCATGACCCCTTCCGTTCGTAGCGCGGGCTTCCAGCCCGCTCTTGTTCACCTCCGCCCTTCGTCACCCCCCAAGTGCGGGCTGGAAGCCCGCGCTACGAGAGAGGAGCGGCCGGCCCATGGCTGACGGTTTCCTCCCCATACCCTCGGTCGACGTCGTCACCTTCGGCTGCCGGCTGAACGCCTGCGAGTCGGAGGCCATCGCGGCCCAGGCCGCGGCCGACGGGATCGTCGACGCGGTGGTGTTCAACACCTGCGCGGTGACCGGCGAGGCGGTGCGCCAGGCGCGCCAGGCGATCCGCAAGGCGCGGCGGCAGCGGCCGGGGACGAAGCTCATCGTCACCGGTTGCGCCGCCCAGATCGATCCGGCCGCCTTCGCCGCCATGGAAGAGGTCGATCTGGTCCTCGGCAACGCCGCGAAGGCCGCCCCCGGCGCCCTGCGAGGTCACGGCGTCGAGGTCGGCGATGTCATGTCCGCGAGGGGCCACGCGAGCCGCGCCTCCGGCGCGCCCGCCGGCCGCGCCCGGGCCTATGTGGAGATCCAGAACGGCTGCGACCACCGCTGCACCTTCTGCGTCATTCCCTTCGGCCGCGGAAACGCCCGCTCGACGCCGGCGGCGGCGGTGATCACCCGGATTCGCGCGCTCGCCGCCGAGCACGCCGAGGTGGTGCTGACCGGGGTCGATCTGACCAGCTGGGGCGCCGATCTCGATGGCGCCCCGACGCTGGGGGCGCTGGTGGCGCGCATCCTCGCCGAGGTCCCCGAACTTCCCCGCCTGCGCCTCTCCTCCATCGACGCCGCCGAGATCGACGCCGAGCTGATGGCCTGCCTGGCCCGCGAGCCGCGCCTGGCGCCCCATCTGCACCTCTCGCTCCAGTCCGGCGACGACCTGATCCTCAAGCGCATGAAGCGCCGCCACTCCCGCGCCCAGGCCCTGGCCCTGATCGAGGCCGTCCGCCGGGTTCGCCCGGAGACCGCCTTCGGCGCCGACTTCATCGCCGGCTTTCCCACCGAAACCGACGCGGCGTTCGAGAACACCCTGGCCCTGGTCGAAGAGGCCGGCCTCGCCTTCCTCCACGTCTTCCCCTACAGCCCCCGTCCCGGAACCCCGGCGGCCCGAATGCCGCGGGTTGCCGGCGCCGTCGTCAAGGAGCGTGCCGCCCGCCTCCGCGCCGCCGGCGACGCCGCTCTCGCCCGGCACCTCGACCGCCAGATCGGCCGCCGCGTCACCGCCCTGGTCGAGCGCGCCGGCCGTGCCCGGGCCGAAGACTTCACCGAATTCGCCTTCGCCGGCGAGGCGGCCTCGGGCGCTCTGATCACCGGCGAGATCACCGCCCACGACGGCCGGCGCGCCACCCTGGTCCGGCGACGGCGCGCCATCCCATGACCGAACCCAAGCGCGGCTGGCTGCAGCGGCTCACCGGCGGCCTGGCGCGTTCGTCGCGGCGGATGAGCGAGCAGGTGAGCCGGGCGCTCACCGCCCGGCCCCTCGACCAGGAACAACTCGACGCCCTCGAGGAGATGCTGATCGAGGCCGACCTCGGCCCTCACGCGGCGGCGCGGATCGCCCGGGCCTTCGGCGCCCAGAGGTTTGGCCGCTCGTCCACCGACGCCGAGGTCAAGGAGGCCCTGGCCGGCGCCATCGCCGCCGAACTGGCGCCTCGCCAGGGCCGCTTCGATCCGCTCGGCGGACCCAGGCCCTATGTGGTCCTGTTCATCGGCGTCAACGGTTCGGGCAAGACCACCACCCTGGGGAAGATCGCCGCCGACCTCACCCACCGGCGCGCGCGGGTGCTGATCGCCGCCGGCGACACATTCCGGGCGGCGGCGGTGGAGCAGCTGGCGGTGTGGGCCGATCGGGCGGGGGCGGATTTTCTTTCCCGTCCCACCGGCGCGGACGCGGCCGGATTGGCCTACGACGCCCTGGAGCGGGCACGGATGGAGGCCTACGACGTTCTGCTCATCGACACCGCCGGGCGGCTGCACAACAAGCAGGGACTGATGGACGAACTCACCAAGATGATCCGTGTCCTGCGCAAGCTCGACCCCGAGGCGCCCCATGAGGTGCTGCTGGTCCTCGACGCCACCGTCGGGCGCAACGCCCTGGCCCAGGAGAACGTCTTCGGCAACGCCATCGGGGTCACCGGCATCGTCATGACCAAGCTCGACGGCACGGCCCGCGGCGGCGTGCTGGTGCCGGTGGCCCAGGCCTCCGATTCGCCGATCAAGCTGATCGGGGTGGGCGAGGCCATCGACGATCTCCAGCCATTCGACGCGGTCGCCTTCGCCCGTTCCCTGGTCGGCCTCGAGGCGCCGGTCCATGCCTGAGGCCGCCACGAAGACGTCCTGGCTGCGCTGGACCATCGACGGGGCGCCGGCGGTGGCCTTTCTCGCCGTGCTGCTGATCACCCACGATTTCCGTCTCGCCACCTGGTGGGTGGTCGGCGGCTCGGCCGTGGCCCTGGCCGCCGGCCTCGTCCTCGAACGGAGGATCGCCCCCCTGCCGGCGGTGAGCGGCGGCATGGCGATGGTGTTCGGCGGGGCCAGCCTGATCCTGCACCGCGCCGACATCCTGCAGATGAAGATGACCATCGTCGATGCGGTCCTGGGCGCGGTCCTCTTCGGCGGCCTGGCGATCCGGAAGAACCCGCTGAAATTCATTCTCGGCGGCGCCTTCGCTCTTACCGACAAGGCCTGGGGGGTGCTGGCGGTCCGCTATGGTCTGTTCTGGTGGGCCTGCGCCGTGGCCAACGAATTCGTCCGCCGCACCCAGACCGCCGAGACCTGGGGCATATTCCGGGTCGCCGTCATCGTCGCCGCCGTCGTCTTCGCC
>DASRLN010000214.1:0-8730 GCA_035648435.1 Caulobacteraceae bacterium
TCCCCTCACCAACGCTTCGCCGGCGACCTCACGATCGACGACGCATGGCACGGGGCCGGTGCGGCAGGCTACGCCTTCACCGTATAGAACTCTCATCTACTACTCCTCGCCGGCCTCCCGGCGCACGGGCAATCAGGTGAATGACCAATTCGTCAACATTGGGCCGCCAGCGGCGAAAAGGATTGAACCACGAACCTCACGAAAGGCGCCAGCGGGCTGATTTGGCCGGTGTGTCTGAACGCTCAAGGCGCCCAGGTTCGTGGGGTTCGTGCCGTTCGTGGCCAAAATCTTCCTGTGCCCGCCGCTCGCCCCGACGCGGATAGCCGACATTAACTCACCCGATTGCCTGGGGCGCGGGCCGCGTCAGACCGGCTCGGCCTTCGGCCTGGCGGCCTTTTTCGCCGGCTTCGAAGGCGCCGTCTCATCCGCCTCGGCGGCCTTGGCGACCGAGCCCTTGGCGGGCGACTTCGATTTGGCGGCCTTCGGCTTGACGCTTTTGGCCTGCGTGGTTTCGAAGCCTTCGGGGAGATCGTCGTCCTTCAACAGGTCTTCCCTGGAGACCGCCTTGTCCGCCACCGTCGCCCGGCCGAGGATCAAATCGACCACCTTCTCCTCATAAAGTGGCGCGCGCATCTGGTTCTGGATGTTGGGATTTTGGCGCATGAGGTCGAATATCTGCTGAGCCTGTTCACCGTAGCGCCGGGCCTCCTGCCGCATCGCGTCGCCGAGTTCCTGATCGGTCACCGTGAGGTCGGCCCGCCGGCCGATCTCCGCCAGAACCAGACCCACGCGGACCCGCCGCTCGGCGATCTTGCGGTACTCGGCCCGCAGCGTTTCCTCGCTCTTGCCTTCGTCCTCGGGGGATTCGACGCCCTTTTCCTTGTCGGCCCGGACCTGGGTCCAGATGCCCTGAAACTCCGCCTCCACCATGCGCGGCGGCAAGGCGATGGCGTGGCTCTCGTCCAGTCGATCGAGCAGGGCGCGCTTCAACTTGAACCGCGAGGCGTTGCGATACTCCCCCTCCAGATTGCCCCGGAGGGCCTGCCTCAGCGCCGCGAGGTCGGCCATGCCGAGCCGCTCGGCGAGGGCGTCGTCGGCCTTGGCGGTCTTCGGTTCCCTCACCTCCTTGACCGCGACCTCGAACTCGGCGGATTTCCCCCGCAGGCGATCGACCGCGTAGTCGTCGGGGAAGGACGTCTTGACGATGAGATTGGCGCCGGCGGCGACGCCGACCAGCTGTTCCTCAAAGCCCGGAATGAACTGGCTGGAGCCCAGCACCAGGTGGACATCGTCGGCCGTCCCGCCCTCGAACGGCTCGCCGCCGATCCGGCCGACGAAATCGATGACCAGCTGATCGTCCGTCTGGGCCTTGGCGGCCTTGCCTTTCCTGGGCTCGTAGGTCCGGTTCTGGGTCACGACCTCGGCCAACGCCTCATCGACCTCGGCTTCCGAGGGATGATAGACGGGCCGGGTGAGCTTCAGGGCGGCGATGTCGATCGGGTCGAAGTCGGGCATCACCTCGACCTCGAGGTCGTAGGCCAGATCCTCAGCCCCGGCGATCACCTTGGCCATGTCCGACCGGGGCTTCAGGTCCGGTTGTGAGGCGATCCGCAGGTGATGATCGTCGAGAACCTGGCGCGAGGTGTCGCTGAGGGTCTTTTCCACCACCTCGCCCATCAGCGCCTTGCCGTAGAGCCGCCGGACGTGCGCCGTCGGCACCTTGCCCGGTCGGAATCCCTTCAGTCGCAGGGTCGGCGTGATCTCGGCGATGCGCGCCTCAAGCATCGCGCCCAGTTCGCCGGCGGGGACCACGACATCGTAGATGCGGCTCAGACCTTCGCCAGGCTTTTCAACAACTTGCATGGAGACTTTCCAGTTCTTCCCGAGCCCTCTCGAGTGGCGGGCGGTCGGCCGTAAACAAAACGCCGCCGCCAAGATCCCGTCCTGGCCGGCGGCGCGAAACGAACCGGCTTTATGTCACGCCCCCCATGGGACGTTCAAGACCCGCGACGGCGTGGTGCGGATGAGAGGACTCGAACCTCCACGCCTTTCGGCGCTGGAACCTAAATCCAGTGCGTCTGCCAGTTCCGCCACATCCGCGCCTCGCGCCCGACGACATCGACCCGCGCCGCTCAGCGGCTTACCCGCGATCCGCTTTCGTGGGAAGCCGCGCATGCGGTGAAATGCCCGCGCCCGCGGAGTTGGCGTCTTGCAATCGCTTCCGTAAAAGGGCGGCGCAGCATTGGTTCGATTGCGGGGAGGTTTGAGGCCGAAGCCATGGACGACGCGGCCCACACGATAGCGATCGATCCGGGGGCCGCGTCGCTGGCGTTCCTGGTCCAACTCCTCGGCGTGCCCGCCGACCCGGCCGAAATTCTCCATCACAGCGGCCACGCCAGCCTGGATGAGGCCGGACTCATTCGCGCCGCCAAGCGCTTCCCGGTCAAGGCCCGGGCGGTCACCTCGACCATCGCCCGGCTGGAAGGCACGCCCTTGCCCGCCCTGGCTCAGCTCAGGGACGGCGGATGGCTGGTGATCGGCAAGGCCGCCGACGGCAAGGTGCTGGTCCAGGACCCACGCGCCGCGTCGCCCGAACTGATCACGGGGGCCGCGTTCGCCGAGCGCTGGTCGGGCCGGCTGATCCTGATGACCCGGCGGGCGACCCTCTCGGACCCCTACCGCCGGTTTGGCGTCTCGTGGTTCGTCGATGCGGTCAAGAAATACCGGGCGCCGCTCACCGAGGTCTTGATCGGCTCGTTCTTCCTGCAGGTCTTCGGCCTGCTCACGCCGCTGTTCTTCCAGGTGATCATCGACAAGGTCTTCGTGCACCGGGGGATCTCGACGCTCGAGATCCTGGCGCTCGGCATGGGCATCATGGCGATCTTCGAGGTCGTGCTGGGAGGTCTGCGGACCTACCTCTTCGCCCACACATCCAACCGCATCGACGTGGAACTGGGCGCGCGACTGTTCCGGCATCTGTTCGCCCTGCCCATGGCCTATTTCCAGGCCCGCCGGGTGGGCGACACCGTGGCCAGGGTTCGCGAGCTGGACACCATCCGCCAGTTTCTCACCTCGTCGGCCATCACCCTGGCGCTGGACCTGTTCTTCTCGATCATCTTCCTGGTCGTGCTGTACATCTACAGCCCGCTGCTGACCCTGGTCGTCGCCGGCTCGCTGCCGCTCTACGTCGGCCTCAGCCTCGGGCTGACGCCGATTTTCCGCGAACGGCTGAACGAGCGCTTCAAGCGCGGGGCGGAAAACCAGGCCTTTCTCGTCGAGGCCGTTTCCGGCGTCGAGACGGTGAAATCCATGGCCCTCGAGCCGGTCATGCAGCGGCGCTGGGAAGAGCAGATCGCCGCCTATGTGATGAGCGCCTTCAAGGTCATCGGCGTCGGCAACGTCGCCACCCAGACGACGACCTTGATCAACAAGGTGACCATGGTGCTGATCCTGTTCCTCGGCGCCGGCCTGGTGATCCAGAACAAGCTGACGGTCGGCGAACTGGTCGCCTTCAACATGATCTCCTCGCAGCTCGCCGCGCCGGTCCTGCGCCTGGCCCAGCTGTGGCAGGACTTCCAGCAGGTGCGCATTTCCATCGACCGGCTCGGCGACATCCTCAACACCACGCCGGAGCCCGGCCAGAGCGGTCAGCCGAGCCTTCCTCCCATTCGCGGCGACATCCACCTGGAGGCGGTCAATTTCCGCTATCGCATCGACGGCCAGCTGGTGCTGCGCGACGTCACCCTGGAGGTTCCCGCCGGCCAGGTCCTTGGCATCGTCGGCTCGTCGGGCTCGGGCAAGAGCACCCTGGCCAAGCTCATCCAGCGCCTCTACGTGCCGGAGACCGGACGGGTGCTGATCGACGGCATCGATCTGGCCCTGGCCGACCCGGCGTGGCTGCGCCGCCAGATCGGCGTCGTCCTGCAGGAAAACGTGCTGTTCAACCGCACCGCCCGGGAGAACATCGCCCTGGGCGACCCCGGCATGAGCATGGACCGGGTGATCGCGGCGGCGGAACTGGCCGGCGCCCACGAATTCATCCTCGGCCTGCCGGAGGGCTACGGCACGGTGATCGGCGAACGCGGCGCCTCGCTTTCCGGCGGCCAGAGGCAGAGGGTGGCGATCGCCCGGGCGCTGGTCGGCAATCCCCGCATCCTGATCTTCGACGAGGCCACTTCGGCTCTCGACTATGAGAGCGAGGCGGCGATCCAGGCCAACATGCTGCGCATCTGCCAGGGCCGCACGGTGATCATCATCGCCCACCGGCTCTCGACCTTGCGCAACGCCGACCGCATCGTGACCATCGAGCAGGGACGGCTGATCGAAGACGGCTCGCACGCCTCGCTGCTGCGCACCGGCGGCCGCTACGCCCAGCTCTGGGCGATGCAGGCCGGCGACCTGACGCCGGTGGCGGGATGAGGGGGCGCGTGATGATCCTCCCTCCCCTTCATGGGGAGGGACAGGTCGCGCAGCGGCCAGGGTGGGGAAGTCTCGATCACCACGAACAACGGTGTCGCTTCACACAGCCCCACCCGGCCCTTCGGGCCACCCTCCCCATGAACGGGAGGGAGGACGCATGACCGGAATTGCGAATGCGTTTACCGGGATGCTGCGCCGGGGGGTGGCGAGCTTCGACAAGCGCGACGAGCGGGAGTTCCTGCCGGCCGCCCTCGAAGTGCTCGAGACACCCCCTTCCCCCGCCGGCCGCGGCCTGGCGATGATCATCGGCCTGTTCTTCCTGATCGCCGTGGCCTGGGCTTTCCTGGGCAAGGTCGATGTCCTGGCGACCGCCCCGGGCCGGCTGCTGCCGGCCGGCAAGATCAAGGTCGTCCAACCGCTGGATCCGGGCCTGGTGCGCGCCATCCGCGTCCAGGACGGCGACCACGTGCGCGCCGGCCAGGTGCTGATCGAACTCGACCCCACCTCCACCGGCGCCGATCAAGACCGGCTGACCCAGGATCTCGCGCAGACCCGGCTGGAGGTCGAACGCCTGACCGCCCTGAAGGGCGGCGGTCGCGGCGAGGCGATGCTGGTCGTCCCTCCGGGGGCCACCGAAACCGAGGTCGCCGAGGCGCGCGCGGCCATGCGCGCCCAGGCCGACCAGCATGCCGCCAAGCTGGCCGACCTCGACCAGCAGATCAGTGAAAAACGCTCCGAGGCGGCGGAGGTGGCGGCGGAAACGGCCAAGAACAGCGCTTCCCTGCCGATGCTGGCCGAGAAGGACCGGCTCCATCGGCAACTGCGAGAGAAGGGCTACGGCACCAGCTTCGCCGCCCTGGACGCCGAACAGTCGCTCAGCGACGCCCGCCATCAGCAATCGGTCCTGACCGATCGGGCCGCCCAATCCGAAGCCGCCCGCAACGCTCTGGAACGCCAGCGCGACGAGGCGGACTCGGAATTCCAGGCCGGTGTGCTTTCCGACCTCGCCAAGGCCGAAGAGAAGGAGAACGAACTTTCCCAGGAGCTCATCAAGGCGCAGGAAAAGTCCCGCGACACCGAACTGCGCGCGCCGATCGACGGGGTGATCGAGGAGCTGGCGATCCACACCATCGGCGGCGTGGTGACGCCCGCCCAGCGCCTGCTCATCGTGGTGCCCGACAGCCAGAAACTCACCGTCGAGGCGCAGCTTCCCAACCGGGACATCGGCTTCGTCCACGCCGGCCAGGACGTGGCGGTGAAGATCGAGACCTATAATTTCACCCGTTATGGTCTCGTCCACGGCAAGATCACCGAGGTCAGCCGCGACGCCTTCGCGCAGAACGACCGCACGTCCGATCCCACCGCGCCCGCCCCGCCGCCCGATCGCGTGGGCGCGTCACCCACCTACACGGCGCGGATCAGCCTGGAGAAGTCGTTCATGGTCGTCGAGGGCCACCGCGAGCCGCTGCTCCCCGGCATGGCGGTGACCGCCGAGATCAAGACCGGCCGCCGCACGATCATCGACTACCTGCTCTCGCCCCTGGCGCGGCGGGTCAACGAGAGCCTGCACGAACGCTGAGGGTGCGTTGAAGGATTACTGAATCGATTTCACCGCGCGCGCCTCGGCGGATGCGGTGGCGCGCGGACCAGCGCTGGAACCGCCAAGACGCCAAGGAGCCAAGAAAATCGGTGCGCTACGCGCGCAGAGCGCCATGGTCTCTCCTTGGCTTCTTGGCTCCTTGGCGGTGAAAGTGGGCGTAGCCGCCGCGCGCCATGGATCGATTGTTTGCCAATCAACGCTAAAGACCGTCGGCGCTTCGAAACGGCCCGGTCATGGCCTCGAACCGCGGTTCGACAGACGCGCCATCTCCTCCCCGAGGTCATAGAAGGGCGCGACTTCCTCGGCGAAATCGGGCCGGGTTCCGGTCGCCTGCCAGAATTCGCAGAGCCCCAGCCGGGCGCACAGGCGCACGAAGCGCCGGTCGCGCCGCATGGCGCCGAAGATCGGCGAGAAGAGCACGTTGGTGCTGAATTCGCCCGGCGGCAGGCAGCCCTCGGGCGTCGACAGGTGGTCGAAGCTCGCCGCTTCCAGAATTTCGTAGATCTCGTCCGTTAGACCCTTGGCGGAGAGGATTCCCGTCCAGGTGAAGCTGGTGGTCCCGGTCTCCTTCACCTCTCGCCACAGCCCCTCGAGAGCGCTCGATGCGCGCGCCGGCGACCAGTCTCGCAACGGCTCGGCGTGGCCCCGGATCAGGGCCACAATCGGATTTGCCACCATCGAGGCGGGCAGGCGCGACAACAGCCGGTCATATCTTACCCAGTCGCCGCTCGAATAGGCCGAGCGCAGGGCCGTGGTGTGGAGCAGCAGGACGTCGGGCCAGCGGGTCAGGTCGCGATCGAAGCCCTCGGCGGCTTCGGCCGAACGGCCCAGGGCTTCCAGCAGGTAGTCGTAGTAGTAGCAGATCAGCCTAGGATCGAGTTCGTAGGCGCGCGCCACATAGCCGAAGGCGAGCCGCGTCTGGCCGGTGACGTCGTGAACTCCGCCGGCGTGCGAAAGCACCATGGGGTCGTTCGGGGCGGCGGCGAGGGCCTTGGCGACCAGGGCCAGGTGGGCCTGGAAGCGGCCACAAAGCGGCTCGATGTTGGCCAAGGCGAGATGCGCCAGGCCGCTGGCCGGATCGCGCGCCAGGGCCTCCTCGGCCGCCGCGACCACGCCCGCGCGCTGAACCGCGAACGACGCGGCGCCGAGGGTCCACCTCAGCGCCACGCCGCGGGCATAGGCCAGGAGCGCCCAGGCCTGGGGAAATTCCGGCGACAGGACAACGGCCTGTTCGAGGAGTTCACGGCCGGGGACGGTGCGACCCGATCCGGTGTCTCGGGCTCGGAGGAAAAGGTCGTAGGCGGCCGGATCGATCGGCTCCTGGGGCGACGAGGGCGCGAAGGCGACGTCGAGGGCGGCGGCGACGGCGGCGGCGATCTCGTCCTGCAGGGCGAAGACCTCGGCCACGGGACGGTCGAAGCGATCCGACCACAGGCGGGTCTGACCGGCGCAGGCTTCCAGCTGGGCGGTGACCCGAAGCCGGTCGCCGGAGCGCCGCACCGAACCGTCGAGGAGGTGGGTGGCGCCCAGCAGCGCGGCGACCCGCGGCGCCGACTTGTCCGCCCCGCGCAGGGAAAAGCTCGATGAGCGGCCGACCACCTTCAGGGCGGTGGTCTTTGAAACGGTATGCAGGATCTCTTCGGAAATCCCGTCGGCGAAATAGGCGAGATCGGGATCATCGGTCAGGTTGTCGAAGGCCAGCACCGCCAGCCTCGGCTCGGGTGCGCGGTCGGGGGTCTCCGAAGCGCCGGGCAGCAGCCGATAGCCGACCTTGGCGATGGTCTGGATGCGAAATCCCCCGCCGCCGCTCTCTTCCGCCAGGTCGCGCAGGAGGTGGATGATCCGGTTGATCGCGTCGTCGCCGACCGCGCGGCCATCCCAGCAGGCGGCGATCAGCCGGTCGCGCGAAACCACCGCTCCACCGGCTTCCGCCAGCATGATCAGCACCTGCATGGCGCGCGGCTGAATCGCCGCCCGCCCGCCGGGCCAGGCGGCCTCGAGCAGCATGGGACGGACCTCCATCCGCCCCAGGCGGAACGGCGTCGCCTCGGCGAGCCCGATCGTCATCCCACTACACTCCGGACGCAACGCTTTTCCCGCCGCCGAAATCAGCTTCCGATCGGCAAGAAATCAGGACGTTGTCCTAGCACATATGGCGTGCGGCCTGTCACCTTATCCTCAGGTGGAACTTGACGATGCGGCGGTCGGTCACGGTCGCGCCAGGGGCCGTTGCGTGTATCCGGGATTTCTCAACCGATTGGCGGGGACCCGGAAATGACCGGCACGATTCTGAACGGCGGGAACGCCGTCACCACGCAGGCCCAGCTCGACGCGGCGATCACCGTGGCCGACGGCGAGGCGGCGAACAGCGGCGCCTATGAGATCGACCTGGGCGGAAATATCGCGCTGACCTCGGAGTTGGCCGCGATCGCGCTCAACTCCGGCGTCACGCTCGACATCGAGGGCGGGAATTTCACGCTCGATGGCGGGAGCCAGTACCGGGGCCTGTTCATCCAGAGCGGCGCGGTCAGCGTCAACGGCCTGAACATCGACAACACCCTGGCCCAGGGCGGCACGGGCGGCTTCGGATACGCCTCGGGCGGCGGCGGGGCGGGGCTGGGCGGCGGCCTGTTCGTCGGCGCCGGCGCTTCGGTGTCGCTGAGCAACGTCGCCTTCAACGGCGACAGCGCCGTCGGCGGCAATGCCGGGAC
>DASRLN010000215.1:0-12369 GCA_035648435.1 Caulobacteraceae bacterium
GCCCTGTTCGGGGCCGGCCTCGATCGCCCTCTGGCGGGGGAGGCGGCGCGGCTGGCGCGCGCCCTGGCGGGATCGTCGGAGAGGGTGGTGGCGGTCGATCTGCCCAGCGGCCTCGGCGGCGACATCGGCCGGCCGATCGGCGAAACCGCCTTCGCCGCCGCCGTCACCGTCACCTTCCATCGCCGCAAGCCGGTCCACGTGCTCCAGCCGGGACGCGGGCTCTGCGGCGAGGTGGTGGTCGCCGACATCGGGCTGGCCGGCGGCGGCGGCAACCTGTTCGAGAACGATCCGGAGCTCTGGCTGGGCCATTTCCCGTGGCCGCGGACAGACGCCTACAAACAGAGCCGCGGTCACCTGATCGTGGTCAGCGGCGAAGCCTGGAGCACCGGGGCGGCCCGGCTGGCGGCGCGCGCCGGCCTGCGGGCCGGGGCCGGCCTGGTGACCCTGCTCTCGCCGCCCGAGGCGCTGATGATCAACGCCGCCCACCTGGAGGCGGTGATGTTGCGGCCCTTCGAGACCGAGACCGAACTGGAAGCGGCGGCCTCCAGCGTCGAGGCGGCGGTGATCGGGCCGGCGGCGGGAGTGACCGAGGCGACGCTGTCCAACGTCCTGGCCCTGGCGCGGACCGGCGCGGCCCTGGTCATCGACGCCGACGCCCTCAGTGTCTTCCGCGACGAGCCCGAGGAGCTGTTCTCGGCGCTCGACCGCGACGACGTGCTGACCCCGCACCCGGGCGAATTCGAGCGCATCTTCCCCGGCCTGCTGAAGAGCGCGCCGGAGCGGATCACGGCGGCGCGGTCGGCGGCGGCGCGGGCGCAGGCGGTGGTGCTGCTCAAGGGCTCCGATACGGTGATCGCGGCCCCCGACGGCCGGGCGGCGGTGAATCTCAACGGCGCGCCGTGGCTGGCCACCGCCGGCTCGGGGGATGTGCTCGCCGGCCTGATCGGCGGACTGGTCGCTCAGGGAATGGCCAGCTTCGAGGCCGCCTGCGCCGGGGCCTGGATCCACGCCGCCTGCGGCCAGGCCTTCGGCCCCGGCCTGATCAGCGAGGACTTGCCGGGACTCGTGCCCATGGTGTTGAAGGACCTGCGGGGGCGAGTCGCCTGACCCTCGGGGCGACGCGACGCACTTTGGAAACCGTTGACAGCATGAACACCGCCATCCGGACCGCGCTCGCGGCCCTCTTCGCCCTGACAGCCCTGGCCCTGACCGCGCCGGCGGCCTCGGCGAGGGTCCGCCACCACCACCATCATCATCATCACGCCAAGACCGCCGCGACCGCCGGCAAGGGGGACCACCAGACTTCCACCGCCGACGCCAACCGCCATCACCACCACCACCACCATCATCACACCCGGGCCGCGCCGGCCGCCGGCAAGGGGGACCATGAGTCCACCGCCGCCGGCCCGAGCGGTCATCACCACCGCCATCATCGCCGCCACCGTCATCACGACACCTTCGTGAGGAAGACGCCCGAGGCGCCGGCGACGGGGCGCCGCCACCGCCATCACGGCGCCGCCGAGCCCGCGACCGATCGCCACGCGGCCTCGGCGCCGCGCCACGAGAAGCGCCACGCCGCCCTCTGCGAAACGGTGATGGTTCACCGCAAGTGGACGACCCATTGCCGCGGCGAGACTCAATAGCGGCGAGGCCGGTCTCCGGGTTCGGGCGGCGCTGACCGATGTGCGGCATCGCCGGCGCGTTCCGGACCGGACCCTCGGCGATCGATCGGGGCGTGATCGCAGCCATGCTGGGCGCGATCGCCCACCGTGGCCCCGACGACGAAGGGGTGTGGCACGAAGGCGGCGCGTGGCTCGGCCAACGGCGCCTGTCGGTGATCGATCTGGGTCCCGGCGGCCACCAGCCGATGATCTCGGCCGATGGACGCTACCTCATCGTCGCCAACGCCGAGATCTACAACTACCGCTCCCTCCAGGCCGAGATCGACGCCGGCGGGGCCATCGCCTGGCGAGGCCGTTGCGATGTCGAGGTCCTTGTCGAGGCGATCGCCCGGTTCGGCGTCGCCGGCGCCTTGGCCCGCGCCGCGGGCATGTTCGCCTTCGTCGCCTGGGATCGCCAGGAGCGCCGCGCGTGGCTCGCCCGCGACCGCTTCGGCGAAAAGCCGCTCTATTACGCCGCCGACCCCAAGGCTCTCACCTTCGCCTCGGAGATCACCGCGCTCGAGCGCGCCCCGGACATCGATCTGGCGCTCGATCCGGCCGCCCTGTCGCTCTATTTCTGCTACGGCTACATCCCCGCGCCGCTCAGCGTCTATGGCAACGTTCGCAAGGTCCCGCCCGGCGCCCTGGTCACCTGGCGGCAAGGGGAGGGCGCCGCCGTCGCACCCTATTGGTCGGTGGCAGCCGCGGTGGAGGCCGGGCGAAGCGACCGGCTCGCCGATCCGGGCGCCGCCGTGGAGGGGCTGGACCGGCGGCTGCGCCAGGCGGTGGCCGCGCAAATGGTTTCCGACGTACCGCTGGGCGCTTTTCTCTCCGGGGGAATCGATTCCTCGACCATCGTGGCGATCATGCGGGCGGTGTCGGATCGTCCGGTGAAGACCTTCACCATGGGCTTCGACGCCCCGGAGTTCGACGAAGCGGCGCCCGCCATGGCCGTGGCCCGCCATCTGGGGACCGACCACACCTCGCACACCGTCACCGCCGCCGACGCGCTCGACATCGTGCCCGATCTGGGGGGCCTCTATGACGAGCCCTTCGCCGACCCTTCGCAGATTCCGACCCTGCTGATGTGCCGGATGGCCCGGCGTCACGTCACCGTCTGTCTGACCGGCGACGGCGGCGACGAGATGTTCGGCGGCTATGTGCGCTACTCGGGCGTGCCCAGGCTGTGGAACCTGATCCGCCGCCTTCCCCTGCGCGGGGTCGTCGGCGGGGGTCTGGGCGCCGTGCCGCTCGGCCTCGCCAACGCCGCCCTGGGTTTTCTGGGGCCGACCGCGCGCGGGTACGCCTCGCGCGGCGCGCTCGGTCCCAGTCTGCGCAAGGCGGCCGGCTGGCTGGGCGCCCCCGACCAGCAGGCGCTGTACGAATTGACCATGACCGCCTGGCCCAACCCGGATGATCTGCTCGTCGATCCGCCAGCCACCCTCCCGGACTGGCGGCCGCCGGCGCCCGCATTCGACACCGATCTGGACGCCATGCAATGGCGGGATAGTATCGACTATCTTCCCGGCGACATCCTGGTGAAGCTCGATCGCGCCGCCATGTCATGTGGCCTGGAGACCCGCGCCCCATTTCTCGATCCGGCCGTCGCCGCCTTCGCCTGGCGCGCCCCGGGGTCGATGAAGATCGCTCCGGGCGGCGAGGCCAAGTGGCTGCTGCGCCAGGTCCTCCATCGTTACGTGCCGCGCGAACTCATCGACCGGCCGAAGCTGGGCTTTTCCGTGCCCCTCCACGCCTGGCTCAGCGGCGCCCTGCGCGGCTGGGCCGAAGAGCTGCTGGACCCCGCCGTGCTGCGGCGTCAGGGCGTCTTGCGCCCGGCGCCGGTCGAAAGACTGTGGCGCCGCTACCTCGGCGGCGACAGTTCGCTCGATCACCGGGTGTGGACGGTCCTGATGTTCCAGGCCTGGCAGGCCCGGCGCGGCTGACCGGTCAGGACCGGCCGGGCGTCTTCGGGCGGCCCGGGCCTTCGAGTTCTCGGAGCAGGGCGGTGAGTTTTTCACCGGCGGTGACGAAGAACGCGTCGAGATCCGCCTCGGCGGTCCTGATCAGGTCGCGATAGGCCGCGGCCCGGTCACTGGCGGGAGCGGCGGCGTGGGCCGCCGCGCGGCGAGCAAGCATCATTTCCCCTCCCGGTGCGGACCCCGTCCGAGCCGAACAAGCGCTGGTCGGAGTTACGCCTGAGTCGCCCATGACGGCGAAGCCCATTTTCGCCGCCACGTCGCGATACTGGAGCAACCGCGCTTACGCACGGTTAACGCCCACAACCGTGGCGCGGGGTTTGTCAGCCCGCTCCCTGGCGTCGATTGCAAAGGCGTCATTGTGGACTTGTTCGTTCGCCAACCCCGGACGGCGCGCGAAAGGATGCGGGCTGGAAGCCCATCGGCGCTAAGTTTAGCATTGTCATTCCATGGACCGCCGGCGTCTCGCCGGCGATCCAGAAAGAGAACATGCCGGCGCCGATAGCCAAAGTCAGCGCCTATGGGCTGACAAACCCCGCGCTGCGCAAGACCATGCCGTCATCGCGGTTACGCCACGCGTTGGGACACGATCGGTTGGCTTTGCGGCGGCCTTTGCGCTAGAGACTTGGGAACGACACGCGGGGCCTTGCGTCGGGGCCGCGCGGAGCCGCGGGCTCGGGGAGGCGCATGAGTTATTTTGCACATGAACGGGGGATGACCGACTTGTCCCGTCCGCGTTCAGAAGAACGCGCAGATTGTCGTCACCACCACGCCTCATCGGCGTGGCTCACGCTCGCGGGCCTCATGGCCGGCGCGCCCAACACTCGCGAACGGAGCATCCATGCGTAATCTCATTTCGGCGACGGCCTCGGCGGCCCTGCTGCTCGGCCTTGGCCTCGCGGTCACCGCGGCCCCCACCGCCTCGCGCGCCCAGATCAACATCGGCATCGGCATCGGCGGCGGCGGCTTCGGAGTGAGCGTCGGCTTCGCGCCGCCCGCCCTGCCGATCTATGTCCAGCCGCCCATCCCCGCCTACGGCTATATCTGGACCCCCGGCTACTGGGCCTGGGACGACGACTTCGCGACTACTACTGGGTGCCCGGCACCTGGATCCAGCCCCCGCGCGTCGGCTATCTGTGGACGCCTGGCTACTGGGGCTGGAACGAGGGTAACTATGTCTACAACACTGGATATTGGGGAACCCATGTCGGCTACTACGGCGGCATCGACTACGGTCATGGCTACGGCAGCAACGGATACGAAGGGGGCGAATGGCGTAACGGTCGGCTGTTCTACAACACTTCGGTAAACAACTTCGCCGGCGCCCGGATCACCACGGTTTACAACAAGACGGTGATCAACAACACCACCGTCAACAATGTGAGCTACAGCGGCGGGGCCGGCGGCGCCACCGTTCGGGCCACGCCCCAGCAGCTCGCCGCCGCCCGCGCGCCGCACATCGCCCCGGTCGCCGCGCAGGTCCGGCAGAGAACGGTCGCGGCCACCGTCAAGGCCAACCGCGCCAGTGTCAATCTCGGCAAGCCGGCGGTCGCGGCGACGACCAGGCCCGGGGTGTTCAAGGGTCCCGGCGTGGTCGCCGCCAAGGCGGCGTCGGCGCCTTTCAAGGCGCCGCCACCGGCCCTGGTCGCCAAGACCGTCGCCGCTCACCGGGCGGCGGCAGGCAAGCCGGTCGCCGCCGCGCCGGTCGCCGGGGCGCATCCAGGCGCTCGGCCGGCCCCGGCCGCTTCGGGCGTGAAGGCCGCCACGAGTGCGAAGGGGGCGGCCGGCGCGAGGGCGACTCCCGCCGCCGGCCTCAAGCCGGCGACCAGGCCGACGGTCACGCCGCGCGCGACGGCGATCAAGCCCGCCGCCGCGCCGCACACGGCGATGAAAGCCGCCGCCGCGCCGCACGCGGCGATCAAGGCCGCCGCCCCGCCGCGCACGGCGATGAAAGCCGCCGCCGCGCCGCGCACGGCGACCAGGTCCGCCGCCCCGCCGCATGCGACGGCGGTGAGGCCCGCCGCCGCGCCGCGCACGGCGACCAGGCCGGCCACGACGCGGACGACGGAGATGCGCAAGCCGCCGACGGCCGCCGCTCCGGTCCATCCGGCGCCGGTGGCCCATCCGGCGCCGGTGGTTCATGCCGCCCGGCCCGTGGCGCGGCCGGCCGCACCGGTTCACGCGGCCCCGGCGCCTCATCCGGCGGCGAAGGAAGAAAAGCCGAAGTAAGGCCGCTTGCGCCCGGCAGGCCCGTTCCGTCCTTCGCGGGGCGGGCCGGCCGGCGGCCTCGGAAGGCCTCAGTGTTTCCTTCACCGCTCCGGGCGCCAGCCTGGGGCGGTGATGGCTTTTCGGGGGGTTGCGGTGGCCGGATGGGGCTGCGTAGAAGGCCCCATGACGGTCCCGCCGCCGCCGTCGGAAAGATCCCCATGACCATCGCCTTCATCGATCTCGCCGCCCAGCAGCGCCGCCTGCGGCCCCGGATCGATGCCGCCATCGCCAGGGTGCTCGACCACGGCCGCTACGTCCTGGGTCCGGAAGTCGAGACCCTGGAAGCGCGGCTGGCGGCCTTCTGCGGGGCGGACCTGGCGCTCGGTTGCGGCAACGGCACCGACGCCCTGGCCCTGCCGCTGATGGCCTGGGGCGTGGGGCCGGGCGACGCGGTGTTCTGCCCCAGCTTCACCTTCACCGCCACCGGCGAAGTCATCCCGTGGACCGGGGCGAGTCCGGTATTCGTCGATGTCCTCCCCGATACCTACAACCTCGATCCGGCCGCGCTGGAGGCGGCGATCGTCGCGGTGGGGGCCGAAGGCCGGCTCACCCCGCGGGCGGTCATCGCGGTCGATCTGTTCGGTCAGCCGGCCGACTACCCCGCCATCGCGGAGGTCGCCCGGCGCCACGGCCTCAGGCTCATCGCCGACAGCGCCCAGGGCTTCGGCGGCACGATCGGCGGCAGGCATCCCATCCATTGGGCGGACGTGGCCACCACCAGCTTTTTTCCGGCCAAGCCGCTCGGCTGCTATGGCGACGGCGGCGCGGTGGTCACCAACGACGCGGCGCTGTGGGAGCGGATGGATTCCCTGCGGGTTCACGGCAAGGCGACCGCGAGCGATGTCGCCGGCCGCGATTTTCGGCACGATCCCAAATACCTCAACATGCGGGTGGGGATGAACAGCCGGCTCGATACGCTTCAGGCGGCGATCCTTCTGGAAAAGCTGGCCGTTTTCCCCGAGGAGATCGAGCGGCGGGGCGCCGTGGCGGCGCGCTATGGGCGCGGCCTCGGGGGCCGCGTCGCCTCGACGCCGGCGGTGATCGAAAGCGGCATATCGACCTGGGCCCAGTACACCATCGAGCACGAGAACCGGGACGGCCTGGCCGCGCACCTGAAGACCGCCGGGGTGCCCACCGCCGTCTACTACCCGGTCCCGCTGCACCAGCAGGTCTGCTACGCGGCCTGTCCGGCCCCCGGCGGTCTTCCGGTCACCGAGGCCAAGGCGGGGCGGGTGATCAGCCTGCCGATGCATGCCGATCTGGACGAGGAGACCCAGGACCGGATCATCGACGCGGTCACCGCCTTCAACGGATGAGCCGTCAGGCGCCGAGCCCGATCGCCAGCCAGACGACGCCGCGCGGCGGCGGCGCGGCGAGCCTGGGCGCGGTGAAACCACGGGCGGCGTAGAATCGCCGGGCGCGGCGGTTGGCCTCGCCGACGCCCAGATGGACGCCGGGCGATCCCAGTTCGTTCATCCTGCCGAGCCAGTGGTCGATCATCCGCCGGCCCGCGCCCCGCCCCTGGAGGCGCGGCAGAAGGTCGATGTGGAGGTGCGAGGGCCAGGCGGCGACGAGGTCGTCCGGCGCGGCCGGTGGGTGGTGAATCAGCCAGGCCAGCCGCTGGTCGGCGGTCCATTGCCGGTGCGGCGTGCCGGTCGGATCGGCATGGGCGTCGCGCAGCCCCGGCCACCACCGCGCTTCGGCCAGGGTCTCGAAAGCCCGGGTGTCCGCCGCGCCGAGGATATAGCCGCCGACGCCCGCCTCATCCACGGCCACGAAGGCGCAATCGGGCGCCAGGATCGCATAGGGCGCGGCATAGACATCACCGAGCAGCCGCGGATCGTCGTAGAGCGCGCCGGCGTCCCCGCCGTCGGCCCCGGTGGCCAGGCAGATCCGATAGAGATCATCGAGGTCGCCCGGCTGGAAAGGTCTGATCTGGGGCATTGGCGATCGCTCCGGAGCGCGAGGTTTGTCAGACCATGGGCGCTGAAGTCCGAGCGAAATGCTCTTCTCCCCCTCTGGCGGCCACTGGATCCATACTTTTCGGCGGACCCGTGTCGCTGACTTGCGCCCCCTTCGTCACGGCGCAAACAAGAGCGCCGCGCCACCTCCCCCGCATAGAGGCGGGGGAGGATAGTGTCTTTCCTCCCCCGCGCAGCGGGGTGAGGGGGACCGCCCCGCCGAAGGACGGGGTGGTGGAGGGGGCGCAAGGCCGCCACATCGACGCCTCCGTCCCCGCCAACACCGTCTCGGCGTCGAGCCGGAGTTCGTGTAGTGCGTGAGGTTCGTGGTCCATTGCCTGGATGAATCCATACCGATGATGAGTCTCCTGGGCGTCGGCGTGGTGATGATCGGGCTGGTGCTGCGGATGAACCCGATCCTGGTGGTCACCGCCGCGGCCCTGGTCACCGGCCTGGCCGGCGGCCTGGACCTCGCGACCACCGTCGCCGCGCTCGGCAAGGCGTTCAACGACTCCCGCTATATCAGCATCGTTTTCCTGGTCCTGCCGGTGATCGGCCTTCTGGAGCGCGCCGGCCTCCAGACCCGCGCCCGCACGCTCGTGGGCCGGCTCTCCGGGGTCAGCGTCGGCGGCATCCTCACCGCCTATCTCGCCGCCCGCCAGCTCAGCGCCGCCCTGGGCCTGCTGTCGCTGGGCGGCCACGCGGTGATGGTGCGACCGCTGCTCGCCCCGATGGCCGAGGCCGGCGAGGAGGTCCGTCACGGCCCTGGGGACAGCGCCCGTCGCATCCTCATCCGCGCCCACGCCGCCGCCGTCGATAACATCGGCGCCTTTTTCGGGGAGGACATCTTCATCGCCCTGGGTTCGGTGTTGATGATCCAGGCGGTGCTGGCCCAGGACCACCTCCAGGTTCAGCCCCTGCGCGTGGCCTTGTGGTCCATTCCGACGGCGGTGATCGCCTTCGTCGTCCATGCCGCCCGGCTCGTCCGGCTCGATCGCCGCCTGGCCAGCGAGGGGCCATGATCGGCGTCGGTTTCGCCTATCTCCTGGCCGGAGCCCTGTTCGCGGTCGTCGCCGTGGCCAGCGCCCTGGACCGGGCCAATTCCAGACGCTGGAACAACGCCGCCTTCTGGGGCCTGTTCGCGCTCAGCTTCCTGGCCGGCGACCGGCTGGGAGACTTCGGCAACGGCGTCCTGGTGCTGGCCCTGGTGGCGATCGGCGGCTTCGGCGGCATCGGCCTCTCCCGGCCGCCGACCACCACGCCCGCCGAACGCCAGGCGAGCGCGGCGCGATGGGGCGACTGGCTGTTCCTGCCGGTGCTGATCATTCCCGCCGTCGCCCTCGGTGGCACGTTCGCCTTCAAGAGCCTGAAGATCGGCGGCGGCGCCCTGGTCGATCCGAAACAGGCGACCGTCATCGCCCTGGCCCTGGGCGTGGTCATCGCCCTGGCCGCCGCCATGGCCATGCTGCGCCCGCCGCTCACCGCCGCCCCGCAGGAGGCCCGCCGGTTGATGGACAGCGTCGGCTGGGCGGCGATCCTGCCCCAGCTCCTGGCCGCCCTGGGCGCCGTCTTCGCCCTGGCCGGTGTCGGCCACGCGGTCGGCGCCCTCCTCGGTGGCTGGCTGCCCGCCGACAGCCGCCTGGCCGTCGTCGTCCTCTATTGCCTCGGCATGGCGATCTTCACCATGATCATGGGCAACGCCTTCGCCGCCTTTCCGGTGCTCACCGCCGGCGTCGGCGCGCCGCTGATCGTGGGAAAGTTCGGCGGCGATCCGGCGATCATGGGATCGATCGGCATGCTGGCGGGCTATTGTGGAACCCTGATGACCCTCATGGCCGCGCACAACATCATTCCCACCGCCTTGCTCAACCTGCCGCCGGGCGCGGTGATCCGCGCCCAGGCCCCCACCGCCCTGATCGTCCTGGCCGCCAACATCGCCCTGATGTATTTCCTGGTCTTCCGCTTTTGACCGGCCACGCCCTCACTCCCGGCCTCGCCGCGAGCCTCGCCGACATCGCCCTCGGCCACGTCGCCCGCGAATACCCCAACATCCTCGTCCACGTCTTCGCCGGACCGGCCGACGCGGCGAGCCCGCGCGTCCTGCATCCGATCTTCTTCGGCAGCTTCGACTGGCACAGCTGCGTCCACGGCCACTGGCTGCTGGCGCGGCTGCTGCGCCTCCATCCGGAACTGCCGCAAGCCGCCTCGATCGCCGCCCATTTCGACGCCGCGTTCACGGGCGAAAAAGTCGCCGGCGAATTGGCCTATCTCGCCCGGCCGACAAGCGGCGGATTCGAGCGGCCCTACGGCTGGGCCTGGCTGCTGATGCTCGCCGCCGAACTCGCCCACCACGACCGCCGCTGGGGGCCCGCCCTGAGGCCACTGGCCGAGGCCTTCGCCGCGCGCCTCACGGCCTTCCTGCCCAGGGCCGACTACCCGGTCCGCGCCGGCGTCCATTCCAACACCGCCTTCGTCCTGGCCCTGGCGGGCGACTACGCCGCCACCGTGGGCGATCCCGATCTGGCCAGTCTCATCGAGGCGAAAGCGCGCGCCTGGTACGGCGCCGACGCCGACTGCCAGGCCTGGGAGCCTTCCGGCGACGATTTCCTCTCCCCGGCCCTGATCGAGGGCGAGCTGATGCGCCGGATCCTGGCCCCCGCCGAATTCCGCGACTGGTTCGCCCGCTTCCTGCCCGGCGCCGCCGAGGGCCGGCCCGCGGCCCTGTTTCACCCGGCGCGGGTCAGCGACCGCTCCGACGGCAAGATCGCCCACCTCGACGGCCTCAATCTTTCCCGCGCCTGGTGCCTGCGCGGCCTCGCCTCGGCGCTGGACGGCGCCGACCCGCGCCGGGCGCTGTTCACCGCCGCCGCCGATCGCCACCTCGCCGCCAGCCTTCCCCACGTCGCCGGCGACTACATGGGCGAACACTGGCTCGCCACCTTCGCCCTCCTGGCGTTGACCGCGTGATCGAGTGCATCCTCCTTCCCCTTCATGGGCTACCGGATTCACTCACCTCGTCCACGATCACCGTCGCCCCCATTCTTAGTGGGGGAGGGCAGGGTGAGGGGGAGAGCTGGCCCCGATCGTTTGAACACCGATCGTTTGAACACGCGCGTGGCGACGATAGGTGATCGCTGCCTTTGAGAAAGGGGGTCGAGAAAAGGGGTCGAAGTCATTTTCACGAACCACGCCGGATTGTCGCTCGGGCTGACTAGTGAAAATGACTCTGACCCCTTTTTCTCCATTTACGCCATGTCCTCTTGCTCATCTTCGTGGCAACTCCGTGAAAACTCCGGACTCGGGGAATTGCTGAGACATTCGTAGACTCCAACTATGCACCAAGGATTTCGTGGACTAGACACGTTCGTGCCACTGCTAATCAGCAAAGGCGACACGCTCATAGGGGCTTGCGACCGCTTCGGTGTGGCGCTCACGATCAGCTCGGAGACGACCGTTGCAGGGTCGCCGTTGGCGCCTGGCGTTCCGCCCTGAGCGGCCCCGCCCGGACCGCCGCTGAAGCCGCCCCAGTCGTGGTTACTAGCCTGCCCCGATCCGTTGACCACAACCTCCGAGACCGATGGCGCCCCCGGGCAGACGCCGCCGATGCAGGTCTTGGGCGCGGTATCCTTGGAATCCTCGGTCATCCCGCTCGGATCGACGCCGTTGACCGGATCGTTCCCGGCGTAGGCGTAGAGGTTCACGCCGCCCGCGAAGCCCGCCGGGTCGGTCTGCAGGAACCGACCCAGACCGGGGGAATAGGCCCGGGCCTTGTCATGATAGAGCCGGGCTTCGGGGATCATCAGCTGGCCGGTGTAGGCGTAGCGTGGCCCGCTCCACGCCGAGGGCTGGCCGTAGGGGTCGTAGGCCAGGGTCCCCAGCGAGGCGCCGGCGGCGTTCGACCAGGCGATGGTCGAGCCCTGCGCGTCGGCGTGCAGCCACTGGGGCGTGGTCGTCCCGGCTCCGGCATACATCAGCGCCGCCTCGTCGCCGCCCGGGCCGGGGATGTAGCGGGAAAGGATGGTTCCGGCGCTGTTGTACTCGCCGACCAGCATGGAGCCTGAGTAGAGAAAGGTGTCGGCTGTCCCACCGGCGGTCTTGGTCGCCAGCCGGCCGGCGGCGTCGTAGGCCAGCGTCACCGCCGTCGGCGCGCTGGCGGCGGTCAGGCGGTTTTCCAGGTCGTAGGTGAAATTGGTTGCGCTGGCGGCGTCGAAGGTGGTGTCGCCGCGATAGTCGTAGGCGCTGGTCCCGCCCGGCGCGAGGGTCGTGTACTGGTTGAGGCCATTGGCGGTGTAGGCGACGTTTCCCGCTCCCGGATGCCAGATGTAGGCGCTGTTGGTCACCTGGCGCGAGACCAGTGCGTTGGAGGGATCGTAGCTCAGCGTCCAGGTCACCGCCGCGCCACCCGTGAGGGACTGGACGAGGCTCGATATCCGATCCGCCCCGTCGTAGCCATAGCTCGTGCCGGCCCCGGCGCCATTGGCCCGCGTGATCGCCTGGCGGCGT
>DASRLN010000216.1:0-2231 GCA_035648435.1 Caulobacteraceae bacterium
GGGCAGACCCAGTTCGTGAGCGAATAGGTTCGATCCCGCTCATCCCCGCGTGAGCGCATAGGCGCTAAGTCAGGGGCCCATGTTGGACCCTCTCCCCTTGTGGGAGAGGGTGGCGTGCGGACGCACGCCGGGTGAGGGGTCGCGCCGGCCCAACCCGATAGTGTCTTCGACCCCTTGTGTGTTGGGAATCGGCCAAAGTGGCGATTGCCGCCGGTCGGGTCATGACCCGACCGGCGGCGGCGACCGCGAGCCCGTGACCCCAGGGGCCAGCAAGCCGTGGATGAGCCGGGGCCGCGGTCGTCGTCTTCTTCAACCCGAACAGTTGCAGGGGGCAAGACCCCGCACGCAAGGATGGGATTCCGAAGATGAGCAAAGCCGAAGCGGTGGTGGGTATCGACGTGTCCAAGGCGGTGTTGGACATCGCGATCCTGCCGATGAACGAGACGTTCCAGGTGGCCAACGATGAGGCCGGCTGGGTTGCACTGATCGAGCGGGTGGGCGCCCTCGCGGTCAAGGCGATCGGGCTGGAGCCGAGCGGCGGGTACGAACGCGGCTTGGTGAAGGCTTTGCGCCAAGCCGGCCTGCCGGTGCGCCTGGTCAACCCGTACCGCGTCCGGCAGTTCGCACGCGCCTTCGGGCGGCTGGCCAAAAACGACCGGATCGATGCGGCCATGATCGCCCGCTTCGCCGCCGAACTGCCGCCTCGCACGCCCCGGATCGACCCCGTGGTCGAACGGATGGCCGAGCTGGTGACCGCCAGACGCCAGCTCACCGAAGACCGGGTCCGCCTCAAGAACCGGCTCGAACAGGTGCGCGACCCGGTCCTGCGCCGCATGCACCGCCATCGCTTGGCGAGGATCGATGCGGAGATCCTTCTGATCGGCAAGCGCCTGACCCAGATCGTCGCCGACACTCCCGAACTGGCGGCCAAGGACCGGTTGATCCAGTCCATGCCCGGCGCCGGTCCGGTCCTCAGCCACACCCTGCTCGCGATGGTCCCCGAAATCGACGACGTCGATCGACGAGAGATCGCCGCCCTCGTCGGCGTCGCGCCCTTCGACGACGACAGCGGAAAGCGCGCCGGCAAACGCGCCATCTGGGGCGGCCGAGCCGAGGTGAGGGAGGTGCTGTACATGGCCGCCCTCAGCGCGGCCCGCTGCCACCCGACCCTGAAGCCCTTCCGCGAGCGCCTGATCGCCGACGGCAAGACCCCCAAGATGGCTATCATCGCCGTCGCACGCCGCATGCTCGGCATCATCCTGGCCATGTTGCGCAACGGCCAGGAATGGAATCCCGCCCTCGCCTGAACAACACAGTTGCTCATCCGTCAGCTTCGCTGACACCTTCTCCCGCAAGGGGAGAAGGGCTCAAGAGCGCCGCCCTCCTCTCTGGGAGGGTGCTACCGCGTCGCCGGGTCCCAATGCTCGTCGGCCTTGCCGTCGACGAAGCGCCAGTTGTCGAACCACGTGGTGGTGTAGGTCTGCTTCGGGTCCTTGGGGTCCTTCAGCGTCCGCGGCGTGATGACCGTCACATAGTCGCCCTCGGCGAGCACCGCGACGACCTTGTTGGTCATCTTCGCAGGGCAGGCCTTCGGCTTCACCTTCAGCACCTGGGTGAAGAAATAGACCACCCCGTCCAGGCCCGATTTCGCCTGGGGATTATGCTGGTGATAGGCCTTGGTCAGCCACTCGCCGGCCCGGCTCCACTCGCCGCATTCGAGCAGTTCCTTCTCGATGTGGTAGGCGGCCTGCTTGTTGCGATCCAGCTTGGGGTTCTTGCTGTGGAACAGGGCCTCGGGGTTGGCGACCCCGACCACCGCCTCCTGGGCTTGGGCCATGGGGCCGGCGAGCAGGCTGGCGGCCAGGGCGGCCATCAGCGGGATACGGATGTTCATGAGCGTTTCCTCTCTCTCTTCTTGTTTTCAGACCAGGGCTGGCCCCGCCAGGGCCGCCTTCACACGATCGGGCGTCAGGGGATACTGGCTCATCCGTCGGCCGGTGGCGTCGAAAAAGGCGTTGGCGATGGCCCCGGCCGCCGCCGCCATGGTTTCCTCGCCGGCGCCCTGCGACGGCTCGTTCAGTCGCTGGACGATCACCGGCGTGACCTCGGGGCAGTCCTCGAAGCGGATCACAGGATAGCTCGACCAGTCCAGGCTGGTGACGCCGTGCTGGTCGAAGGTCACCTCCTCGAACAGCATGCGGCTCGAGGTCTGCACCAGCTGGCCCATGATC
>DASRLN010000217.1:0-20325 GCA_035648435.1 Caulobacteraceae bacterium
CGCCCGCCGGGGTCGATGGTCCCCATCCCGATGACGGCGCGGGTTGCGGGACGGAGGCCGGCGTCTCCCACGCCGCAGACGGCGCGACCGGTTCGGGAACGGGACGCGCGGCCACCGCCGCGCCGCCACCGCCGAGGCCGAAGGGATCCTTGGCCGGGGCCGGGGTCAGGCTGACCGGCGCGGAGACCGGACTCGACCAGTCGGAGGCTGGAGTCGCGGGCGCGGCCGGATCGTTCCAGACCGATGAGACTGGCGGCGCCGGCGGCGGGGCCTGCACCCGGGGCGGGGTCCAGTTCCCGGACATCGCGCCGGCCCCGGAAATCGCCGAGTTCGGCGCCGGCCGGTCCCAGCCGCGGGCGACGTCGCTGGAGACGGGCGCGCCGCCGTGACCCTCCCAGACGTCCCGGGCCGGTGCGACGGCGGCGTCTCGGGCGGGTGGGCCGCCCATGGCGTCGGCGCCGTCGAGCCGGGCGGCGATGTCGTAGGGCCCGATGAGGATGTGGTCGCCGTCGCGGATGGTGTGGGGCGAGGCCACACGATCGGCGGCGCCGTTGACGAAGGTGCCGTTGGTGCTCTTGTCATTGAGCACATAGGCCCCGTCGCGGTAGTCGATCTCGCAGTGGGTGGAGGATATGTAGTGCTGCGCGTCGGGCAGGCTCCAGTCGGCCTGGGGCGAGCGGCCGATGATGGCCCCGAAGCGGTCCAGACATAGGCGGGTGGGGACGCCGTTTTCCAGCTTTTCCACGTTGGTGATCGCCAGGGTGAGCGTCATGCCGCTCCCGCGCCCACGCCGCGCGCGGCCATCATCGACCCGGCGTCGAGAGCCCTGTTCAGGGCGGCGTCCTGATCGCCGCTCTCGGCCGCCGCCAACAGCACCGCGCCGGCGGCGAACAGGCCGGCCGATTCGTTGGGCGCCTGCACCGGCTGAACCTCGGCCGGGGTCAAGGATCCGCCGGAAAAGAAGGCGGCGAGGGCCACCAGCCGCTCGGCGCCGACCGTGCGCGCCTTGCCGGCGGCGTCGAAGGCGGCGCGGCGGCGGGCGTCGCTGGGGTCCTGGACCCAGAGCAGCGCGGCCTTGAGCGCTTCGGCGTCCGGCCCCCTGGACGGCGTCGGCCTGGGCGTGTCGAGCACCGCCCGGGCGGCCCAGGCCACGGTCTCGTAGCGCGGCAGGGCCTGACCCAGGAAGAACACCGCGTCGTTGAGCCGGCCCACGGTCCGCAGCTTGACGAAAAAATCACGGGGGGCGGCGCGGGCGTCCGCCCCCAGATCCTGGTCCCAGTCGAGGCGCTCGGCGATCTGCGCGGCCTCGGTCCATTTGACGCGATTCCATTTGTCCATGGGGGCCATCAGTTGATCATCACGATGCCGCCCTTGACCGTGGTCATGGCGCTGCCTTCGACGTCGGTCATCAGGCCCTTGGCCTGGAGCGATACCTGGGCGGTGATCGAGACCATCAGGGCGCTGATGGTGACGCCGGTCTGATCGATCACGATCGAGTTCTGACCGACCTTCAGAGAAATCTTCTGCATCGCCTCCACCGACACCGCGCCGGCGTCGGTCTTGAGGGAGTAGTTGCCCAGGGCGACGTCCACGGAATAATTTCCCATTTTGACGGCGGCCGTCTTGTTGCCCTGGCTGACGGTCGTCGACATGTCGCCTTGGACCACGGTCAGCGACTCGTTCTTCTGGATGGTGGATTTCCGCTCGCCCTGCTCGACGGTGAAGGTCTCGTTGTTCTTGATGTTGGTGGCGCGGTCGCGCCCGACCCGGCCGGTCTCGTCGCGCTGAACGGTGTATTTATGGTCGTTGTAGACCATGGTGACCGCGTCGCGCTGGGCGCGGACGTAGAGCTGCTCCGTGCCGCCGGTGTCGTCCATGCTGATCTCGTTGAACGCCTGGCCCGAAGGGGGAGTCTCGCCCCCCTCGTAGGGGCCGGTCGTACCGATCGTCTCGCTGCGCCACACCGATAGGTTCTTCTTGTCCGGGAGAGTGTAGGGCGGCATTTCGGCGGCGTTGTAGACCCGGCCGGTGATGATCGGACGATCCGGATCGCCATCGAGGAAATCGACGATCACCTCCTGTCCGAGCCTGGGCAGGATGATGTTGCCGAATTCCGCGCCGGCGGAATTATGCGACACGCGAATGAAGCAGGTGGTCTTCTCCCCGCTCGAGTTGCTGCGATCCCAGTGGAAGCGGACCTTCACCCGGCCGTACTTGTCGGTGTAGATGGTTTCGCCCTCTGGGCCGGTGACGATCGCGGTTTCCGGGCCGCGGGCGACCGGCCTGGGGTTGACGATAGGCGCCTTCCAGGGCGTGTCGGCGGGGATCGCCTCGAGGGCGACAAGGCTGGGCGAGACCGGCGCGGACGCGGCGCCCGAGCGATAGCTCTGGGTCTCCAGGCTGTAGCGAAGGGCGCAGACCAGATAGTCCTGGTTGAGCCGGGTCACTGGATGCCGGGCGAGTTTGACCAGGGCGCCGCAGAACAGGCCGGTCGCGTCGCCCTCGCCGACATAGGCCTGCCGCTGTCGACGGGCGGATTGCAGGATGGTCTGGCCCAGCGCCTTGCCGTCGTCGGGTTCGAGGAAGCGGGCCGGAAAGTCGTAGACCTCGGCCTTCTCGACGGCCAGCTTCTCGCCTTCGCCGTAGCTGCCTTCCCGCGGGGTCGCCGGCCGCTCGAAATCGAAGTTGCGCAGCTTGACATCGCCTTCGGCGCCGGTGGCGACGCGCTCGTTCCAGAGCCACATCCGATCGCTCTGCAGCCGGGTCTCGCCGGGCAGGAGGATCGCGCCGGTGGCGCTGGCGAAGGGCAGGCTCGAATAGTCGGCCTCTTCGTGCGAGGCGCGGCCGTCGCAGAGGACGAGGGTGTGACGATCCTCCGCGTGGCGGAAGTAGTAGTAGATTCCGTCCTCTTCCATGAGCCGGGAGACGAAGGCGAAGTCGCTCTCGCGGTACTGCACGCAGTAGTCGCGGGGTGCATAGGTCCCGCTCAGCTTGCTGTAATCGACGTCGCTGCAGCCTCGCGTCTCGAAGACCGCCTTGACGATATCGACCGTGCTCTTCTCCTGGAAGATCGAATAGTCGAGGTTGCGGGAAAGGACATGCAGCCAGGGGCGCAGGGTCAGATGGTAGCGATGGCCGGCGCCGCTTTCGCCGATGTAGTCGGCCTCGAACAACAGGCCGTGGAAGGCGCGCACCGTCTCGCCCTCGTGCGACACCTTGATGCCGACGGCCGCGCCCAGATGAGGAAAGAAATCGACGAAGTCGTCGCTGAGCACCAGCACCGAAATGACGAACGGTTCGCTCAGGCGCTCGATGGTCTCGAAGCGTTCGATCGCCACCTTGCCCGGGATCGGCAGGGTGATGACCGCGTCACGTGTGTCGCCTGTGGGCATGTGCCCCCCTGTGATCCCCGCAGCGGGCAGCGCGGCGCCGACACTACACGACGGGCCATGGGGCTGGCAAAGGTTGCATTCCGGATCGCGATGGCCCGAAGCGGGGCATCGCCGGCTTGCGGAAGGCGCGCTACTGTCGCATCCCTTGGCCGTTGGAACGCGTCCGGTGGGAGGGAGAGGAAGATGGCGGTCGATGTCGAGAGCTTGCTGGTCCCGATCTCCGAGGAGGCGCCGGCGGGAGAGGATCTCTCCTATGACCCCGAGCGGGTGGAGATAGAACAGGTCTTCGAACGCTCGGTTTCGATGGACATCACCGGCGAGGCCGAGGCCGCCGAGGACGTCGATTGGCGGCGGGTGGTGAGCCTGATCCAGGCCCAGAGCGCCCGGACCAAGGATCTCTGGCTAGCGGTCTATCTCTGCCGGGCCGGGGCGCGGGCCGGCGATCTCGACCAGGTGGCGGCCGGCGCGGCGTTCCTGGAGGGGCTGTGCGAGCGGTTCTGGGACACAATGCATCCGGCGCTGGACGAATACGGCTTTCAGGGCCGCAAGGGGCCGTGCGAGTCCCTCTCGCGGGTCGGCGAATTCCTCGGGCCGCTGAAACGGACGATACTGCTGGCCCATCCGCGGCTCGGCCGCTTCACCGGCGCCGACTTCGAACGATTCCGCGCCGGTGGCGATGGCGAAGAGGGCTACGGCCAGTTCCGCGCCGCGTTGAACGAAACGCCGGACGAGACCCTGGTGGAGGCGGCCGCCAGGCTCGACGCGATCGCCGCTTCAATCCGCGCGGCCGACGCCATCCTCACGGCCAAGGCCGAAGGCGACACCGGTCCCAACTTTCAGCCGACCTACGCCGTCCTGGCCGAACTGAGGAAGGCGGTGCTGTCGTTCTCCGCCGCGCCGCCGGCCGAGGAGGAGGAGGCGTCGCCGGCGGCGGGCGGCTACGAGGCCGCCGCGGCCGGATCGGGTCCCAGTCTCTCGGGCTCGGTCAACAGTCGCGAGGACGTGCTGCGCGCGCTCGACGCCATCGGCGACTACTACCGCCGCAAGGAGCCTAGCAGCCCGGTTCCCGTCGTCCTCCAGCGCGCCCGCGACTGGGTGAACCTCGATTTCCTCGGCGTCCTGGAGGACATCGCGCCCGGCAGCATGGAAGAGGCGCGCAAAGTGCTGACCTCCCAGCGGGGGGGATGATGCGCCCGGAAGGATTCGATCCGCGCCTTCCCGGCCGCCTAACTGAAAGAGAGCGAAGGATGGCCAAAACGCTGATTCGGAGCGGTGGGGCTTGTTGAGGCGTGCTTTCGGCGCCTATGGTAATTTCGAGCGGGCGGCCGTGGGCTCGGCGCCCATAGCGCGGGGAGAGATTGGGCCATGGCCAAGGGCGGGCAGCGTTTCATCAAGGAAAATCGGGCGCCGCGCGTCCACATCGAATACGAGGTCGAGACCTTCGGGTCGCGGCAGAAGGTCGAACTGCCCTTCGTGATGGGGGTGATGAGCGATCTCTCGGGCAAATCCAACGTCGAGAAGAAGACGGTCGATAAGCGCGACTTCGTCGAATTCGACATGGACAATTTCGACCAGAGGATGGAGGCCATAGCGCCGCGCGCCGCCTTCGTGGTCGATAACACCCTCACCGGCGACGGCAAGATGGGCGTCGATCTGAATTTCAAGACTCTCGACGATTTCTCGCCCGGCGCGGTGGCCAAGAACGTTCCGGCGCTGGCCAAACTGCTGGAGGCGCGCGAGCAGCTCAACGACCTGATGCTCTATATGGACGGCAAGGACGGCGCGCAGGGCCTGCTCGACAAGGTCCTCAAGGATCCGGAACTGCTCAAGGCGCTGGCCGCGACGAAATCAGCGGAAGGCGAAGCCCCACAACAAGGCTGATCGCCGATAGGACACTAGGATGCGGAGGGCGTGATGGCGGAAGAAATGCTGCAGGAACGGGCGGGGGCGCAGGCCGAGGCGGTCGTCTTCGACGATTTCTCCGAATTGCTCAAGAAGGAATTCAAGCCTGTCAACGAGGCGCGCAAATCGCGCATCGAGCAGGCGGTGCAGACCCTGGCGCAGCAGGCGCTGGCCGACGCCCAGATCATCGGCGACGACGTGTTCACGACGGTGGACGCCATGCGCGCGGCGATCGACGCCAAGCTGACCGAGCAGATCAACAAGATCATCCACCATCCGGACTTCCAGCAGCTGGAATCGGCCTGGCGCGGCCTCTTTTACCTGGTCGGCAACACTTCCACCGGCAAGGATCTGAAGATCCGGGTGATGAACATCTCCAAGGACGAGACGCGCAAGATGCTGCGCCAGTTCCGGGATGCGGCCTGGGATCAGAGCCCGCTGTTCAAGAAGATCTACGAATCCGAGTTCGGCCAGTTGGGCGGCCAGCCGTACGGGGCTTTCGTCTGCGACTACAACTTCGACCACAGCGGCCCGGACATCGAGGTGCTCAAGGGCCTGTCGAAGATCGGCGCCGCCGCCCACGCGCCGTTCATCTCGTCGGCGAGTTCGAAACTGCTGGGCATGGACAGCTGGCAGGAACTCTCCAACCCGCGTGACCTGGCCAAACAGTTCGACGCCACCGACTACATGGCCTGGCGCTCGTTCCGCGATTCGAATGACAGCCGCTACATGGCCCTGACCATGCCCCGCTTCCTGGGGCGCCCGCTGTACGGGGCCAACACCGACCCGGTCGAGGAATTCGCCTTCGAAGAAGACACCGAGGGCGGCAAGCACGACAACTACCTGTGGGTCAACGCCTCCTACGGCCTGGGGGTGCGGATCACCGAGGCGTTCAAGACCTATGGCTGGTGCACGCGCATCCGGGGCGTGGAATCCGGTGGCACGGTCGAGGACCTGCCCACGGCGCTGTTCCCCACCGACGACGGTTCGATGGACGCCAAGTGCCCGACCGAGATCGCCATCTCGGACCGCCGTGAGGCCGAGCTTTCCAAGGCCGGCATCATGGCCCTGATCCATCGCAAGAACACCGACCAGGCGACCTTCATCGGCGCCCAGACGCTACATTCGCCCAAGGCCTATGAGAACCCCGACGCCACGGCGAGCGCCAATCTGTCGGCGCGCCTCCCCTACATCTTCGCCAGCTGCCGTTTCGCCCACTACCTCAAGTGCATGGTGCGCGACTGGGTCGGCAGCACGCGCGAGGCGCCGCAGCTTTCGGCGGATCTGGAGTCATGGGTAATGCAGTACGTCGATGTCCAGCCCGACGTGTCCTCGGAGGAAACCAAGGCCCGCAAGCCGCTGAAGTCGGCGAGCGTGCAGGTCATCCCGGACGAGGAAAACCCCGGCTATTACAAGGGCATCTTCCACTTCGTGCCGCACTATCAGTTGGAAGGCATGGATGTGTCGATGAGCATGGTCTCCCGGCTGCCCAAGGGCGCCGGCTGAGCCGCGGCTTTGAAACAAAGCGTTGATTGATCTGGCGCCTATAGAGATCGGAAACCCGAGGAGAATTAAGGATGGCGGTCGATATCTTCATCAAGATCGGTGCGTACAAGGGCGAGGCGATGGACGACAAGCACAAGGGCGAGATCGACGTCCTCGCCTGGAGCTGGGGCATGTCCAATGGCGGCTCGACCCATACGGGCAGCGGCTCGGGGGCGGGAAAGGTTTCGGTGGCGGATCTGTCGCTCACGAAATATCTCGATCTGGCGTCTCCGGACCTGATGTTGGCGTGCTGCAACGGCAAGCACATCGACAAGGCGACGCTGGTGATGCGCAAGGCCGGCGAGAAGCCGTTGGAATACTACACCATCACCATGGAAGAGGTGCTGATCTCGAGCATCAGCACCGGCGCGAGCAGCGGCGACGATCGGTTGACGGAGAACGTGACGCTCAACTTCGGCAAGGTGAAGGTCGTCTACAAGGAGCAGACCGCCAAGGGGGCCGCGGGCGGCTCGCCGGAAATGGGCTGGAACATCGCCGGCAACGTCAAAATGTAGGGCGCTCACGCGCGCGCTCCACGTCCCCAGCGAGGGAAGAGCTAAGGCAGGGCGGGCTTCGTTTGGCGGATCGAGGAGGGCGGTAGACATGGCCGACGCCGACGAACTTCTGCGGGCGGGCGACCTCGAGGGCGCGCGGGCGGCGCTGGTGGAGGGTGTAAAGCGGGCGCCGGCCGATCAGGCCGTGCGAATGTTCCTGTTCCAACTGCTCTGTCTGCTGGGCGAATGGGACAAGGCGCAGGCGCATCTGCGGACCCTGGCCAGCCTGTCGCCGGAAGCGCAGATGCTGGCCGTCAACTACAATCTGGCCATCGAGGCCGAGCGCGTGCGCGGCAAGGTGTTCGCGGGCGAAGAGCCACCGGCCCTGCTGGTGAGCTCATCGGCCTGGGCCGGCGACTTGGCCAAGTCTCTGGGCGCCCTGGCCGCCGGCCGCGCCGCCGAGGCCGAAGAATGCCGCGACCGGGCCTTCGAGGCGGCGCCGGACACCCCGGGCGAACTCGACGGCGTGGACTTCGACTGGATCGCCGATGGCGATACGCGCTTCGGCCCGGCCGTCGAGGCGATCATCGCCGGCCGCTGGGGCCTGGTTCCGTTCGACGCCATCGAGCGCATCGAGTCGGCCGGACCCCGGGACCTGCGCGACCTGGTCTGGCTGCCGGCCCAGGTTGCCTTCAAGACCGGCCAGTCGGTCAACGCCATGCTGCCGGCGCGCTATCCAGGGGCCGAGGATCTGGCGGACAACGCCCTGCGACTGGCCCGGCGCACCGACTGGCGCGACGAGGCCTGGGGCGCGGTCGGGGTGGGCCAGCACCAATGGTCCCTGAGCGCCGGCGGCGAGGCGGGACTTCTATCGCTCCGCCGTCTGACGTTCCGCTAGCGCGCCATGGCCGGATCGCGGCTCAATCCGACTCTGTTCGACAAGCTGGTCGCCGACCTGGAGATGGAGGGGCTGCGCGACGCCGAGGAGGCCAAGCCCGGATCGGAGGCCAGCCGCTCGACCATGCGGTTCTATACCGTGCCGCGGATCGCCAGGTTCAACGAGAGCGCGCTGCGGGCCACCGTGCGTCGCGAACTGAACTGGATCCTCAATACCACCAACCTGGAATCGATCGAGGATCTCGATCCCTATCCGCAGATCAAGACCTCGGTGCTGAACTACGGGGTGCGCGACCTGGCCGGCAAGACTCTCTCCAGCCGGGTGATCCAGGCCCGGGCCCGGCAGATTCGCGACGCCATCCGCGCCTTCGAGCCGCGCATGGATCCCGATCGGCTCGACGTGGAGACCGTGCCGGTCACCGAGAGAGAGAACGCGGTGACCTATGTCATCCGCGGCGATGTCACCACGGCGGTGCAGGCGATGCCGGTGGAGTTCAAGACCGACGTCGAACTCGACACCGCCGCCGTGACGCTGAGAGAGTAGGGCTGGAATGGACCCTCGCCTCCTCCGCGCCTACAACGAGGAACTGACCTATCTGCGCGAGACGGCGCGGGAGTTCGGCGAGGAGAACGAACTGGTCGCCGGGCGTCTGGGGTTGAAAACGCCGACCGATCCCGACCCCTATGTCGAGCGCCTGCTGGAGGGCGTGGCGTTTCTCGGCGCCCGGGTGAAACTGAAGCTCCAGGATCAGTTTCCGGATTTCACCCAGCATCTGCTGCACGCCATCCAGCCGCATTACCTGGCTCCGACGCCGTCGATCTGCGTGGCCGCGTTCGAGCCGCAGGAAGGCGACCAGGCCATCGCCAAGGGCTTCTCGATCCCCCGCCAGACCGAACTGACCGCCGTCGCCAAGGACCAGGGCGGCGCGGCGGTGACCTTCCGCACCGGCCACGAAGTCACTCTCTGGCCGCTGAAAATCACCGAGGCGGAGTATCTCGGCTCGCGCGCGGCGGTGGCATCCTTTGCCGCGGCGGCGGGCGTGAGGGCGGAATCGGGCCTTCGCATCCGGTTTGCGAGCCTCGGCGGTGTCCCCCTGCCGCGGGTCGCCCCGCCGTCCCTGCCGATCTATCTGGCCGGCTCGGAGACCATTCCGGGCGAACTCTATCGCCAGATCGCCGGCGAAACCCTGGCGGTGATCGCCAAGTCGGCGACATCGGCGGCCGGCAAGGAGGGCTGGGTCAGGCTGCCGGCGCCCGAGCAGCATGGATTCGACGACGACTGCGCCCTGTTGCCGGCCCAAGGCCGCTCGTTCGCCGGCTATCGCCTGCTGACGGAGTATTTCGCCTGTCCGGAACGATTCCTGTTCGTCAGGCTGCGCGGTCTGGGCGAAGCCTTCGCCAAGGCCCAGGAAGCCTGCGACGTGGTGCTGCTGTTCGGCCGAGCCGCGCCGTCGCTGGCCGGAGCGGTGGGGCCAGCCAATCTGCGGCTGTTTTCGACCCCGGCGATCAACCTGTTCGAAAAGCAGCTCGGTCGGGTGCAGATCAAGCCGTTCGATCATGAGTACCAACTCATCCCCGACCGCACCCGGCCGCTGGATTTCGAGGTCTATCGGGTCCTCGACATGGTCGCCTACAGCCGGTCCAACACCCAGCCGCGGCCGGTGGCCCCGCTCTACGCCTTCGGCGCCCTGCTCTACGATTGGCGCGAGGCGGTGTTCTACGTGCCGAGGATCGCGCGCCGGCGTCTTTCGACCAAGGAACAGCGCCTTCGTCGGCGGACGGACTATCTGGGTACGGAAACCTGGATCAGCCTGACCGCGCCCGGAGACGCCAGCCGGCTGGACGACATCCACGAACTCGCCGTGCGGGCGCTGGTCACCAACCGCGAGTTGCCGGAGCTGCTGCGCTTCGGCGGGGGCAGCGATCTGGCCGTTTCCGGCGCGCCGGTGCGGGCCGTGACGGTGCTGCGCGCGCCGACCAAGCCGCAACCTCCACTGGGCCTGCACGACGGGGCCTGGCGGGTGATCGGACATCTGACACCCAACTACGCCACCCTGGCGCCGGAAGAGGGCGGCGATCCTTCGCTGCTGCGCGACCACCTGGCGCTCTATGGACGGATCGAGGATCCGGTGATGCGGCGGCAGATCGACGGGGTGCTGTCGGTCCAGTCCTCGCCGGTGACGCGGCGCGTGCCGGGGCGCGATCGTCTGGCCTTCGCGCGTGGCCTGCGGATCAGGCTCAAGCTCGACGACGCCAGTTTCGAAAATGCCCGGCTGTTTCTGTTTTGCGCTGTCCTGGAGCGCTTCCTGGCCGAATTCGCCTCGGTCAATTCGTTCACGGAATCGGTCTTCGAAACCGCTCAGGAGGGAGTGTTCATGCAATGGCCGCCGAGGATGGGGCAGCGCCGAAACATCTGACCTTCCTGCGCGGCGTGGCGCGGGCGGCCGATCGGTATGGTCTGTTCCCTGTCGTTCGGGGAGCGGAGGCGCGCGCGCCGTCGCTGCCGCGGGTCGGCCATTCACGTTCGCCGGACCAGAACATCGTCGATCTCAACCAGTCGCCGATCCTCGGCTTTCCCGCTTCGACCCTGGAATCGGTGGAGTTGGTCGGCGAACGGGCGCGGGTCAACGGCTACTGGCTGGGGCTGACCGGGCCGATGGGTCCGCTGCCGCTGCATCTCACCGAGTTCGCCGCCTACGAGCGGCGGTACAGCCGCGACAAGCGGCCGTTCGGGCGATTCCTGGATCTGCTCGCCGGCCGCATGCTGCAGTTCTTCTATCGCGCCTGGGCTGATTCCAGCCCCGCCGCCTGCGCCGATCGTCCCGATGATGACGCCTTCGCCGGCTATCTGGCGGCGCTGTCGGGAGCGACCGAGGGCGCCAGACCCGGCGGGGCGTTCCCGGCCCGGGCGCGGCTCCACTACGCCAGCCTGTTCGCTTCGCGCCGCAGCGCCGCGGGCATCCAGGACGCCCTGACCGACCTCCTGCGCACGCAGGTCCGGCTGCTCGAGTTCCAGCCCCGCTGGCGGGACATCGAAGCCGAGGACCGGACCAGATTGGGGCGTGGATTCAATTGCCTGGGGATGGACACCGTGATCGGGGCCAAGGTCCGCGGGGTCTCCGACGCCTTTCGCATCGTCGTGCGGGCGGCCTCATTGCGCGAATACGAGGACTTCCTCCCGACCGGCCGACGCTTCAAGGTGGCGGCGGAGGCTCTCGACGCCTTCAGCCCATCCCACCTGGAATGGGATCTGGCCCTGGAACTCGACGAGGCGGCGGCCAGACCGGCGAAACTGGACGGCCGGGCGCGGCTGGGGTGGACGAGCTGGATGGCGCCGGGCAAGCATGGCGGGGTTCGCGCCGAAGCACATTTGGGCCGGGGCGCGCGCCGTCTCGCGCGTTTGCAATCAGAGAGGCTAGACGCATGACCGAGATCAGCCGTTCGGCGCTTTTTGGGCGCCTCGATCCCACCGCGTTGAAGGCGATCGAGACCGCCACCAGCTTCTGCAAGATGCGGGGGAACCCCTACGTCGAGCTGGTCCACTGGATACAGATCATGCTGCAGGATCCGCGCAACGACGTGGCCGCGATCCGCGCCGCCTTCCAGATCGACGAGACCCGCCTGGCGCGCGACGTGGTGGCGGCGCTGGACGCCCTGCCCCGCGGGGCGACCTCGATCTCGGACTTCTCGCCCCAGATCGAGGAGGCGATCGAGAAGGGCTGGCTCTACGCCTCGCTGATGTTCTCGGCCGGGAGGGTGCGAACCGGTCACCTGATCTACGGGGCCCTAAAGACGCCGACCCTGAAGAACGCCCTTCAGTCGATCTCCCTGGAGTTCCGCAAGATCCAGGTCGATAAGCTCGGCGACGAGTTCGAGAAGATCTGCGCTTCGTCGAGTGAGGTGGCAGTCGCTGGCGAGGCCCTGGCGACCGGCGCCGGCTTCGCGGGCGGCGACCCGGCGGCGGGGACCGGCGGCGCGGGCGGCGAGGCCCTGGCCCAGTTCTCGATCGACCTCACCGAAAAGGCGCGCAAGGGCGAGATCGACCGGATCGTCGGCCGCGATCCCGAGATTCGACAGGTCATCGACATCCTGCTGCGCCGCCGCCAGAACAACCCGATCCTCACCGGCGAGGCGGGAGTCGGCAAGACGGCGGTGGCCGAAGGCTTCGCGCGGCGGATCGTCGATGGCGACGTGCCGCCGGTGCTCAGGGACGTCACCCTGCGCGCGCTGGACATCGGCCTCCTCCAGGCCGGCGCCTCGGTGAAGGGCGAATTCGAGAAGCGCCTGCGGGCGGTGATCGACGAGGTCGAGTCATCGCCCAAGCCGATCATCCTGTTCATCGACGAGGCCCATACCCTGATCGGGGCCGGCGGCTCGGCCGGCACCGGCGATGCGGCCAATTTGCTCAAGCCGGCTCTGGCGCGCGGGCGGCTGCGGACCATCGCGGCGACGACGTGGGCGGAATATCGGCAGTATTTCGAGAAGGACCCGGCCCTCACGCGCCGCTTCCAGACCGTCAACGTCGGCGAGCCGGAGACCGACAACGCCATCGCCATGATCCGCTCGGTGGCCCCGATGATGGAGAAGCACCACAATGTGGTGGTGCTCGACGAGGCCATGGAGTCGGCGGTCAAGCTGTCGCAGCGCTACGTTCCGGCGCGCCAGCTTCCCGACAAGGCGGTGAGTCTGCTCGACACCGCCTGCGCCCGGGTGGCGGTCTCCCAGCACGCCACACCGGCCCAGGTCGAGGACCGCAAACGGCGCGTGGAGCTGCTCAACACCGAAGCCGAGATAGCCCGGCGCGAGGCCAGCGGCCTCTACAACAAGGGCGAGCGGATCGCCAAGCTGGATGAGCAGATCGCCGAAGCCCAGGCGGCGGCCGATGAAATGGTCGCCAAGTGGGATCGCGAGAAAGCGGCGCTGGAGGTGGTGCAGAAGGCTCGCGCGGCCCTGATGGAGGCCCGTATGGCGGCAATCGACAAGGGCGAGGAACTCGACGAGGGACCGTATCGCGCCGCGCTGGGCGAAGCGGTGACGGCGATGAGCGCCGGCCAGGGAGATCAGCCGATGGTCTTCGGCGTCGTCGATGCCGACGCGGTGGCGGCGGTGGTCGGCGATTGGACCGGCATTCCCATCGGCCGCATGGTCAAGGACGAGATCGCCTCGATCCTGGCCATTGAGACCCAGCTCAAGACCCGGGTGATCGGCCAGGATCACGCCATGGACGAGATCGCCAAGCGCATCAAGACCAGCCGCGCCAAGCTCGACAATCCCAACAAGCCGGTGGGCGTGTTCATGCTCTGCGGTCCGTCCGGCGTGGGCAAGACCGAGACCGGGCATGTTCTCGCCGAACTGCTCTATTCCGGCGACGATTCGATGATCGTGATCAACATGAGCGAGTTCCAGGAGGCTCACACCGTTTCTACCCTGAAGGGCGCGCCGGCCGGATATGTCGGCTACGGACAAGGGGGGGTGCTGACCGAGGCGGTGCGTCGGCGGCCCTATTCGGTGGTGCTGCTCGACGAGATGGAAAAGGCCCATCCCGACGTCCACGAGATGTTCTTCCAGGTCTTCGACAAGGGCTACATGGACGACGCCGAGGGCCGGTTCATCGATTTCAAGAACACCCTGATCCTGGTCACGTCCAACGTCGGCACCGAACTGATCACCAGCCTGTCGGAAGATCCCGAGACGGCGCCGGATCCGGAAGCCCTGGCCCAGGCCCTGCGCCCCGAACTTCTCAAGGTGTTCCCGCCGGCCTTCCTGGGGCGGCTGATCGTGCTGCCCTATTATCCGCTCAGCCCCGAGATGCTGGCCGGCATCGTCCGGCTGCAACTGGGACGGATCAAGAAGCGGGTCAGCGAGAACCATGGGATAGATTTCAGATATGGGGAGGACGTGGTCGATCTGATCGTCTCGCGCTGCAACGAGGTCGCCTCGGGCGGGCGGGTGATCGACGCGATCCTCACCAACACCATGTTGCCGGAACTCTCCATCGCTTTGCTCGAGCGCCAGATGGCCGGCGAGGAGGTCGAGGCGATCGATGTCGGCGCGGCGGCCGGCGCCTTCAGCTACGTCTTCCGGGGGCCGGAAGTGGCCGCGGCGTAGGAACTACCGGGCCGCGCCGGTGACCACCGCCTACGACGAGGTCGCCTATCCGACCAAGGCGTTCAGACAGACGCACACAGATCGTCTGGCGGCCCACGCCATGCTGTTCGGGTTGCCCTGTGCGCCGCCGGGCCGCTGCAGGGTGTTGGAAATCGGCGGCGGAGACGGCGGCAACGTCATCGTCATGGCCCTGACCAATCCAGAGTCGGAATTCGTGACCTTCGACCTGTCGCAAAACGCCGTGCGGCGCGGCGAGGGGCTGATCGAAGCTCTGGGCGTGAAGAATGCCAGGATCGTTCAGGCCGACATCCTGGAGGCGGACTTCGGCGAGGGTTGCTTCGACTATGTCATCGCCCATGGGGTCTATTCATGGATTCCCGCGCCGGTGCGCGATGCGATGATGACGCTCATCGCGCGGTCGCTGGCGCCGCACGGAGTGGCCTTCGTCAGCTACAACGCCTTTCCCGGGTGCCGGGTGCGGCAGATGCTGCGCGACATGCTGCGGTTCCGGATCCGTGGCGTGGCCGGGGTTGAGCCGCGCGCCCGGGCGGCCGCCGTTCAACTGGGCCGGATCGCCGAGGAATTTCCCGAGACCAATCTCTACCAGGCCCTGTTGAAGGCCGAAGCCAAGAGCCTGCTGGAACGGCCGGTCCAGGTCATGGCCCATGACGAACTGGGCGATGTCTATGACCCGGTCAATTTCTTCGAGTTCGTGGCCGATTGCTCGGCCCACGGACTGCAATTCCTCACCGAGGCCGAAGCCAGCCGCTGCGGTGAGGGCTTCGCGCCGCCCTACGCCTTGGACGATGCGGATTTCGACGTCCTGGCCCACGCCCAGGAGATGGATTTCACCGCCATGCGCTATTTCCGCCAGAGTCTGGTGGTCAAGGCTGGCGCCGATTTCTCCCGAAGGCCCCATCCCGAGCGGCTGGCCTCGATGCACGTCTCCTCGCCGGCCAGGCGAAACCCGGAGGGATCATTCACCGCCGGACGGGTCGCCTTCGAGGTTACCGACGAGGCTCTGGAGCGGGCGGTGATCGCCATCGGCGAAGCGTGGCCGGCGACCCTGCCGGTCGCCGAGGTGGTCCCCGATCCCGAGCGGCTGGCCCCCTTGCTGCGGATGTATTGGACCGAAACCGTCGAGCTGCACGCCGCGGCATCGAGCTTCCCCAGAACGATTGGCGAGCGGCCGGCGGCCAGTCCCCTGGCCCGGCTCCAGGCGCGGGCCGGCCAGAGCCTGCTGACCACCCTGCGCCACGAACACATCGAGGTGACCGACCCCTTCAGCCTGGAATTCATCGGCGGCCTCGATGGAACCCGCACCCGCGAGCAGCTGGCGCGGGACGCCGCCGCCAGGCTTGGCCAGCCGTTCGACGCGGCGCGCTCGCAGCTGGATGCGAGCCTGCACGGGCTGTTCAGGATGGCGCTCTTGATCGGGTAGCGCTCTGGCTAGACGCAGATGAACCGGCTGGCCGGGGTGGGGTAGTGGTATAGACCGCCCCGGGTCGGGTAGATGACGGTGTCGGCGTCGCCGCAGTAACCGCCCCACCAGGAAAACGACGAATTGCCGAGGATGAGGGACCGGGCGTGGAGCATCAGGCCCATGTCGGCGGCGGCATCGCCGGCGCCGACCGATGTGATCCGCCGCCGCAGATCGCCGAGCCGCTCGATGGCCAGGGCCGGGTCGTCGGAGATCAGGACGATGTCGGCCACCGGTCCGCGGCGATCCTCGATCGCCTCCAGGGCGCGCTGAACGAAGCCCGGTCCGGGCTCGCCGCGCCGGCTCACGCGGAGTTCATCCTTATACGTCCGGTAATGGATCAGAAGATCGTGTTGGCGCGCGACGCCCGCGCGCCGGTCGAGAAAGGCGCGGACCTCGCGGCGCACCGCCTCGGGCTGAATTATGTAGTGTTCATCCTGCCAGTAGCCGCTGAAATAGACCCCGCGGCGGCTCATCCGCGCCAGCGCCGCCGCATCCGTCGGCGGCGCGCCTTCGGCGACATGGCCAGGCACGGGCAGGCGCCGCGCGGCTGCGGCGAAGAGCCGGCGCCCGGCCCGCCGGCGGGTCGAGATGCTCATCCCCATGGTCGCGGCCAGCTCGCCCAGCAGAAAGGCGTGGCCATAACGGTCGCGGGGATAGCCGCCGACGTCGAGAGCCACCTCGTCTCCGCTCAGGGCCAGGAGCGAGTGGGCGAAGCCGAGGCAGAAGAGCTGGTTGCCCAGGCCGCCCTGGACCGCGACGATCTTCATGCGCGCAGGAGTCCTTCGTAAATGACTGCCGCCGGGGTGTTCAGGGTCAGGGCGGCGGAGCGGGCGAGGAAGGCGGCGGCCGCCGGTCCGGCCCCGATCCCGGGCGTGGCGCGCTTGATCTGGAAGAGCGCCCATTCCGAGGCCAGATTCCGCAAGCCCGAGCGGCGGCGGTGGAAATCCGCGCCCAGCCGCGCCCGGACCAGGGGCTCGGCGAGATTGGCGAGGCGGCGATCGCGGGCGATCATGGCCAGCCACAAGCCGTAATCTTCCTTCATCGGAATATCCGGATAGCCGCCGCAGTCGAGGAAGGCGTCAGTACGGAAGAAGGCGGTCATGTGATTGATCGGATTGCGCCAGCGGGCGAAGCGGACGATGGCCTCGTGCTTCAGGGGCATCGGCTTTTGGCGACTGCGTCCGTCCGGCCAGAACTCGATGATCGCGCAGCCGAGGACGGAGACCTCCGGATGGGACCGCAGGAAGCCGATCTGGGCCTGGAACCGGTCGGGCATGTCGATGTCGTCAGCGTCGGCGCGGCAGACCCAGGGCGTGCGGATCTGGGTCATGGCGTGATTGAGGTTGTGATGGAGACCGCGCGAACCCGGGTTGCTGACGAGGCGGACCCCCAGGTCGTTGCGCGCCTCGGCGACGGCGGCGGCCAGGGGATGAGGAAGCTCGCCATCCTGACAGATGAGGATCGCGTTCGGCGGCAGGCTTGCGCTGGCGACGGCGGCGACGGCGGCCCGGAAATGCTCGGCGTCGTCGCCCGCCCAGACCGGCAGCAGGCAGGTGAAATCCCAACCGCCAGCCATGGTGGTCAGCCAAACTCCGCCCGCGCCGCGAGCAGGGCGCGGTGGAAGACGTGTTCGCCCCCGCCGATGGCGCCCGTCGCCTTCATGCGGTCGAGTTCGAGCCGCGCCAGAACCGGAGGATCGATGCGGGCGGTGATCTGGTTCGCGTGGTGTCCCAGGGAGCCGACCTGAACGCCGCGCAGGGCTTCCAGGCGACCCGCCCGCAGGATCCGGCGGTAGAATTCCACATCGACGAGGAACACGTAGGCGGGATCGAAGCGCGCGCCGTGGCGGAAGGCGAAGGCCGCTGTCGGTCCGATCCAGTTGAGGGACGGCAGCAGCCAGGGCGGATAGCCGAGGCCACGCGCCGCGCCGGCCACCAGAGGGAATCTCGACGGCCGCGCGGAGGAGACGATCCGTGTACGGCCCATGACGGCGGCGACGCCGGCGTCGTCGAAAGCCTCGGCGGCGCGGCGGAAATAGAAGACGTCGAGCAGGAACTCGTCGTGGTGGAGGAGAAGGTTGAGCGGCGCCCGGGCGTGGTCCAGGCCACTGTTCCAATTATCGACCGGATTGCCCGAGCGTGGACCCTCGACGTAGCGCAGGCCCGGGACCGACATGGTCAGGGCGCCGACCAGGTCACGCACGGCGCCGGAGCGGGAATCGTCGCTGACGATGACCTCGGCCTCGACGTCCTTCTGCGCCATCGCCGAGGTCAGCGAGCGGGCCAGCAGATCGACATTCTCGTAGGCCGGGACGACGCAGCTGATCTGGGGCGCGCGCCGGCTCACGCGGTCGCCAGCAGCGCCGCCGCGCCCGGCCACGGGAGGGCGCGCGGATCGGTCTGGTGTTCGGCGATGGCTGCTTCGCTCACCCCTTCCCCCCTCGGGTCTCGGCAAACGAAGCACAAGATCGGCGATTCGTCGCCCGGGAATGAGTCGCCACGCTCGCGAATCCCGCGAGAAAAGTGGGGACTACCCGCGGACCGCGATCAGGGATTTGGTCAGGCCGGCGGCTTGTTCGTCGAAGTGCCGGGCGTCGGGGAAGAGGAAGGTGAACTGCCGCTTGTCGAGCAGGCGGGCGTCCTGGACGTCGCGCATGGCCGCGCCGATGTCCGGCGCCCGTCGCGCGAAGCCGCGGGCGCCGCGCATGAGCTGGCGGGCCCGCCACTGCTCGGAGCGCCAATGGAAGAACAGCGAGGAGAAATGCGGTTCGATAGGGAACCAGAAATAGGGGGTCTGGACGTAGTAGCGTGGGGCCAGGCGGCGGGTCTCGCGGGCGAAGGCCTCCATGCGGGTCCAGTCGCCGACGTGCTCGATGACCGAGTTGGAATGGACGAGATCGAAGCCATGGTCGGGGAGCTCGGAGAGGTCGCAGGCGTCGCCCTCCAGGGTCTCGAACATCGCGTCGCCAGCCTCGAGGGCGAAGGTGTTGACCAGGGTGACGCCGACCTTGTGGGCGGTGAGGAAGTCGCGGTCGAAGAGGTCCCAGTATTCGGGCATGCCGCCCAGGTCGATGATCCGGCAAGCGCCCTTTTCGGCGGCGATGGTTTCGATCAGGGTCTTGATCCGACGGGCGCGGACGCGGCGGAAGCGATTGGCCAGGGAGTTGGGGTCCTCCGGCCGCTGCAGGGTCTCGATCAGTTTCACCGGCCGATTTCCATCGCTCGATCCGTCCCGGTTTGAGGCGGCGGCGCCCCGAGGGACCGGGCCGACGCAAGAACCGCGTCAGGCCGCGAAGGCGTCGGCCACGGCCCAGAAATCGGCCTTGGCCCGGCCGGAGTCGTCGAACAGCACGGGCTCGTCGCTACCGTCGCCGCCCCCCGGGCCGCGCAGCCAGGAGTCCCTGTCCCGCAGGCCCCAGACGGTGAAGGCGAAGCGCTGACGATCCGGCAGGGCGCGCCAGGCCCGGGCCAGGGCGCCGGCGCGCCGGGCCTGCATCGCCCGCCGTTCGGCCAGATCGGCGCCGAGGCGGCGCCGGCGGCCGAGCGAAAGGTCGAGTTCGGAAATGTGGATGGGCAGGCCGAGGCTGGCGAGATCAACATAGGCCTCGGCGATTGCCGCATCGGTGGTGTCGAGGTCGATGTGCGACTGGCTGCCCAGGGCGCCGATGGGCGCGCCGCGCTTCATCAGCCGCTCGGCCAGGCGCAGGAAGTCGGCGCGCTTGGCCGGCACGTTCTCGAGATTGTAGTCGTTGAGCACCAGGACGGCGGCCGGATCCGCCTCGGCGGCATGCCGGAAGGCCAGCAGCATGTGATCCTCGGTCCCGAGGTTCCGGCTCCACAGGTTCTCCTGCAATCCGCCACCCTGGGGCAGGATCGGCTCATTGACCACGTCCCAGCCGACCGTCTGACCCCGGTAGCGGCCGACCACGGCGGCGATATAGTCGCCATAGGCCTTGGCGAAGGCGGGCCGGTCGCCGTCCAGCCGCCGGAAGGCGGCGGGCTTCTGCTCGCCCCAGATCAGGGTGGTGCCGAACAGGCGCAGTCGATGGTTCCGGGCGAAGTCGGCGAGGCGGTCGGCGGGGCCGAAGTCCATCGTCCCGTCCGGCCCCAGGATGGCCTCCATCTTCATTTCCCATTCCGCGGTCAGCTGGGAAAAATGCTTCAGGAACAGGGCGGCGAAGGCCGGGTCGTCGAGGTGGTCGGTGGTGACGCAGCAGCCGACCGGCGAAGGCGCGATCGCTTTCAGCGCCGGCGGATCGCCGCGCGGAGCGGCGGCGACGGAGGCCCGCGCGCACCCGGCCAGCGCCAGGGCGCCGGCGATCAAGCCACGGCGATCGAGGAGGGTGCGGGCCGCCATGGAGCGCAAAAGTGCAAGTTCGGGGCCGCGAGAACAATGACTGACGTCAGGCGCCGCGCAACGCGGCGGCGGCGCGGGCGGCGGCCTCGATGGCGTCCGGGTCGGCGGTGAGCCAGCTGCCGCCGACGCAGAGGACGCAGGGCAGGGC
>DASRLN010000218.1:0-3724 GCA_035648435.1 Caulobacteraceae bacterium
GGCGGCGTTGTTCATCGCCTCATAGGCCATGCCGGCGCTCATCGAGCCGTCGCCGATCACCGCGATCACCGAGTTGTCCTCGCCGCGGCTGTCCCTGGCGACGCAGAAGCCGAGGGCGGCGGAGATCGAGGTGGCGGCATGAGCGGCGCCGAAGGGATCGTAGGGGCTCTCGGCGCGCTTGGTGAAGCCGGAAAGGCCAGACCCCTGGCGCAGGGTGCGGATGCGGTCGCGGCGGCCGGTGAGGATCTTGTGCGGATAGGCCTGGTGGCCGACGTCCCAGATGACGATGTCGCGGGGCGTGTCGAAGACGTGATGCAAGGCGACGGTGAGTTCGACCACGCCCAGACCCGCGCCGAGATGACCGCCGGTGGTCGAGACCGCGTCGATGGTCTCGGCGCGCAACTCGTCCGCCAGTCGCCGAAGCTGCGGGATGCTCAGGGAGCGGGTGTCCGCCGGAAGCTCGATGGTGTCGAGGATAGGGGTGGGTGAAGCCATGCTCAAAAGGTCCGAATCACCAGGCGCCCCGCCCCATCGGGAGACTCTTCAAGACCGTCGATCTAGCACGAAATCCACCGCCGACTTCAAGAATCGCCCTCGCGGCCCGAACAGGTCCAGGTGAGTCTTGGTCTGGGCGGTGAGATGATCGAGCCGTTCGCGGGCCGCGCCCACCCCCAGCAGGGTGACGAAATTGGCCTTGCCGCGGGCCGCGTCCTTGCCCCCCGCCGCCTTGCCCAGACACTCGCTGTCGCCCTCGGCGTCGAGGAGATCATCGACGATCTGATAGGCCAGGCCGAGGTCGCGACCGAAGGCGGTCAGGGCCAAGCGCTCGCCGTTGGTGGCGCGGGCCATGGCCAGGGGAAGCTCGAAGGCGCAGGAAATCAGCGCGCCGGTCTTCATCCGCTGCATGCGGGCGACGGCGCCCAAGTCGTCGCGGACGCCGAGCAGATCGATCATCTGACCGCCGGCCATGCCCCGGGCGCCCGAGGCGTGGGCCAGGCGCCGCACCAGCTCGGCGCGGATGGCCCCGTCCTCGTGGGTGTCGGGGTCGGCCATGATCTCGAAGGCGGCGGTCTGCAGGGCGTCGCCGGCGAGGACGGCGGTGGCCTCGTCATAGGCGATGTGCACCGTGGGTCTCCCCCGCCGCAGATCGTCGTCGTCCATGCACGGCAGGTCGTCATGGACCAGGGAATAGGCGTGGATCAGCTCCAGGGCGCAGGCGGCGCGCAGCACCGGCCGCTCGGGCAGGTCGAACATCCGTCCGGTCTCCAGGGCGAAGAACGGCCGCAGACGCTTGCCGGGGCCGAGCGCGGCGTAGCGCATGGCCTCGGTGAGCCGCGCTTCCGGCCCCTCGGCGCGCGGCAGCAGTTCGTCGAGGGCGACGGTGACCAGATCGGCCGCCTCGGCGATGCGGCGCGACAGATCGTCCCGGGCGAGGGACTCAGGCAAACTCGGCCGGCTCCACGCCGGTCGCACCGGAGGGACCGATGATGATCTTCTCCACCCTGAGTTGGGCCTCCCGCAGCTTGGCGTCGCAGTGGGCCTTGAGCGCCGCGCCACGCTCATAGACATCGAGTGAGCGCTCCAGCTCGGCCTTGCCGGATTCCAGCTCGGCGACGATGTGCTCAAGTTCCGCCAGCGCCTTCTCGAAGGAAAGGGCGGCGATGTCGGCCGTCTCGGTCATGCGCCCTCCGGGGATGAGCCGTCCACCCTAGCCGACCCCCCGGCGGATTCAAATCGCCGCACCGACCAGTAGCGCCAGCCGCGGCCCATCGTGCGGCGCCAGCCGCGGGCGCGAAGGGCGCGGCCGATCATGGCGTTGAAGAAGCCGTGGGCGACCAGGAGAACATCCTCGCCACCCTCGGCCAGGGCGATGAGACGGTCGGCGGCGGCGGCGGCGCGGCCCTGGGCCTGGCGGCGGGACTCCTCTTCCTCGTGGTGATTGAACCACCACCACCAGAAGCGGGCCAGGAACCCCCAGGTCCGCGGCGAGAGCCTGAGCCAGCGGGGAAAATTCGGCGGCGGCAGGGGCGCTTCGATGAAGTCCGGCTCCCGGGTGAAGGCGTCGGCGCCGGTCAGCGCCCGGGCGCTTTCGATGGAACGCAGCCGGGTGGAGGAGACGACGGCGCCGGCGGCGGCGGCGGCGGCCTTGAGATCGGCGGGGATAGGCTGGCCGGGCTTGAGGCCGCCCTCCTCGTAGCGGCCCCACCACTGGCGATATTCGGCCCCGGTGAGGCGCACGTCCCGCGACAGCGCCGGCTCGCCGTGCCGCGCCAGAATGACCGCCCCCCGGCCCAAACCGCTCTCAGGCCTCCGACAGGGCGCGGACGTGGGCCAGGGCCGAACTCGCCAAGCCCCCGAGGTCGTAGCCGCCCTCCAGGGAGGACACCATGCGCCCGCCGCAGCGGGCATTGGCGACATCGACCAGGGCGCGGGTCGCCCAGGCGAAATCCTCGGCCTCCAGCGACTGTTCGGCGAGAGGGTCGCGGGCGTGGGCGTCGAAGCCGGCGGAGATGACGATCAGGTCGGGGGCGAAAGCGTCGATGCGGCCGACCAGGGATTCGAAGGCCGCCCGCCAGGCCTGGCGCGGCGCGCCCGGGGCCACGGTGGCGTTGACCACGTTGCCGACCCCGGTCTCGGAGGGATCGCCGGTGCCCGGGTAGAGCGGACTCTGATGCACCGAGGCGAAGAACACCGAGGGGTCGGCCTCGAACACCGCCTGGGTGCCGTTGCCGTGGTGGACGTCGAAGTCGGCCACCGCGATGCGGGCCAGCCCGGCGCCTTGGGCGACCCGGGCGGCGATGGCGACATTGGAGAAGATGCAGAATCCCATGGCGAAGTCCGGGCCGGCGTGGTGGCCCGGCGGCCTGACCGCGCAGAACGCCCGCCCGGTGTCGCCGGCCGCCACGGCCCGGGCGGCGGCGGCCAGGGCCCCGGCCGCACGGCGGGCCGCCTCCAGGCTGCCCGGCGACATGCGGGTGTCCGGATCGAGCGCGCGGAGGCCTTGCGCCGGCGCGGCGCGGACAATGCCGGCGATGTAGCTTTCCGCGTGGGCGAGGCGCAGATCGGCGACGGCGACGGCCGGCGCCTCGCGCCGCTCCAGATCGAGCCCCGTCGCCTCGGCCAGGGCGTCGGTCACCGCCGCCAGCCGCTCGGGCCGCTCGACGTGGCGACCGCCGGGGCGATGGTCCAGCATGGCCGGGTGGGTGTAGAGGGCGAGGGACATGGCGACCATCGATCCTATTGCGAGCCGCGCGTCTAGACCATGACCCACGCATCGATCCGCAGAGCCGGACCCGGCGACGCCGAATCGCTGGCGGCGATCGGGCGGGCCTGTTTCGCGCGGGCGTTCGGCCATCTTTATCCCGCCGCCGATCTCGAGGTGTTCCTGGATGAGGCCCACGGGCTGGAGCGGGCGCGGCGGGACCTGGCCGACCCGACGCTGGCGGCGTGGCTGGTCGAGCGGGACGGAGCGGCGGTGGGCCATGCCCTGGCCGGTCCCTGCGCCCTGCCCCACCCCGAGGTGACGCCGGCGTGCGGCGAACTGAAGCGGCTGTATGTCCTGACCGAACATCAGGGCGGCGGGACGGGATCGCGCCTGTTCGCCGAGACCCTGGCGTGGCTGGAACGGAACGGCCCCCGGCGGCTGTGGATCGGGGTGTGGTCGGGCAACACCGGCGCGCAGCGGCTCTACGGGCGGTTTGGATTCGAGAAGGTCGGGGAATAC
>DASRLN010000219.1:0-18404 GCA_035648435.1 Caulobacteraceae bacterium
GTCACGCCCGCCTCATGGCGACGGCCCGGGCGTAGAGATCGCGGCGGGATAGGCCGAGGGCCCGGGCGACTTCGGAGGCCGCTTCGGCGGGGCCGGCGCGCGACAGAGCCTCCGCGAGGGCCGCTTCGGCGTCCGCCGCGCTCGCCGCCGCCGCCACCGCCGGCCCGACCACCACCACCACCTCGCCCTTGGGCGCGGCGAAGCGGGGATCGGCGGCCAAGGTGTCGAGCGGCCCCCGGATCACCGTTTCGTGCAGCTTGGTCAGCTCTCGCGCCACCGCCGCCGGGCGCGGCCCAAAGGCCGCCGCCATGTCGGCCAGGCTTTCGGCCAGGCGCGAACCGCCCTCGAAGAAGATCAGCGTCGCCCGCAGCGGCGCCAACTCGGCGAAAAAATCGCGGCGCGCCAGACGCCTGGACGGCGGAAAGCCGGCGAACAGGAAACGGTCGGTGGGAAGACCGGCGACGGTCAGCGCCGCCAGCACCGATGAGGCGCCCGGAATCGGAAACACCGCCGACGCCTGGGCGATTGCCTCGCGGACCAGCCGGTAGCCGGGATCCGAGACCAGAGGCGTCCCCGCGTCGGAGATCAAGGCCACGCGCGCGCCCCGCGCCAGGGCGGCGAGGGCCTTGGGCCGGGTCCGTTCGGCCCCGTGTTCATCGTACCGCAGCAAGCGGCCGGCAATCCCGTGCGCCGCCAGGAGCTTCCCGCTCACCCGCGTATCCTCGGCCAGGATCAGATCGGCGGCGGCCAGGACGTCCAGCGCCCGCAGGGTGATGTCGCGCAGATTGCCGATCGGCGTCGCCACCAGATACAGTCCCGGCGCGACCGCCTTGGCTGTCGTCGATGGGGTTCCGCCAGCGGCCATCGCGCGAGCCTAGCCCATGGCGCGGAAAAGGCGAGCGGCTCGCTAAGCGTTCCCGGCCAGTTGCGCGACGATCCGGTCAAGCACCGGCCGGCCGCGCCGGGTTACCCGAAGGCGCGAGCCTTGCACGCTCACCAGGTCACCCAGCCGTGACAGACGCTCGGGCGGGATCGCCAGCGCCGCCAGCTCGTCCAAGGCGACTCCCTCGACGGTGCGCAGACCCATGAGCAGCCGCTCGGTCGCGATATCGGGCGCGCTCAGCCGTTCCAGCCTCGTCCCCGCCTCCCCGGCGGCGGCCACATATCCGGCGATCTCCCGGGGCGCTTCGGTGGCGAAGCGCCCGGCGGCGAGAGTGAGCCGGCCGTGGGCGCCCGGACCCACGCCCACATAGTCGTGGCCGCGCCAGTAGATCAGGTTGTGCCGCGACCGCGCCGTCTCGCCCCGGGCATGGTTGGAAACCTCGTAGGCCTCGAAGCCAGCGGCCTCCAGCACGCCCTGGGTGGTCTCGTAGAGGTCGGCCGCGAGATCTGGCCCCGGCGCGATCAGCGTTCCCCGCCGCACGCTCCGATCGAAAGCGGTTCCCGCCTCGATGGTCAGTTGATAGGGCGAAATGTGCTCGGCTCCGAGGTCGATCGCGGCGCGAAGCCGGTCCGTCCAGGCGGCGACACCCTGTCTGGGGAGGGCGTAGATGAGATCCAGGGAGACCCGAGGGAAGGCCGCCAGGGCGCGGCGGGCGGCGTGGCGGGCGGAGGCGGCGTCGTGGTTGCGGCCGAGAAATTCCAGCTCGGCCTCGTCGAGGGACTGCACGCCCAGGGACAATCGATTGACCCCGGCCTCGGCGAAGGCCGCGAAACGCGCCGTCTCGGCGTCGGTGGGATTGGCCTCGAGGGTGACTTCGAGATCGGACGTCGGCGCCCACAGACCGCGCGCGGTCTCGATGATCTCCGCCGCCCAGGCCGGATCCATCAGCGAAGGCGTGCCGCCGCCCAGGAATATCGAGACCAGCGGGCGCGGCCCGGTCAGGGCGGCGTGGGCGGTGAGATCGGCGAGGATCGCGCCGCGCAGCGCCCGCTGCTCGGCCACCCGACCGCGATCGCGCACCACGTTGAAATCGCAATAGGGGCAGATCCGCGCGCAATAGGGCCAGTGGACATAGATCCCCAGCGGGGCCGGGGTCAAAACAGCGCCGCCTCCAGCGCCGCGAAGGCCCGGGCGCGGTGGCTCATGGCGTCCTTGGCGGCCGGGTCCATCTCGCCGAAGGTCTCGCTTCGTCCGTCCGGAACGAAGATCGGGTCGTAGCCGAAGCCGAACCTGCCTCGCGGCGGGAAACTCAGCGCGCCGTCGATCCTTCCCTCCACCGTCACCCCCGGGCCGCCCGGCCAGGCCACCGCCAGGGCGCAAATGAACCACGCCGCCGGATCGTCACCGTCGCGCTCGGCCATGCGCGTCTCGACCAGGTTCATGGCGTGGCCGAAGTCGCGCTCCGGTCCCGCCCAGCGCGCCGAATGAATGCCTGGCTCGCCGTCGAGGACGGCGACACACAGCCCCGAATCGTCGGCGATGGCCACCAGCCCGCTCGCCTCGGCGGCGAACCGCGCCTTGAAGAGGGCGTTGCCGGCGAAGGTGGTTTCCGGCTCGTCCGGCGCGGCGAGGCCGAGCGCACGGGCATCGACAACGTCGAAGCGCCCGTCCAGCAGCGCCGCGAGTTCTTGCGCCTTGCCGGCATTGTGGGTGGCGGCGACCAGGCGCGCGCCGGGAACCAGGCGGAGTCTCATGGCTCCCTGGTAGTCCTTTCCGTGAACCGGCGGCAAGGTTCATTGCGAAGATGTAATATCGATAAACGATAATTTAGTTGATCGAAAATCGATGCGGCCATATCGATAATCACACAAGGACGGCGACGGGCCGCCCCGCGAACCAACCAAAGGAATATTCGAAATGACCGCCACCTCCAAGATCATCGCCATCGTCGATCGCGTCGCGCTCGGCCTGATGAACGTCCTGGCCCTCGTCGGCCTGCCCCTGGTCGCCGCCGGCATGGTCGCCCAGTCGCTGTAGAATGGCCGCTGTTCCAAGACCGGCGCGTTCAGGGCATGTTCGCCGCCGTCCGGGATTCTGAAGTCCCGGGCGGCGACGGCGTTTCGGCGGGAACATTGAAGGGGGACGGATGCGCGCTCTGGGTCCCGGCTCGGTTTCGAGCTTTCTCAAGGTCATTCTGGATGTCTTCCACCTCGTCCTGTGGATCGCGGTGGCCGGTGTCTCGGTGGGGATATTGGCGGTGCTGCTCCTCAGCTTCAAACCCGAACTCCTCGGCGGCCATGTCACCATCGACAAATGGCGCATCGAAGGTCCCTGGCTGGGACCGATCGCGGCGGCGACCCTGGCGGGCGCGGATCTCTACCTCGCCGGCGCCATCGTCATCGTCGGACGGCTGCGGCGGATCTTCCAGACCCTGATCGCCGGCGACCCCTTCCATCCCGGGAACGTCCGGCGGCTGCGCGTCGTCGGCCTGGCTCTGGCGGTCCTCGAACTCGGCCGCTACGCCGCCGCCGCGCTCTCCCATCTGGTGTTCCATGGCCGCGCCCACGTGGACGGGGCGGTAAACCTGACCACATGGTTTGCCGTCCTGGTGATCATCGTGCTGGCCGAGGTGTTTCGCGAGGGCGCCCGCCTGCGGGGCGAGGCGGAGCTGACGATCTAGGTCATGCCCGTCCGAATCCGCCTCGATCGCCTGCTCCTGGAGCGGCGGATGTCGCTCACCGAACTGGCCGACCGCGTCGGCGTGACCATCGCCAATCTTTCGATCCTGAAGACCGGCAAGGCCCGCGCCATCCGCTTTTCGACCCTCGGCGCGCTCTGCCGCGAACTCGACTGCCAGCCGGGCGATCTGGTGGTCTTCGAACCCGGACTGCCCGGCGATCCGGAAGGCGAGGGTCTGGAGGAATGAGAGCCAGGCGGGGTCAGGACGCGACGGCCGCCGCCTGCAGTGCGATCAGGGCCGCGATCCCTTGCCGCGCCAGTCCGAACAGATCGTCGAACTCGGCCCGCGAGAAGCCCCGCTTTTCTCCCGTCGCCTGAATCTCGACGATCTCGCCGGCGCCGGTGAGGACGAAATTGGCGTCGGCCTCGGCGTTGCTGTCCTCCTCGTAGTCGAGATCGAGCACCGCCGCCCCTTCGAAGAGGCCGCAGGAGACGGCCGCCACGTGGTCGAGGATGGGGTCGGCGGCGATCACCCTCTCTTCCAGCAAATGTCGCGTGGCCAGTCTCAGGGCCACCCAGGCGCCGGTGATGGCGGCGGTGCGCGTCCCGCCGTCGGCCTGGACGACGTCGCAATCCAGCGTGATCTGCCGCTCGCCCAGCGCCTTCAGATCGACCACGGCGCGCAGGGAGCGTCCGACCAGGCGCTGGATCTCCTGGGTCCGGCCGGACTGCTTGCCCTGGGCCGCCTCGCGGCGCCCGCGAGTGTGGGTGGCGCGCGGCAGCATGCCGTATTCCGCGGTCACCCAGCCTTGGCCGCGCCCGCGAAGGAACGGCGGCACGCCCTCCTCCAGGCTGGCGGTGACCAGCACGCGGGTGTGGCCGAAGCCGACCAGGCACGAGCCTTCCGCGTAGCGGTTGACCCCGGTTTCCAGGGTGATGGCGCGCAGGGCGGCGGGTTCGCGTTCAGAGGGTCGCATGTTGGCTTTCTTTGACGGAGCGGACGCGGCTTGCGTGGAGAGAGGCGGCGCTTATCCTCCAGATATCAGCGGATCGTCCATGACCAACTCGTTTCTCGTCCCGGCCCTCGAGCGCGGCGCCAGCCTTTCGGAGCTGGATGCGCGGGCCCGCGACATCTTCCGGCACATCGTCGAGAGCTATCTGGAGACCGGTGAGCCGGTCGGCTCGCGAACCCTTTCGCGCGGCGGCGTGCATCTCTCGCCGGCTTCGATCCGCAACACCATGCAGGATCTCACCGAACTGGGGCTGCTGGGCGCGCCGCACGCCAGCGCCGGGCGCGTGCCCACTCACGCGGGACTGCGCCTGTTCGTCGATGGCCTGCTGGAGGTCGGCGACATCGCCCAGCACGACCGCCAGAGCATCGAGGCGCGCCTGACCGCCCACGGCCGCTCCTTCGACGACGCCCTCAACGAGGCCAGCGCCATCCTCTCGGGCCTCGCCGGCGGCGCGGGCGTGGTGGTGACACCGGTGCGCGACGCGGGCGTCAAACACGTCGAGTTCGTGGCCCTCGGACCCGACCAGGCCTTGGCGGTGATGGTCTTCGAGGACGGACAGGTCGAGAACCGGCTGATGCGGCTCTCCGCCGGGACGACGCCATCCGCGCTTCAGGAGGCGTCCAACTTCCTCAACGCCCGTTTTCGCGGCAAGACCCTGGCCGAAGCCAAGCTGGAAGTGGCCGCCGAACTGGTCGGCGCGCGCCGCGATCTGGACGCCGCCGCCGCGCGCCTGATCGAGGATGGCCTGGCCGCCTGGGGCGGCGGCGAAGGCCAGGAGCGGGCGCTCATCGTGCGCGGGCGGGCCAATCTGCTGGGCGAGCCGAACGCCGTCGCCGATCTGGAGCGTGTGCGCATGCTGTTCGACGACCTCGAGCAGAAGGAACAGCTGATTGGCCTTCTCGACGACGTTCGCGAGGCCCATGGCGTGCGCATCTTCATCGGCGCCGAGACACGGCTTTTTTCCCTTTCGGGTTCCGCCGTGATCGCGGCGCCCTATATGTCCGGCGGACAGAAGGTGCTGGGCGCGATCGGCGTGATCGGACCGGCCCGCCTTAACTATGCCCGGGTCATTCCCCTGGTGGACTATACCGCCAGGGCGCTCGGGCGAATCATGGATGGATGAACCAGGACCGATGAGCGACGATCAGTCAGCCGCCGATGACAGCGACGACGAGACGGACCTGGCCGACGAGGCCGACCCGGTCGAGGCCTTGCGCGCCGAAACGGCGGCCCTGAAGGACCAGGCGCTGCGCTGGGCGGCGGAGGCCGAGAACACCCGGCGGCGCGCGGATCGGGAGATCAACGACGCCCGCGCCTATGCGATTCAGAAATTCGCCCGCGACCTCCTGGGCGTCGCCGACAATCTCGAACGCGCCCTTCAACACGCGCCCAAGGACGCCGAGGAGGGTCCGGTCCGCGGGCTCGCCGTCGGCCTCGAGATGACCGAGAAGGAGTTGCTGTCGGCCTTCGAACGCAACGGGCTGAAGAGGGTCTTCCCGACGTCCGGCGAACGGTTCGACCCGCACCGGCATCAGGCGGTGATGGAGCAGACCTCGGCCGAGATCGCGCCCGGAGGGGTGATCCAGGTTCTTCAGGCCGGCTACGAACTGTTCGGCCGGATCGTCCGTCCGGCCATGGTCGTGGTCGCCGCCAAGGATTCCACCGGCGTGGCGACCGCGACGGAATCGGGTGGCGCGGCGGTCGATGCTTGAGATTTGACCGGCATGCATCCGGCCCCTTCCTCGCGCCGACAAATCCGTTAGTCTGCCAAGTCCCTTTCTTGGCCGCCGCGCTCGCCCGATCGATGCGCGGCGACCGCCGATCCGGACGCACAGATGAAGCTGACTATCGAGCGGGCCGCGCTGCTCAAGGCGCTTGGACACGTCCAGAGCGTGGTCGAACGGCGCAACACCATCCCGATTCTGTCCAATGTGCTGCTCACCGCCGGCCGGGAGGGCCTCGCCCTGTCGGCCACCGATCTCGACATGGAGATCGTCGATGAGGCCCCGGCGCGAATCGAGGCCCCTGGCCAGATCACCGCGCCGGCCCACACCCTCTACGAGATCGTCCGCAAGCTGCCCGAGGGGGCCGACGTTTCGCTGAGCTTCACCGGCGAGGACCCCCGGCTTCAGGTCCAGGCCGGCCGGTACAAGGTCAACCTGCCGGTTCTGCCCGGCGGAGATTTCCCGATCATGTCTTCCGACGGCCTTTCCGGGCGGGTGTCCATCGACACCGGCGAGATGATGCGGCTGATCGACAAGACCCGTTTCGCCATCTCCACCGAGGAGACGCGCTACTATCTCACCGGCATCTATCTCCACACCGTCGTCGAGGACGGCCGCCCGCTGTTGCGCGCGGTCGCCACCGACGGCCACCGCCTGGCCCTGGCCGACATGCCGGCCCCGGAAGGCGCCGGCGGCGCGCCCGGCGTCATCGTACCGCGCAAGACCATCCAGGAAGCCCGGCGGCTGATGGAAGACAGCGGCGAGACCCTGGAAATCCAGCTCAGCCCGCAAAAGGTCCGCTTCGAGTTCGGCCGCGCCGCCCTGACCTCCAAGGTCATCGACGGCTCGTTCCCCGACTACACGCGGGTCATCCCGCGCGAGAATCACCGGGTGATGACCGTCGACAACACCCTCTTCGCCGCCGCCGTCGATCGGGTGGCGACGATTTCCTCCGAAAAGAGCCGGTCGGTGAAGCTGGCGGTGGAATCGGGCCGCGTGGTCCTCACCGTCCGCAACATGGAGACCGGCCAGGCGGTCGAGGAACTCGAGGTCGATTACGACGGCGAGCCGTTCGAGATTGGCTTCAACGCCCGTTACCTGATGGACGTCACCGCCCAGATCGCCGGCGAGACGGCCGAGTTCCGCTTCGCCGACCGTTCTTCCTCGGCGAGCATGCTTGAGCCGGTCCTGGTCCTCGATCCCACCGACGCCGGCGTCCAGTACGTTCTGATGCCGCTGCGCGCCTGACGGCGACGATCGGGTGATGATTCGGACTCGGAGCGCGGGCTTCCAGCCCGCTGTAGCTGGCGTTCCGGCGTTTCCGCGGCGCCGGAAGAGCGGGCTGGAAGCCCGCGCTCCGAATGCATGAGATTTGCGATTCACGCGGCGGCTCGGGGCCTTAGCTAGCGTGCGATCCGCGATCGGTTCGTTGCGACTGGGCGATTTCCGCTCCTACGAGACGGCGGAACTGCGGGCGGCCGGGCGCACCGTCTTCCTGTTCGGCCCCAACGGCGCCGGCAAGACCAATCTGCTGGAAGCGATCAGCCTGCTTTCGCCCGGGCGCGGCCTGCGCGGCGCCGACCTCGCCGACCTTGGCCGCCGGACGCCGGGCGAGGCGCGCGGCCGGGCGTGGGCGGTTTCGGCGAGCATTCCAGGCGAGGACGGCGAAGTCCGTATCGGCGCCGGACTGGAGAGCGCCAACGATGCGCGCCGGGTCGTGCGGATCGACGGCCAGACGGCCCGCCCCGGACGCCTGGCCGACCATCTGCGCCCAATCTGGCTGACCCCCGCCCAGGATCGCCTGTTCCTCGATGGCGCCGCCGATCGCCGGCGGTTCCTCGACCGCCTGGTGTTCGCCGCCGAGCCGGCTCACGCCGCCCGCGTCAACGCCTACGAGCGGGCCCTGCGCGAGCGTCTGCGCCTGCTCGCCGACGGCCCAGCCGACCCAGCCTGGCTCGCCGCCGTCGAAGCCCGGATGGCGCGGGCCGGGGCGGCGGTGGCACTGGCTCGGGCCGGGACGGTCCTTGCGCTGCGCGAAGCCATCGACGCCCGGGCCGCGTCGCCCTTCCCCAGGGCCGGCCTCCGCCTGACCGGCGAGTGGGAGAGCCTGGCCGGCGAGGGCGCGGACGCCGAGGTGATCGCCGGCCGCCTGGCCGAGGCGCTCGCCGGGGCCAGGGCGCGCGACGCCGCCGCCGGCCGCGGCCTGGTCGGCCCGCATCGCGGCGATCTCGCTGTCGTCCACGCCGAGGCCGATCGCCCGGCGGCGGAATGTTCGACGGGTGAGCAGAAGGCCCTGATCCTGGCTATCGTCCTGGCCCAGGCGGCGCGACTTTCCGGCGCCCAGGACGCGCCGAATCCTGTATTGTTGCTCGACGAAGTGGCGGCGCATCTGGACCGGGTCCGGCGCGCGGCTCTTTTCGACGAGATCGAGGCGCTTTCGCTCCAGGCCTTCCTCACCGGAACCGACGAGATGCTCTTCGAAACCCTCAAGGGCCGCGCCCTCGGCGTCCATGTCGATGGCTCGCGCCTCACGGAACTGGACGCCTAGATGACCAACGAAATTCCGGACCAGGCCGCGCCGGACATGAACCCCGAATACGGCGCCGAGCAGATCAAGGTGCTCAAGGGCCTGGACGCCGTGCGCAAGCGGCCGGGGATGTACATCGGCGACACCGACGACGGCTCGGGCCTGCACCACATGGTCTATGAGGTGGTCGATAACGCCATCGACGAGGCCCTGGCCGAATACGCCACCCGCGTCGAGGTGATCCTCAACGCCGACGGCTCGTGCACCGTCACCGACGACGGCCGCGGCATTCCCACCGACATCCACGAGGGCGAAGGGGTGTCGGCGGCCGAGGTGATCATGACCCAGCTGCACGCCGGCGGGAAGTTCGACCAGAATTCCTACAAGGTCTCGGGCGGCCTCCATGGCGTCGGGGTGTCGGTGGTCAACGCCCTTTCCGACTGGCTGGTGTTGAAGATCTACCGCGCCGGCCAGAGCCACGAGATGCGCTTCGAGGGTGGCGATACGGTGACCCCGCTGGCCGTCACCGGCGCCGCGCCCCGGCGGGAGAACGGCGAGTTCCTGACTGGAACGGAGGTCACCTTCCTGCCGTCTCTGAAGACGTCTGAGACCGAGGGGACCTTCGCGCACATCGATTTCGACCGGAAGACCATCGAACACCGCCTGCGGGAACTGGCCTTTCTCAATTCAGGGGTGGTGATCCATTTCCGCGACCTGCGCGACGCCGAGCCGTTCGAGGAAATCCTCCACTACGAGGGCGGCGTCGAGGCCTTCGTCCGCCACCTCGACAAGGCCAAGACGCCCCTGCTCAAGGCCCCGCTGGTCATCCGCGGCCGGCGCGAGAAGGTCGAGATCGACCTCTCCCTGTGGTGGAACGACGGCTACCACGAGACCATGCTGTGCTTCACCAACAACATTCCCCAGCGCGACGGCGGCACCCATCTGTCGGCCTTCCGCGCCGCCCTGACCCGGGTGATCACCGGCTATGCCGAGACCTCCGGCGCCGCCAAGCGCGAGAAGGTCCAGGTCACCGGCGAGGACGCCCGCGAGGGCATGACCTGCGTGCTTTCGGTCAAGGTGCCGGACCCCAAGTTCTCGTCCCAAACCAAGGACAAGCTGGTCTCCTCCGAGGTCCAACCCGCCGTCCAGGGCCTTGTTGCGGAAGGCCTCGCCCAATGGTTCGAGGAACACCCGAACGAGGCAAAGCTGATCATTCAGAAGATCGCTGAGGCCGCCGCCGCCCGCGAAGCGGCGCGCAAGGCGCGGGATCTGACGCGCCGCAAGACGGCCCTCGACATCTCGTCTCTCCCCGGCAAGCTCGCCGATTGCCAGGAGCGCGATCCGGCCAAGTCCGAGATCTTCCTGGTCGAGGGCGATTCCGCCGGCGGCTCGGCCAAGCAGGCCCGCAACCGCGAGAACCAGGCGGTCCTGCCCCTTCGCGGCAAGATCCTCAATGTCGAGCGCGCCCGCTTCGACAAGATGCTCGGCTCCGAACAGATCGGCACCCTGATCACCGCGCTGGGGGCCGGCATCGGCCGCGACGACTTCGATATCGAGAAAATCCGCTATCACCGCATCGTGGTGATGACCGACGCCGACGTCGATGGGGCGCACATCCGCACCCTGCTGCTGACCTTCTTCTACCGCCAGATGCCCCAGGTCATCGAGCGCGGCTACCTCTACATCGCCCAGCCGCCGCTCTACAAAGCCAGCAAGGGCAAGTCCTCGCGCTACCTCAAGGACGACGCCGAGATGGAGATCTTCCTGATCGACGAAGGCCTCGACGGGGCCGAACTCGACCTCGCCTCGGGCGAGCGCATGACCGGCGCCGACCTCGCCGATCTCGTCCAGACCTCGCGCCAGGCCAAGGCCAACATCGAACGGCTCTCGGCCCGCGCCCCGGCCTTCGCCATCGAACAGGCGGCGCTGGCCGGCCTGCTCGGCAATTCCGACGATCTCGCCGAAGGCGCCCGGCGCCTCGACCTCTACGCCGAGGAAGGCGATGGGGTGTGGTCGGGCGAGCCGGGACAGATCGGCGGCTATGTCTTCCAGCGCTCCAAGCGCGGCGTCTCCGAGCGCATCGTCCTGGACGAGGCGATGCTCCACTCCGCCGACGCCCGTCGCCTGGGCGAGCGCGCCGCCAGGCTCGCCGAAACCTTCGCCACCGCCGCCACCTTCCGCCGCCGCGACCGCAGCCAGCCCGTGCGCGGCCCCCTCGACCTCGTCGCCGCCGTCTTCGATTCCGGCCGCCGGGGCCTGGCCATCCAGCGCTACAAGGGACTGGGCGAAATGAACCCCGACCAGCTCTGGGAAACCACCCTCGACCACAACGCCCGCACCCTGCTGCAGGTCAAGGTCAACCACGCCGACGACGCCGACGACCTCTTCACGAGGCTGATGGGGGATTTGGTGGAACCCCGCCGCGAGTTCATCCAGGAGAACGCCCTGGACGCGGAGGTGGACGTCTGATGCAGAAGGATTGGACTCTGTCGGGATGTTTTGCGCATTTTGGCGCGAAGGGCAAGAATTCGCGATGGAGTTGGTCCGCCCGCACTCCCGACAACAAGACCGTCGTCCTCACCCTCTGGGTAGACTATATCCAGCCGGGCCAGGACAAAACGATCGTGTATGAAAATGTCGGAGATGGGAGCTTAGGCTGGGTGAGGCGGCCCGGAAATCGCGAGCGGCTGGAGAACCTGCGGTTCGCGATGGATCGTTGCGGTGGCCTTTTCCGAGTTGTGTTCGTGAGAGCAAAGGATACGGCCGCGGAACCTCGAGAAATTGCCGAATGCTACCCTCGCGCCGACCTGAAGATGCGCATTATACCAGCCCCCATAAATGCTGACACTTGGCGACGTCAGGCGACCGACCGATAGCCCTCTCCCCGTTCTAACGGGGAGAGGGTGGGGTGAGGGGTTTGTCCGCGTGGCGGGCCTTTCCGGAGAGATCACCGTGGGGGCGCCACCCCCTCACCCCACCCTCTCCCCCGCAAGTGCGGGGGCGAGGGCCCAAGTTGGCATGAGTCATCTTCAGTGGGGACTGGTATTACCCACTTGAACGATCAGACTGGACAATTCCGCGCCGTGTCGATCTCAGGATGATTTCGTCGGCCGTTCAACCTCCGCTTAGAGAACCCAAACGCCCCGTGCGCTGATCTCCGCGTGCATGGCGTCGGGCGCCAAGTCGATTTCGCCCGGCCATGTCACCGCGCCGAACTCGACATAGGCGGCGGCGAAACGCGAGGGATCAGCCAAGGCGGCGAACACTCCGGCGTCGGGCGCATGGACCTCGCGATTCATGTCAACGATCCCTTCGAGGCCGTCGTGGAAGCGGACACGCAGGCGGAAGCCTGGAAGGGTTTCCACGGTCGCCACGTCCTCCGGCTGATCGCAGACGATCGCCGGGATCATGGCAGAGGCGCGATCGTGACGGGGCGCTCCTTCGTCTGGCATAGTCGCCAATTCTCCATCAATTCGGCCTGATGATCGGAGGCCCATTCCATAACTAGGCGCTTGGCGATGCGCGGCAAGTCGCCTCGGATGATCCGCAGGTCGGCGATGCCGACGATGGCGCGAAAGTTTGAATAGCGCACATGGAAGTGAGGCGGGTTGTGGTCCCGCCAGAACATCTGGATCACAATCCCATAGAAGGTCGAGATCGTCGGCGCCTGTCTTTCCTACCGATTCGCCGACGTCGGGTCACGCGCCTCCAGCCGAGATCGATCCGGAGCGCCATTGCAAGGAGTCCGCCAATGCCGCCATCGCCAATCCACTGGCCGGCCAGATTCGAGCCCGGCCGCTCGCCCGTCCATGTCCGCAACGAACTGACCAACTCGGCGCCGGCGACCACCGTCTGGGCGGCGCTGATCGCCGCGCCGCAGTGGCCGGACTGGTACGCCAACGCCCACGATGTCGTCGTCGAGGGCGGCGCGCGCGACCTCGGCCCCGGCGCGCGGTTCACCTGGAAGACCTTCGGGGTCGCGCTCCGCTCGATGGTCGAGGAGTTCATCCCCGAAACCCGCATCGCCTGGCTCGCCGAGGCCTTCGGCGTTTCCGCCTGGCACGCCTGGCTGATCACCCCGACCGAGGGCGGCTGCCGGGTCCTGACCGAGGAAACCCAGCACGGCGTGCTCGCCCGCGCCGGCGCGCTCTTCTTCCTCACTCGCATGAGCGATTGGCATCAACGGTGGCTCGAAGGCCTCGCCGGACGCGCCGGCGATCAATAGGCCTCGTCCATCTCCACACCCAGCCTCGCGGCGGCGGCGCGCAGGCGTTTGTCGTGGGTAAGGAGCGTCGCGCCGATGGTCAGTCTCGTCGCCGCGAGTAGATGGGCGTCGACATAGCCGATGCCTGACGCAACGAGGCCACCCTCGTCGATCAAACGGAGAACCTCGGCGTCGGTGGCCATCATGGCGCGCGGCAACTGATCCAGTTGCGCCAGGAAAGTCTTCCGCTGGCGAAGGTGGCCGAGAGCCAGTTCCCCGATCACGAACGGATGGGTCAACACCAACCCGGCATCAAGCATGTCTTCGAGTTCCGGATCGCTGGCGTGCAGGTGATCGGCCCAGGTCGATGTATCGACCAGAATCACGCGTAAGGGGGCCGACGGCGCGGCGCCGCCTTCGCGTCGGGATCGCTTCCACCCATCCGCGCCAGGCGTCGCGCGGCTTCGCGCTGGACGAGCGCCCGCAGAGCCTCGCGGACGATCGCCGATTTCTCGGTCAGACCGGTGTATTCGCGAGCCGCCGCGAGGAGGTCGTCATCCAGGGCCAGGGTCGTGCGCATCGATCATTCTCCTTAGGCACGATCCATGGCGCCGAATGATGCGTATTTCAAGCACGGCCGTCACACCTCTCGCGCTCGTCGCCGCCGCTTTAGCAAGCGATCGCAGCGAGATGGCCGGCCGTGGCGTAGTCCAGTAGGCGTTCGTCGCGGGTCATCAGGCGATAGTTCATCGCCCGCGCCGTGGCCGCAAGGACGCGATCCGCCGGGTCACGCAGCGCTCCGCCGGGCAGGAATGAAGAAGCGACGAGGATATGTGGCGCCATTGGCGCCAACTCAACGCCGGCCCCCAGCAGGGCGTCGAACCAGGCGACCGGTTCCCGGGAGAGGGTAATTCGACCTTTGGAGACGAGCATGCCGATCTCCCAGGCGGTGATCGGCGACACGGCGATCGCGAGCCCCGCCGCCTCCGCCTCGGCTATCGCGCCGCTGGCTGCTTCGCTGATCGCGCCATCGGTCAACCAGAGGGCCGCACAGGTGTCGAGCAGAATGGGGCGAAGCATCAGGCTTCGGCGTCCCAGACCTCGCCTGGCGGTTCGGTAAGACTGGCGCCCGGAGCAACCTGGACGGTTCCAGAGAGCGCGGCGCGCACCCTGGAAAGTACGCTCACTGCCGGCGCGGGAGCCGGGTCGCCCCCTGAGCTCCCTCCACCGTCAGGGCGCGTCGGACGTGCGCTACGTCGAAACACCAGCTTCCGCGCGCTTATGTTCACCCGCTCAGTCCGGAAACCCGCGTCGAGCCAGACCCGCGTCATGGTGTTGTTGGACGGGTTGTTGCTCCACCATGCGGGATGGTTGACCGCCTTGGGAGGTAGCGGGGCGCCGGTCACCTTCTCGATGTCGGCGAAGGACATGGGGATCTCATTGGTCGGGCGAGCCCTGAGATAGTCGCCAAGAGAATCATATTTGCTGGTCATGGCCTCCTCGGCGATCTTCGCTCATCGACCAGAAGTAGACTACTTAGTGTTGGTGTCAACCCTACATCAGATTCGGCCCGAGCACGCAGCCTCACCCTCCGTCCGCCACCAGCGCCAGCACCGCGTCGCCGTAGCGCTCCAGCTTGCCCTGGCCGACGCCGTCGATCTTCAGCAGCGCGCCGCGGTCGTCGGGGCGCAGACGGGCGATGTCGGCCAGGGTCTGGTCGTGGAAGATCACATACGGCGGCACGCGCTGGCGGGCGGCCTCGGCGCGGCGCCAGGCGCGCAGGGACTCGAACAGGCCCGTCGCTTCGCCGCCGACCGCCAGCGGGACGCGATCCCGGCGCGCGCGCGGGCGGCCCGATCGCGTGGTCGGGTCGTGTTCCTCGGGGGCGCGCAGCACCGTCAGCGTCCGCTCGCCGCGATAGACCGCGCGCACCGCCTGGGCGTCGGCGAGCGCGATCAGCGGCCTTCCATCGTTGGGATTCTCCACCAGCAGGCCTTCGAAGAGGAGCTGGTCGATCAGATCGCGCCAGCCGGCCGGGCTGAACTCCTTGCCGACCCCGTAGGTCGACATCCCGGCCTCCGATTCGCGAACCCCCTTGGTCTTGCCGAGCAGGTGATCGACCAGGCGCCCGCGTCCGAACCGGCCGCCCAGCCGGTGGACGGCGGAGAGCGCCTTCTGCGCCGCCTTGGTCACCTCGACGCCCTTGGGCGGCCGCAGGCAGCGGTCGCAGGTCCCGCACGGAGCGGCCTGCGTCTCGCCGAAATAGCGGCGCACCGAGGCGGCGCGGCAGGCGGTTCCGTCGAGCATGGCGTAGAGCTGATGGACCTTGCGGACCTGCACCTGGGCGACTTCCTCCGGCAGCTCCCGGCGCCGGATCCGCTCCAGGGCCCAGGCCATGTCCGAGGCGGCGTAGAGGGTGATCCCCTCGGCCGGGTCGCCGTCGCGGCCGGCCCGGCCGATCTCCTGCCAATAGGCTTCGATGGAGGCCGGCGGATCGGCGTGGATGACGAACCGCACGTCCGGCTTGTCGATGCCCATGCCGAAGGCGATGGTCGCCACCATCACCGCCCCGTCCTCGGCCAGGAACCAGGTCAGGCGGTCGTGCCGGACCTGCTTGTCGAGGCCGGCGTGATAGGCCTTCGCCGCGACCCCTTCGCCGGCCAGCCGCTCGGCCAGCCGCTCCGATCCGTCGCGTGAGCCGCAATAGACGATCCCCGATTGGCCGGCCCGCGCCTTGACGAGAGCGCAGACGCGACCGCCCGCGCCGTCGCGCTTGCGCTCGGCGGCCAGGGCCAGCTCCGGCCGCGCGAAGCTGGCGACATATTCCGCCGCCTCGCCGAGCCGCAGTTCGGCGCGGATATCGACCCGGGTGCGGGCGTCGGCGGTGGCCGTCAGGGCCAGGCGCGGCACGCCGGGGAAGAGATCGGCCAGGCGCCCCAGAGAGCGGTATTCAGGCCGGAAATCGTGGCCCCACTGGCTGACGCAGTGGGCCTCGTCCACGGCGATCAGGGCCAGGGGCGCGGCCCGCAGCCGCTCCATCGCCGCGCCGGCCATCAGCCCCTCGGGCGACAGATAGATCAGATCGAGTCGCCCCGCCGCCAGCCGACGCCAGGTGTCGTCCCGTTCGTCGATGGAGAGGCCGGAATCCATCCGCGCCGCCGCCACGCCCAGCTGGCTCAGCGCCGCCACCTGATCGCTCATCAGGGCGATCAGCGGCGAGACCACCAGCCCGACGCCGGCGCGCAGCATGGCCGGAATCTGGAAACAGACACTCTTGCCGCCGCCGGTCGGCAGCACCGCCATGGCGTCGCGGCCGGCCAGCACCTCGCCGATCACCTCGGCCTGGAGGCCCCGGCAGCCGGCGTGGCCGAAGGTGCGGCGCAGCGTGTCGCGGGCGGTGTCGATGTCGGGAATCACCGGGGCCTTATGGCAGGCCGCCCGCCCGCCCGGAAGGGCGGCGGCTTTAAGCTTTCGTCAACCCTCTCGCGCCTTTGCTGGCCTTCGACTAGAACGGGTCCCGGGGGCGGTCCCAGGCCTCGAGGATCCCACGCATGGCGAACGCTCACGGCGGCGGCGCGGCGCCCCGCCCTCGCCGCACGCCCTTCCAGGCCCTGATCTACTGGTCGGTCGTGGTGGGAGTCTGGGGCCTGATCTTCCTGGCCGGATTCCTCGCCGTCTTCGCCACCGATCTGCCCGACACTTCCAAGCTGTTCGAGGTCCAGCGCCAGCCCTCGATCACCTATCTCGACCGTTCCGGCGCGGTGGTCGCCGTGCGCGGCAGCCAGTACGCGCCGCCGGCCGACCTCGCCAAGCTGCCGCCGTTCGTCCCCGCCGCCTTCGTCGCCATCGAGGATCGCCAGTTCTATCACCACTTCGGCTTCAACCCCTGGGGCATGGCGCGCTCGGAGGTCTACAACCTCCTCCATCGCGGCGGCGCCCTGCGCGGGGGCTCGACGATCACCCAGCAGCTCGCCCGCAACCTCTTCCTCACCCCGGCCCAGACCTATCGCCGCAAGGCCCAGGAGCTGATCCTGGCGGTGTGGCTGGAGATGCATTTCTCCAAGCAGCAGATCCTCGCCCTCTATCTCAACCGGGTGAACTTCGGCGGCGGGGCCTACGGCATCGAGGCCGCCTCGCAGCGCTATTTCAACAAGCCGGCCGCCGGCCTGACCCTGGGCGAGGCGGCCCTGCTGGCGGCGACCATGAAGGGACCGTCGCGCTACAATCCGGCCGCCAACAGCGAGCGGGCGGCGAAGCGGGCGACGGTGGTGCTCAACGCCATGGCCGCCACCGGCGCGATCACCACCGCCCAGCGCGACGAGGCCTTCAGCCATCCGGTCCGCGTCTCGGCCATTCTCGCCAACCAGCGGGCGCAGTATTTCATCGACTGGCTGGATGCCCAGGTCCGCTCCCAGGTGGGCGAGCCCACCGAGGACCTGATCGTCGAAACCACCCTCGACCTGCCGATCCAGGCCGCCGCCGAACAGGCGGTGCGCGCCGGCGTCGCCGCCCATTTCGCGCAAGGGGTTCAGCAGGGCGCGCTGGTGGCCATGGACGGCGAGGGTCGCATCCGCGCCTATGTCGGCGGCGCGGCCTATGCCGACAGCCAGTTCGACCGCGCCACCGCCGCGCGCCGCCAGGCCGGTTCGGCGTTCAAGCCGTTCGTCTATCTCACCGCCATGCAAGCTGGGCGAACGCCCTCCGACCCGGTGGTCGACGAGCCGATCCGCATCGGCAATTGGGAGCCGAAGAACTACACCGGCCGCTATCTGGGCGCGATCACCCTCCAGACCGCGCTCGCCCAATCGATCAACACCGTCGCCGCCAGGTTGGCCAACGACGTCGGCACGAGCCGCGTCGCCGACACCGCCCACCGGCTCGGCATCACCTCGAAGATCCAGACCGACCCCTCCATGGCCCTGGGCGCCGTCGAGGTCAGCCCCCTGGAGATGGCCCAGGCCTATGACGCCTTCGCCAATGGCGGAAACCTCGCCAAGGGCTACGGCGTCGAGCGCATCCGCACCGCCGCCGGCCGGACGCTCTACGACCACGGCGCGGAAAAGGCGGCGCGGATCGGGGTCATCGGCGAACCGGCCCTGGCCTACATGAACCAGATGCTGCGCCAGGTGATCGCCTCGGGCACTGGCGGCCGGGCGCGGATCGGCGGCTATGATCTCGCCGGCAAGACCGGCACCACCAGCGACTACAAGGATGCCTGGTTCGTCGGCTACACCGGCGGCTTCGTCGCCGCCGTGTGGGTTGGCAAGGACGACGACACCCCCATGAAGCGCGTCACCGGCGGGGCCGCCCCGGCCGAGATCTGGCGGGCCTTCATGATCGCCGCCCTGCCCCGGCTCCACGCCCAGACCATCCC
>DASRLN010000220.1:0-7618 GCA_035648435.1 Caulobacteraceae bacterium
CGGCCCCGCCCAGCAACGCCTCGATCTGGGGCCAGCGGCCGACAAACGAAAATTCCGAATCAGGTTCCATCCGCAGCTTGAATCACGCGCCGTCAGATGATGGAATCCCCTATCTTAGCGCCTATGGGCTTCCAGCCCGCACTTTTCCCCCCGGCGCCACGGCGTCGCTGACCGACGAAACCGCGGTCACCATTGCCGTTGATCCGAAGGGCGGGCTGGAAGCCCGCGCTCCGGTTGTGACGCAGTAAGAGCCTCGGCGAAGCAGGCGCGGGCGACTTCGATGAGGAAGGCGGCCTGGGTCCAGCGGTCGCTCTCCTCGCGCGTGGCGCCATCCTCTCCGGGGATCATCTTGGGGTAGAAGGCGCGGGCGGGGAGGAGTTCGGGGTGAACGGCGAAGTAGTCGCCCGGCGCCGCCGAGGCCAGGAATCCGGTGAAGCTGGCGGTCCACATGCGGCGGTAGTAGTCGAGATGGCGGGCCTCGGCCGGGTCGCTGGCGGTGAGCTGGCCGAAGGCGCCCGACGAGACGCGCAGGTGCATGAAACGGGTCCGCTCGAACACCGGCGTCATCTTCTCGAACTTCATGTCCATGTCGCCATAGGTCAGTTCGTGGCCGATATACCAATGGCCGAAGTCGCCGTTGAAGCGAAGCTCGGGAAAACGGCCGATCAGGTCCAGCGTGCGCTTGATGTCCTGGGTCATGGTGGCGCGGTGGGTCTCGAGATAGACCGGATGGCGGTCGGCGATGGAGATCGTCAGCAGAGCCTCGGCCAGGCGGGCCATCTCGTCGTCGCTCTCGAAGCCGTCGCCGAGCTGGATGGTGGTGCAGTCGCAGCCGGCGTCGCGCCAGCGGACGACGGTGTCGCGCATCTTTTCGACGTCGTGGAAGATGCGGGCGAGGCCGGTGGGGATCAGGCCGGCGGCCAGGGCGGCGGCGGGATCGAGGGTCTGGATGGCTTCGTAGCCGGCCGCCTTGACCGCGGCGAGGATCGTGGCCTCATCGCCGCGCGGGCCGGCCGACCAGTCCGGCAGGTCGGCGGGGGTGAGGAAGCTGATGCCGGCCATCAGGCGCGGCGGCCGATCGGCGCCGTCGCGGGTATTGGCCGGCGGTGAAGGCGGCACTCTTAAGGCGCCCCTCTTGTTAGAAACGGGCGTCGAGGGTCACACCGACCACGCGGAAACTGTCGATGGTCAGGAACTGATAGGTCGAGGCGCCCACGGGCGTCGGGCCGCCCGCCGTGGCGGACACGAAAGCGCCGTCGTCGGCGGCGAAGCCGTCGGGGGCGGAGCTGATCGGATAGCGCTCGTCGAGGCAGTTGCGACAGAAGACGGAGAACCCGAAGCGCCGGTCGGGCGTGCGCAGGCCGCCGCGGGCGCCGAGGAGGTAGTGCGACGGCGTCGAGGGGAAGCCCGGCGAGGAGCTGTAGTAGTACGGGCTGGAGTAGGCCAGATCGGCCTGGACGAAGCCGTCCACCCGATCGGTCAGGTGGCGATGAAAGTCGCCCGACAGCGTCGCCTTGAACTTCGGCGCGAACGGCAGCTGGCGGATGGCCGGGCACGGGCCGGTGGCGCAGTTGACGGTGAAGCTCGAATTGAAGTGGGCGTCGTTGTAGATCGCCCCGGCGTTGACGTCGAAGGAGTCGCTGATCGGCCCGAACAGGGTCGCCTCGATGCCGCGGGTGATCGCATGCGGGGCGTTGCCCTGGATGAAATTGGCCAGCGACATCGAACTCGAGGGCGGCACGTAGATCGTCGTCTGGAAGTTCTCGACCTTGTCGTTGAACAGGCTGACGTCGAGGGCGAAGCGTCGGATCGTCGCCTTGAACCCGAGTTCCTCGTCCAACGGAAACTCCGACTTAACCACCAGCGGCGTCTGCGGCAGGGTGGCGATGTAGGTCGCCGCTTCGTTGAGGAACGGGCCTTTGTAGCCCCGGGCGATGGTGGCGTAGACCATCAGGCGTGGGCTCACCTGGTATTCCGCCCCGACCTTGCCGCTGAGGCCGGTCGTCGAAAGGCGAGCCGGGTCGTTGACGCTGGTTCCCGCCGGACAGGGCTTCTGCACCGTATCGTACGGGACGCCGCCGGCGACGGTGCACGAATTGACCGGCAGGACGGAGAAGAAGCCGGTGTCGCCGGTGTAGATGAACGGCCCGGCCGGGAAGGCGTTGGTGAAGTTGTTGCGGCTGAAGTCGTCCAGATCGTCATGGGTGACCCGGCCGCCGACGAAGACGCGCAGCGCCGACGTGACGTTCCAGTTCACCTGGCCGAAGCCGGCGTAGTTGTCCTGGTGGCTGTACTGGTCGTAGAAACGGCGAAACTCCAGTCCGCCCAGCGGGATGCCGAACGTGCCGGACTGGTCGATCTCGTCGTGGGTGAAGGTCCGCGAGTAGTAGACGCCGGCGACGAAGTTCACCGTGTCGGTGGCCGGGGAGGCGATGCGCGCCTCCTCGCTCCAGGTGCGGTCGAAGTAGGGCACCAGATTCCGGTCGAGGATGTTCGACGGCAGGGTGTCGCCGAATTCGCCGGCGATATCGGCGTGGACGTGGAAGTCCTCATTGGTCGTCTGGCGCACCGCGGTGATCGAGGTGAAGGTCAGGCCGAAGGGGAGGGCATAGTCGATCTGCAGCGATCCGCCGGCGTTCCACCGGCCGTAGGTGTCGCCGATCGGCGTTCCGGCGGAGTAGAGGCTGTTGGCGCAGACCTTGTTGTTGTTCGGGCTGGCGACGATGCCGCAGCCGGCCAGGGTGGCGGCCAGCACCGAGCCGGCCGGGGCGGCGGTGTAGACCTGCGCGCCGGCGAAGTCGGCGACGCCGTTGACGCCGTTGCTGTCGAGCTTCTGATAATCGCCGGAAAGATTGATGGTCAGTTTGTCGTTGGGCCGCCACAGCAGGCGCGCCCGCACCCCGTCGTCGCTGTTGTGATCCCACAGATCATAGAGGGTGTTGAAGACGATGTGGCCGGTGGTGTCGTGATGAAAGCTGACGCGCAGGGCGGCGTCGTCGCCCAGGGGGATGTTTTCGATGACGTAGGCGTGGATGTAGTCGTGATTGCCGACATCGACGTGGCCGATGGCCTCGAATTTGTCCAGGACCGGGGCGTTGGTGACGATGTTGACCACCCCGCCGGTGGCGTTCTTGCCGAACAGGGTTCCCTGCGGGCCGTCGAGCACCTCGACGTGATCGATGTCATAAAGGGCGTTGGTCAGGGTCCGGCCGAGGACGACGCCGTCGAGGACGACGGAGACCGACTGTTCCGCCGAGCGGCCGAAGCCCTCGGTGCCGATGCTGCGGATCTGGAAGACGCCCTGGTCCGAGACCGTCAGGGCCGGCACGGCGCGCACCAGATCGGTGGTGGTCAGGACATTGGCGCGGGTCAGCTCAGCCTGATTGACCACGGTCATGGTCACCGGCACGACCTGGATGTTCTCGGATCGTTTCTCGGCGGTGACGACGACCTCCGAAACGCTCGTGGAACCTGTCTCGTCGGCGCCGGCCGCGGCGGCCGAGGCCGACGTGGCGAAGGCGCCCGAAGCGGTGAGTCCCGTCAACGCGACACCGACGAGCAGGGCTTTGCTATTCATGTTCCCCCCTGGGTTCGCCCGCGCTTCGCCGGTCGGACGTGTGTGGTTCTCGATCTCAGACGACTGCAATGGCAGGATTCGACCGAATGTGCGCCGTTGTCAACAGATCGATTTAATGTTGCGCCGGGCCGGCGGGACCGGCAGACTGGCGGCGCAACTTGAGGTGCGAGGCGGCGGATGGACAAGGCGGCGGTCGATGCGTTCCGGCGGGATGGATTTCTCGCCATCCCGCAACTCGCCGACGCGGCGACCGTCGAGGCGATCGGCGCGGTCTATGACGACATGCTGGCCGGGGCCATCGACGTGCGCCCCACCGACAATCCGCTGGGCGGGATCACCCGCCAGATCATGATCCCCTCGGCCTACCATCCGCTCTTCCGGGACAACCCGGCCCTCGACGCAGCCCGCGAGATCGCCGCCCTCCTGCTCGGCGTCCCCGAGCCGAAACCCGTCTTCGACATGCTGATCTACAAGGAACCCGGCCAGACCGCCGAGACCCCCTGGCATCAGGACTTTTCCTATTCCCGGATGCCGCACGCGCCGGCCGGCGCGGAGATTCCCGCCGACGAGGTGGTGCAGTTCTGGCTGGCCCTGGACGACGTCGATGAGGAGAACGGCTGCATGCATTTCGTTCCCGGCGCGCACCGCTCGCCGATGCTGCCGCATTTCGTCGCCAGCGGCGCGCCGGACTACTCCCAGCGCCTGCTGGCCATCCGGGACGCCGCGTCCGCCTTCGATCTCACCAAGGCCGTCGCCTGCCCGCTGAAGGCCGGCGGGGCCACCGTCCACAACTACGGCACGCCGCACTTCACCTCCGGCAACCGCACCGTCGATCGGCGCCGGCGGGCCTATATCTTCAACTTCACCTCGCGGCCAAGAAGCCCGTGAGCGCCGGCGGCGTTTCCATGGGCGCTGGCTTCAAGCAAGAACTCTCCTCCCCTTCTTGGGCTACCGGACTCACACGTTACTCTTCCGATCATCCTCGCCCCCGTCCTTCACGGGGGAGAGGGCAGGGTGAGGGGGTGGCGCCGCTCGGCGAGACACCTTCCGGACCATCGCGCCTGGCGTGGACACCCCTCACCCTGCCCTCTCCCCGCAAGAGCGGGGCGAGGGTTCTCCAAAGGATCGGTGAGTGCTCTTGCGTCCCGACCTAGCGCCAGCGGGCGCTTTTCCCGCCGGCTTCCTGTGGGGAGCGGCGACGGCGGCCCACCAGGTCGAGGGCGGCAACGTCAATTCCGATTGCTGGGCGCTGGAGCACGCGGCGCCCTCGCTGTTCGCCGAACCCTCCGGCGACGCGGCGGACCACTATCATCGCTTCGCCGAGGACATTGCCATCGTCGCCGACCTCGGCCTCAACGCCTGGCGGTTCTCGATCGAATGGGCGCGGATCGAAACGGAGCCGGGGTTCTATTCGATGGCGGCGCTCGACCACTACCGGCGCTGCATCGACGCCTGCCGGGCGCGCGAAGTGGCGGCGGTGGTGACCTTCCATCATTTCACCCAGCCGCGCTGGATGGCCCGCCTGGGCGGCTTCGGCGCGGCCGATTTCCCGGCGCGGTTCGCCGACTATTGCGGTCGCGCGGCGCGGGCGCTGGAGGGCATGGCCGCCGCCTGCACGATCAACGAACTGAATCTCCCGCTGGTCGCCGGCCGCTACTTCCACGACCGGGTCTCCCCGGCGGCCCGCGCCGCCGCCGAGGCCGCGCTGGGCGCGCCGCTTTCCAGCTTCTTCCTGTTCTCCGACGAGGCGGCCATTCTCGGCCAGGGCCTGGCCGCCCATGCCGCGGCGCGCGCGGCGATAGGCGCGGAACGGCCGGGCGTGCCGGTCGGGATGACTCTGGCCATCTCCGAGGAGGACGCCGGGCCGGGCGCGGAGGCCCCGCGCGACGCCCGCCGCGAGCGGCTCTACGCCCCGTTCCTGGACGCCGCCGCCGGTGACGATTTCGTCGGCGTCCAGACCTATTCGCGCACCGTTTCCCGCGCCGACGGCGGCGCCGGTCCGGCGCGCGGGGCGGTTCTCACCACCATGGGCTGGGAAGACCGCCCGGAGGCGCTGGGCGCGGTCTGCCGATGGCTGTCGGCGCGCTGGTCGATCCCGATCATGGTCACCGAAAACGGCTATCCCGGCGAGGACGACAGCCGCCGCGCGGCGTTCATCGCCACCGCCGTCGAGGGCCTGGCCGAGGCGATCGCCCAGGGCGCCGATGTCCGCGGCTACTTCTACTGGTCGCTGCTCGACAATTTCGAATGGCTCCTCGGCTTCGGACAGCGCTTCGGCCTGGTCGCCGTCGATCGGGCGACGCAACGCCGCACGGTCAAGCCGTCGGCCGCGACGCTGGGGACGCTCGTCCGGGCGGCCGGGACCGCGGGGACCAAGGGCGCGGGCCTTCCCCTCATCGGCCCGTCCGGCGCCCACCGGGATTGAAATGCCGTGTAACGCGGATAATATGGATTTCGGAAGAAACCCATGGCCCATGACAGCGTGACATCCGCCCAGTTCCAGAAGAGCTTCGGCCGTTACCGTGAAGCGGCGCTGAAGGCGCCCGTGACAATCACCAATCACGGCCGGGAGAGCCTGGTGCTGATGGCGGCCGACGAATACCAGCGGCTCAGGCGCCGTGAGCGCAGGGTCATGGGTCTGGACGATTTCACCGAGGCGGATCTGGCGGCGATCGAAGCCAGCCAGGCCCCGCCGCAGGCCGCCGACTTCGACCACGAACGAAATAACTGACCGTGCCGCTGCTGGCGCCGGTCGCGGGACTGGTCATTCGATACGCCTTTCTCTGGCGCGATGAGGCTTCGCGAGGCATCGAGGAAGGCGCCAAGGACCGGCCCTGCGCGGTGATCCTGGTCACCAGGGACGATCCCGAGGGACCCCTGGTCACGGTGCTGCCGATCACCCATGCGCCCCCGGCCGACGTCTCGCTCGCGATCGAACTGCCGCTTGCCACCAAGAGGCGTCTGGGGTTGGACGACGATCGTTCGTGGATAGTGGTCACCGACGCCAACCGTTTCATCTGGCCCGGGCCGGACCTGCGTTTCGCCAGGCCGCGGGACGCGAAGAGCGCGGCCCACGGCTTGTTGCCGCCCAATATCTTCAACGAGATGCGCACGAAATTCGTCGCCGCCGCGAGAGCGCGCAGGTCAGCAATCGTGGAGCGGACAAAGTGAGCGGACGCGTCCAACCCCCCGTGGACTCGCGATCCGGGCCGTCACATCCCAAGGCGATCGGCGCCGCAAGGAGGAAATACATGACCATCGAAGTCACCGCCTTCCGCTGGGTTCCAACCTTCGCGCAGGGCTATGTGCGGGATCTGCGGGTGCGCTGGGCGCTGGAGGAGGCGGGGCTGGCGTACGAGGCCAGGCTGATCGGCGGTGAGGCGCGGGGGTCGGAGGACTATCGGGCGTGGCAGCCGTTCGGCCAGGTTCCAGCCTATCGCGACGGCGAGGTCGAAATGTTCGAATCCGGGGCCATCGTGCTGCACATCGCGGCGAAATCCGAGGCGCTGGCGCCCAGCGACGCGGCCGGGCGGGCGCGGGTGGCGAGCTGGGTGTTCGCGGCGATGAATTCGATCGAACCGCAGGCGCAGAACTTCCTCCACATCGAGGAGCCGGCCCCGCGACCGCGGCTCGAGGCGGCGCTGACCCTCCGGCTGGAGGCGCTCTCCGCCTGGCTGGGCGACAAGGACTGCCTGGAAGGCCGCTTCACCGCCGGCGACCTGATGATGACCACGGTGCTGCGCGAACTGGTCGATTGCGGCATGCTGGCGAGGTTCGCCAATCTCGACGCCTATCGCCGGCGCTGCGAAGGCCGCCCGGCTTTCGGGCGGGCGCTGGAGGCGCAGCTGCGGGTGTTCCGCGAGAACGCGCCGGCGGGATAGACCGGGTTTCTCTCAATCCCGCGCTTTCGGCCAAGGGACCGGAGCTCTGGCGGACGCTTCGGCCTCGTCGGCATTGATCGCGCGTCGCGGATTCCGCGCCACGGTCCTGACGCGGTTGGGACCGGGCTGATGGTCGACAGTTTCGAGTGGGCGGCGCACC
>DASRLN010000221.1:0-18696 GCA_035648435.1 Caulobacteraceae bacterium
TACCGCCACTGGCGCGTCAATCGCACCCGCAGCCAGGCGCGGCGAATCCTCGCCGAGATGTTCGCCCTGTTCATGGACGAGCCGGATGTGCTCCCCGCCGATTGGTTCGAACGCCTCCGCGCGCTGGACGAGGCCGGCCGCGCCCGGGTGATCTGCGACTATGTCGCCGGCATGACCGACCGCTACGCGATCGAGGAACACCGCCGTCTGTTCCAGCTCGACGCCTGGGCGTGACCGCCGGCCTCGGGCTTCGCTAAACTGGCGGTGATGATTCGGCTCGGCCCGCAGGGCGCCGATCGGGTGAGGAGTTCGCGCATGTCGCACTATGACCGCGGTCCCTATGCGCCGCCATCGGAGCCGCCGTTGACCATGGATCATCGTCGGCCCCCGCGCGGCGGCGGTCCGGCGCCGGTGACGCTGATCGTCAGCGTCCTGTTGCTGGCGGCGGCGGCCGGTGGGGTGTTCTACCTGTATCGTGGCGGCGCGCGGGATTCGTCCGGAGTTCCGCGACCGGTGGGCGCCCCGATCGGCGAGGTCAAGGTCGCCGCCCCGCCCCAAGCCCAGCCGGAAGATCCCGCCGCCGGCCTCTCGATCTACCGTGACAGCCCCGGGGCCGCGCCGCCGGCGCCGGCGTTCGTGCCGCCCCCGGAGCAGCCGATGCCGCGGCCGGTGGCCGCGCCGCCGCCGAGCGCGTCGATTCGCGCCGCGCCGCTCGAAGCGACGCCGCCGGCCGAGCCCGCGCGGAAGGTCGCGGCGGCAGCCCCGACGCCGGCGCGCCCCCCGTGAGCACTGGTCCGGCGATGGTCCAGATCGGCGCCTTCTCGTCGGCGGCGCTGGCCGACAAAGGGTGGAGCGCCGACGCCGCCGTGGCCCCCGGCGCGATGGCCGGCAAGGGCAAGAAGGTGGAACAGATCACCAAGGACGGCGGCGCCCTCTATCGCACCTCGATCACCGGATTCGCTTCCCGCGAGGAGGCCAAGGCCCTGTGCGACAAGCTCAAGGCGGCCGGCAAGAGCTGCTTCGTCAAGTGACCCGCGCCTGCATCCTCGGCTGCGCGGGGACCTCCCTCACGGCGGAGGAGATCGCGTTCTTCAAAGATGCGCGGCCCTGGGGTTTCATCCTCTTCAAACGCAACATCGACAGCCCCGATCAGGTTCGCGCGCTCACCGAGGCCCTGCGGGCGACCGTCGGCGGAACCGACGCGCCGGTGCTGGTGGATCAGGAAGGCGGCCGAGTTCAGCGTCTGGGGCCGCCGCACTGGCCGGCCTGGCCGCCGGCGCGGGCGTTCGCGGGAGTCCCTGGCGACGGCGGCGAGGACGCGGAAATGGCGCGGCTGGGGGCGCGGCTGATCGCCCATGATCTCGCCGGGGTCGGGATCGACGTCGCTTGCCTGCCCGTCCTCGATGTTCCGGCCGCCGGAGGGCATGAGATCATCGGCGACCGCGCCTATGCGGGCGATCCCGCCGCGGTGGCGCGTCTGGGGCGGGCGGCGGCGGAGGGCCTGATGGCTGGCGGAGTCCTGCCGGTAATCAAGCACATCCCCGGGCACGGCCGGGCCGGCGCCGACAGCCATCTGACTCTGCCGGTGGTGGACGCAACCTTGAGGGAACTTGAGACCAGCGACTTCGCGCCGTTCCGCGCCCTGGCCGACATGCCCATGGCGATGACCGCGCACGTGGTCTACGCCGCGATCGACGATGGCCGTCCGGCCACCACCTCTCCGGTGGTGATCGAGCAGGTGATCCGCGGGCTCATCGGCTTCGACGGCCTGCTGATCAGCGACGATCTTTCCATGCGCGCGCTCAGCGGTGGCGTCACCGATCGCGCGCGCGCCGCGCTCGCCGCCGGCTGCGACGTCGTCCTGCATTGCAACGGCGACATGGACGAAATGCGCGAGGTGGCGGCGGGGACGCAGCCCCTCGGCGGGCGGGCGGAAAGCAGGGCGGCCGACGCCCTCTTACGCATAGCCGGCGGGGCCGATGTGTTCGACGCCGAGGCGGGGAGGGCGCGGATGACGGCGGCCCTGGCCGGGAGACGGGCGGCGTGAGCGAGACCTTCCAGGGCGAAATCGATTTCGACGCCGCCAGCGGCGCGGCGGCCGAGGGGCGCGCGCTGATCATCGACCTGGATGGCTACGAAGGCCCCCTGGATGTCCTGCTGGCCCTGGCCCGAAGCCAGAAGGTGGACCTGCTCAAGCTGTCGATCACCCGGCTCGCCGATCAATATCTGGCCTTCGTGCGCGAGGCGCGCAGCCGCTCATTCGCGCTCGCGGCGGACTATCTGGTGATGGCGGCGTGGCTCGCCTATCTGAAGTCGCGGCTGTTGCTGCCCACGCCGGAACGGCCGGCGGACGAGGGAAGACCGCCGGAGGAGGTCGCCGCCGCCCTGGCCTTTCGCCTGGCCCGACTGGACGCCATGCGGCGCGCCTCCCAGGCTCTCGCCGACCGTCCGATCCTCGGACGCGATGTGTTCGCCCGCGGCGATCCGCAGGCGGTGTCCATCGTCTCCCACACCCGGCTGGAGGGCGATCTCTACGCCTTGATGGCCGCATATGTCGGCCAGCGCCGGCGGGCCTCCGACCGGCGCTACAGCCCGGAGACGTCGAAGGCCTATCCCCTGGACGACGCCCGCGCGCGCCTGCGGCGGCTACTCACCGAGATGGAGCGGTGGACGCCACTTACCGGCGTGGCGCCCATGGAGGGCGGCGGCGGTCCGAGCCGGGCGTCCTTCATCGCCTCCACCTTGTCGGCCAGTCTGGAACTTGTGCGTGAAGGTGAACTCGAGGCGCGCCAGATCGATCACTTCGCCGAAATCTATCTGCGCGCCCGCAGGGCGGCGGCGTGAGCGCGCCGTCGGGCGTCGAGCGGATGGTCGAGGCGCTGCTGTTCGCCGCCGCCGAACCGCTGGCCACCGCCGATCTCGCCGGGCGGCTACCGGACGGCGCCGATATCGGCGCCGCCCTGGCGACGCTGCAGGCGCGGTACGCCGATCGGGGCGTGGAACTGGCCTGCGTCGGCGGTCGCTGGCGGTTCCAGACCGCCGCCGACCTCGCCTTCCTGATGAGCCGGGAGCGCGAGGCGCCGCGACGACTTTCGCGGGCGGCCCAGGAAACCCTGGCCATCATCGCCTATCACCAGCCCGTGACCCGCGCCGACATCGAGGCCATCCGCGGCGTGCAGGCCAGCCGCGGCACCCTGGATCTGCTGCTGGAGCTGGGCATGGCGAGGATGCGTGGCCGGCGGCGGACGCCAGGACGGCCGGTGACCTACGGCACCACCGACCGCTTCCTCGAACACTTCGGCCTGGCGAGCCTGGCCGACCTTCCCGGCGCCGCCGAGATGAAGATCGCCGGCCTGCTCGATCTCGCTCTGCCGCCGGACTTCGGCGTTCCCGATCCTTCGCGTCCGACGATCGACGAGGATCCGATGGAAGACGGGGAGGCGGCCGAGTTCCACCGTGAGTTCCTCATCGACGAAGAAGACACCCGGACCTGACGGGCAATCGCCGGGTTGGCCCTCGCGGCGGAACGACCTATATTGCCCTTGGGAAGAAGCCTCGCGCGACGGAGCTTCGGAGCGATGACGGTTATTGCTCCATTCGATCGCGTCGGGGGAGAGAGAATTCGATGGGTAGCCTCAGTCCCTGGCACATTCTGCTGATCGCCGTCGTGGTGCTGCTGCTGTTTGGTGGCCGCGGCAAGCTGTCTGGCCTGATGGGCGACGCCGCCAAGGGCATCCGCGCCTTCCGCGACGGCCTGAAGGGCGAGGAGGCGACTCCTCCGTCGCCGCCCGCGCAGCCGCTGCCGCACGCCGAGGCCGACAAGGACCCGATCGTCCGCTAGCCACCCCAACTCGAGGGCTCGAGGGCCGCGGAGACCGACGATCCATGTTTCCCGAAGGTCGGATCTTCGATTTTCTCATTGTCGGCATCGTCGCTCTCATCGTCGTGGGTCCGAAGGACCTGCCGCTGCTGATGCGCAAGGTCGGGCAGTTCGTCGCCAAGATGCGCGGGATGGCGGCTGAATTCCGCGCCAGTTTCGATGAAATGGCCCGTCAGTCGGAACTCGACGAGCTCCGCCGCGAGGTGGACGCCATGCGCGCCGTCCACGGCGGCGATCTGAGCAAGGCGGCGGCCATCGCCGATCCGCATGTCCAGCAGGTGTTCGACGACATCCACAGCGGTATTCGCGGCGGCGAGGTCCAGCTCCACCCGCCGACGGACCATCAATCGACGACCGAGAATCGGATGCTTCCTTTCGCCGCTGGGGAAACGCCGGCCGAAGGCCTGGATGAGGGTCATCCCGCGCCGCCTCCGGAAGCCGAGGCGGCTTCTCGGACTTCCTCTACCGGGGGGGGAGGCGAGAATGCTCTTCCGCCCGCCAAGGTCATCACTTGAGCCTCCCAAACGACGACAATGAGATCGAGGCTTCGCGGGCGCCACTGCTCGATCACCTGATCGAACTGCGGCGGCGGCTGATCATCAGCGCGGCGGCGCTGGCGGTGGGATTCCTCGTCTGTTTCGCGTTTTCCCGGCAGATCTACATCGTCCTTCTCCAGCCATTCGAGGTCGGCGCCAGCCTGATGGCGGCCCAGAAGGCCGGCGGCCCCCATCACGGACCCTTCGATCTGCTTCTCGCGCTGACCGGGTTCAAACAGGCGCCGCACAGCGTCGAGCATCTCAAGCTGGTGTTCACCGCCCCGCTCGAGTTCTTCTTCACCAAGGTCAAGCTGGCCGTGTTCGGAGCCATCGCCCTGACCTTTCCGGTCCTCGCCTGGCAGCTCTATCGCTTCGTCGCCCCCGGCCTCTACCGTCGCGAGCGCCACGCCTTCCTGCCCTTTCTGATCGCTTCGCCGGTGCTGTTCTGCCTGGGGGCGGCCCTGGTCTATTTCGTCATGTTGCCGTTCGTCCTGTGGTTCTCGTTGAACCAGCAGATCACCGACGTGGGCAACATCTCGGTGCAGCTGCTGCCCAAGGTTTCGGACTATCTGTCGCTGGTGACCACCCTGCTGCTCGCCTTCGGCCTCTGCTTCCAGCTTCCCGTGGTCGTGTCCCTTCTGGGACTGGCCGGGATCGTCAATGCGGCCATGCTGCGTTCCGTGCGGCGCTACGCCGTGGTGGGCGTATTCGCGGTCGCGGCCATCGTCACCCCGCCCGATCCGATCAGCATGGTCTCACTCGCCCTGCCGATCTGCCTGCTCTACGAAATCTCGATCTGGTGCGTCGCCCTGATGGAGATCCGGCGCCGCAAGGAGGACGCGGCGGCGGCCACGGACGTCGCCGTCGTCTGACGCCTTGGCCTCGACGCCGACGCGCCTTAAGGGATGCGCCTTCCCTGACGATTCCAGCCCGGCGCGTTCTCGCACCCATGCACGACATCAAGGCCATTCGCGAGGATCCGGCCCGTTTCGACGCCGGCTGGGCAGCCAGGGGCGTCGGGGCCCGCGCGTCCGGCCTGCTGGCGCTGGATGAGGAGCTTCGCGCGGCCCAGACCCTCCTGCAAACGGTGCAATCACGGCGAAACGAGCTTTCAGCACTGATTGGGAGAGCGCGCGCCTCCGGCGACGCTTCGGCGGCTCAAGCGCACATGGCCGAGGTCGAAGCACTCAAGCTCGCGATCGCCGAAGACAGCCGCGACGAGGCTACGTTGGCCGCCGAACTGCGCGCCGCCCTGGCCGAACTGCCGAACCTGCCCGATCCCGATGTGCCGGAGGGCGCGGACGAGACCGGCAACCTGGAAATCCGCCGCTGGGGAGAGCCGGCAGACCTGGTCGATCCCAAGGATCACGTCGATCTGGGCGCGGCGCTCGGGCTGATGGATTTCGACGCCGCGGCGCGGATGTCCGGGGCCCGCTTCGTGGTCCTGAAAGGCGCCCTGGCGCGGCTGGAGCGGGCGCTCGGCCAATTCATGCTCGACATCCAGACCCAGGAGAACGGCTACACCGAGATCGCGCCGCCGCTGCTGGTGCGCGACCAGGCGGTGTTCGGCTCCGGGCAGCTGCCGAAATTCGCCGAGGACCTGTTCGCGACCACCGACGGCCGCTGGCTGATCCCCACCGCCGAGGTCCCGCTGGCCAATCTGGCGCGCGAACAGATCACCGCCGAGGAAGCGCTGCCGATGCGCCTGGCGGCCCTGACCCCCTGCTTCCGCTCCGAGGCGGGCGCGTCGGGCAAGGACACCCGCGGGATGATCCGCCAGCATCAGTTCAACAAGGTCGAGCTGGTTTCGATCACCGCGCCGGACGATTCCGAAGCCGAGCACGAGCGAATGACCGCCTGCGCCGAGGGGGTGCTGAAGCGCCTGGAGCTGCCGTTCCGCACCATGCTGCTGTGCGCCGGGGACATGGGTTTCACCGCGCGCAAGACCTATGACCTGGAGGTCTGGCTGCCGTCGCAGAAAACCTATCGCGAGATCAGTTCGTGCTCCAACTGCGGCGACTTCCAGGCCCGGCGCATGGACGCGCGTTGCCGCAAGTCCGGCGAGAAGGGGACCCGCTTCGCGCACACCCTCAACGGCTCGGGCCTGGCGATCGGCCGCACCCTGGTGGCGATCCTGGAGACCTATCAGGACGAGAGGGGTCGCATCGCCATCCCGCAAGCCCTGCATCCCTACATGCGCGGCGTGACCCACTTGGGAGGGGAGGGGTGAGGATTCTCGTCACCAACGACGACGGCGTCCATGCCGAGGGTCTGGCGGTGCTGGAACGGATCGCCCTGGCCCTGTCGGACGACGTCTGGGTCTGCGCGCCAGAGCACGAACAGTCGGGAGCTTCGCGCTCGCTCACCCTTTCGGAGCCCTTGCGGGTGCGCACGATCGACGCGCGGCGGTTCGCCGTCCAGGGGACGCCGACCGACTGCGTGATGCTGGCGATCCAGTATCTGGTGGAGGGCGAGCGACCCGACCTGGTGCTGTCCGGAGTCAATCGCGGGCTCAACGCGGGAGAGGACGTGACCATGTCCGGCACGGTGGCCGGGGCGATCGAGGGCATGGCGCTGGGGGTTCCCGCGATCGCCCTTTCGCAGATGATGCGCATCTTCCACGACGACGAACGCGCCCACTTCGAGACCGCCGAGGCGTTCGGGCCGGGGCTGATATCGCGCCTCATCGAGCTTCGCTGGCCGGCCGACGTCATCCTCAACGTCAATTTCCCGGCCCGCCCGCCGGCCGAGGTCGGCGAGGTCGAGGTGACGCGCCAGGGCTTCCGCGACGTGCGCACCCGTTACGCCGAGCAGCGGACCGATCTGCGCGGCCGCGACTACTATTGGCTGGGCTATCGCAATGAGCCATCGGCGCCGAGCCGAGGCACCGATCTGCTCGCCGCCTACGAGGGGCGGATTTCAGTGACGCCATTGCATATCGACCTGACCCACATGGAAACCGTTCATGCCCTGAAGGCGGGCCTGGGCGGATCGCCGCCGCGATTGCGGGCGCCCTCGTGAGCCGGAAAGCCAAGGAGCCGACCGAGAACGACACCCGCCTCGCCCGGTTGGTGCTCGGCCTGCGCTCGCAGGGCGTGACCGACCCCGCGGTTCTGAGCGCGATCGAGCGGACGCCGCGCGAGCTGTTCACGCCCGAGCTCTTCAAGGAAAGGTCGTGGGAGGATTCGGCCCTGCCGATCGCCTGCGGCCAGACGATCAGCCAACCGTTCATCGTCGGCCTGATGACCCAGGCCCTGACCCTTGAGCCGCGAGACCGGGTGCTGGAGATCGGCGCCGGCTCGGGCTACCAGACCGCGATTCTCGCCCGGCTTGCCCGGCTGGTCTACACCGTCGAGCGCTACCGCACCCTGCTGCGCGAGGCCGAGGAGCGGTTCAAGGCGCTGCAACTGACCAATGTCATCACCCGGTTTGGCGACGGCATGCTCGGCTGGCCCGAACAGGCGCCGTTTGACCGCATTCTGGTCACGGCGGCGGCGCCGGTCGAGCCCAAGACCCTGCTCGGGCAGCTCAAGCCTTCCGGGGTGCTCGTCGCGCCGGTCGGCAAGGGGCCGGTCCAGAAATTGTGCCGTTACGCCGGCGATGGCGTAGGGGGCTTTGCCATGGACATCCTGTGCGAAGTGCGCTTCGTGCCCCTTCTCGATGGCGTGGCGCGCGAGCTTTGATGCCGAGGGCGCCCGGCGAGGCGCGGATTGCCGCCTCGCCCGGCTTAACCGATGGTTTACCTTCACGCGCCGATTCCGGTCGGGTGCGACGAACGGAGCGGCGATGACGCAGAATCTGACGCGGGCGACCCTGATCGTTCTTCTCGCCGGCCTCGCGACGGCCTGCGCCACGGGACCCACCTACCCGACCCATGCCGGCGAAGCCTCGCCGCCGCCGTCGGCCCCGATGCAGCCGAGGTACCCCATCCGCGCGCAAGCCGCGGCGACGCCGCCGCCGCCGGTTGCCACGGCGACGCCTCCCGAAACGCCGCCCACCGCGCCACCGCCATCGGCGGCGGTGGAGAGTCAGGCGCTGCCGCCGGTCGTCCAGGCGCCGCCGCCCGCCGCCGCGCCGCCTCCGGCGGCCTATGCGCCCCCGCCCTCAAGGACGGCGACCTATGAGCCTGCCCCGATCCGCGCCCGGCCCGCGCCCGTGCGCTATCTCGCGGGCGGCAAGGTGGTCGCCGCCACGGGCATGTTCCGCGACTACGAGGTCCAGAAGAAGGACCATGTCGATGCCATCGCCCGCGACCTCGACACCACCCGCAAGGTCATCGTCGATGCCAATCACCTCAAGGCGCCCTACGCCCTGCAGCCCGGCCAGCACCTCAAGGTGCCGGTGGCCATGGCCTATGAGACTGAGTCAGGGGACACCCTGGCGGTGGTCGCCAAGCGCTTCGACATCGCGCCCGAGGATCTCGCGTCGCTCAACGACCTTTCCACCCGAGGCCGCCTGAGACAAGGCGAGAAGATCGCCCTGCCGGCCAACTATCATGACCGCGGGCCAAGCCGGATTCGCGCGCCAATTGAAGAGGTTCGCGCCGCGCCGCCGCCCAGGCCGAGGCCGACCCCCGCGCCCGCGCGCGCGCCCTACCGCACCTACGCCGCCGCCCCCTCGACGACGCCCTACGCGCCGTCGGCCGCGAGGGGCGCCGCGCCATATCCCTACGCCGCCCACCCCTATGTTCCCTCCGCGCCGTCCGCCTACATCGCGCATCCTTATGTTCCTTCGGCGTCGTCCGCCTACGCCACGTCCCGGCCCGTCTATGCGCCGATCGCGCCGCCGACCGAGAACGCCCGGGCCGCCACTGACAGCGAGATCACCGCGGCGGCGCGGGGACGGTTCATCTGGCCCGTCCGCGGCCAGATCCTCTCGGCCTTCGGAGCCCAGGGCGTTGGCCGCCGCAACGACGGCGTCGATGTCAAATCGCCGCAGGGGACGGTGGTTCGCGCCGCTGCTGGCGGAGACGTGGTCTATGCCGGCAACCAGGTCCCCGGGTTCGGCAACCTGGTCCTGGTCAAGCACGCCGACGGCTGGGTGACCGCCTACGCCCACCTCGACAAGGTCAGCGTCCAGATGCGCCAGGCGGTGATCCAGGGCCAGGAGATCGGCCAGGTCGGCCTCAGCGGCGGCGTCAGCGAACCACAACTCCACTTCGAAGTCCGCTACGCCCCCACCCCGGCCGACAAGGCGCGACCCATCGATCCGCTCCTCGTCCTGCCGAGAGAGACCGGATAGGACCCGCCCTCACACCGGCAGACTCTTCCCCATCTCTCCGGCCAGATCGCGGATGAACTGCCAGGCGACGCGGCCGGAACGGGCGCCGCGGAGCTGCGACCACCGCAGGGCGCGGCGATCGAGGTCGGCGATCGCCAGGCCGAAGCGGTCGGCATAGGCTCGGACGGCGGCGAGATAGGCCCCCTGGTCCATGGGTGGAAAACCGATCCACAGGCCGAAGCGATCGGAGACGCTGACCTCCTCCTCGGCGTCCTCGCCCAACGCAATCGTCCCCCGTCCCTCCAGGTGATCGCGCGGCATCAGGTGACGGCGATTGGAGGTGGCGACGAACAGGGCGTTCTCCGGCGGTCCCGCGACGCCGCCCTCCAGGGCCGACTTCAGGGCCTTGGCCGAAGCGGCGCCCCCTTCGAAGGACAGGTCGTCACACAGCACCACGAAGCGCTCCGGGCGCCCGCGCAGGCGTTCGAACACCGTGGGGAGGGCGGCTACCTCGTCGCGATCCACCTCCACCAGTTTCAGTTCCGGCGCGACCGCCGTCATGGCCATGAAGGCGGCCTTGGCCAGCGAACTCTTGCCGGTTCCCCGCACGCCCCACAGCAGGACGTGATTGGCGGGCAAGCCAGCGGCGAACCGGCGCAGATTCTCGGTCAGCCGGCACTTCTGGCTGTCGATACCGACCAGCACATCGAGAGGCAGGGCGAAGTCGGGCGCGGCCTCGAAGGCGCCGGTGGCGGGATCATGGCGGAAAAGGCGCGCGCCGTCGAAGGATGCCGGCGGCGGCGCCGGGGCGAGCCGCTCGAGCGCTTCGGCGATCCGTTCGAGGGTGGCGCGCGGTCGATCGTCCATGCGGTCACGGTAGCGGCCGGCGGCGCATTGCAAAAGGCCAGCGCAGCGCATAGCTTCCGCCCGCTTTCGGCACGGCTCGCGCCGGACCCTTTTTCACGCCATTTTCGGAGCCCTCATGTTCGCCACGCCTGCCTTGATATTCGCGGTCGCGCCGGCCGTCGGCGGGGCCGCGGGCGGGCTCCTCTCCAGCCCGATCGGCCAGATGCTGCCGTTCCTGGTAATCCCGGTGCTGTTCTACGTGCTGATGATCCGGCCGCAGCAGCAGCGCGCGCGCCAGCACGCGGCGACCATCGGCGCGGTCAAGCGCGGCGACACGGTGGTGATGTCCAACGGCATGATCGGCAAGGTCGTGCGCGTCGAGGACACCGAACTGGGTGTCGAGATCGCCCAGAACGTCACCGTCAAGGTGGTCAAGGCAATGATCTCCGAGGTCCGCACCCGGGGCGAGCCGGCCGCCGCCAACGACGCCAAGTCCTGACCACGGCTCTCTAGCGCCATGCTCGCTCTCACGCGCTGGAAGATCGCCCTGGTCCTGGGCTCGCTGCTCTTCGGGCTCCTCTTCACCCTTCCCAATCTCGTGCCGGCTGGAATTCTGCCGAGCTGGGCGCCGAGCCAGCGCCTCAATCTCGGCCTCGATCTCCAGGGCGGTTCCTACATCCTCATGGAAGTCGATACCGCCGCCCTGCGCAAGGAGCGGCTGACCAATCTGACCGAGGACATCCGCACCAAGCTCAAGACCGACCAGATCGAGTTCACCGAACTGGCGGTGACCGGCGATGCGATAGGCGTGCGGATCACCGATCCAACCAAGGCCGCCATCGCCTACAAGCTCCTCAACGACTCCCTCGGCGAGCGCTTGCCGACCGGCGGCCGGGACGTGGTGATCCAGAACGGTCCCGACCAGCACATCAACGTTTCCTTCGCCCCCCAGGCCGCCAACGCCGCCGCCCAGGACGCCGTGACCCGGTCGATCGAAACCATCCGCAAGCGCATCGACGCCATGGGCGCCAAGGAGCCCTCGATCACCCAGCAGGGTTCGGACCGGATCGTCATCGAGGCCCCAGGGGAAAGCGATCCGGAAAAGCTCAAGGCGATCATCGGCAAGACCGCCAAGCTGACCTTCCAGATGGTCGATACCGAAATTCCACCGGAGGATGTCGCCGCCCACCGCATTCCGCCCGAGGACGAAGTGCTTCCCAGCGATGACGGCTTCGCGCCGGCCTACGTGGTCAAGAGGCGGTCGGTGGTCACCGGCGAGATGCTCACCTCGGCCAGCGGCAGCCACGACGAGAACAACGCCCCGGCTGTATCCTTCAGTTTCAACGGCCAGGGCACCAGCCGGTTCGCCTCTGTGACCAGCCAGAACATCGGCAAACCCTTCGCCATCGTCCTCGACAAGCGGATCATATCGGCCCCCAACATCCGCACGGCGATCACCGGCGGGAGCGGCGAAATCACCGGCCACTACACCGAGGAGTCGGCCAATGATCTCGCCCTGCTGCTGAAGTCCGGCGCGCTGCCGGCGCCGCTCAACATGGTCGAGCAGCACACGGTCGGGGCGGAACTCGGGGCCGACGCGGTCAAGGCCGGGCAGCTTTCGATCCTGATCGGGGCGGCCCTGATCTTCGCCTTCATCCTGCTCGCCTACGGCCTGTTCGGCGGCTTCGCGGCCATCGCCCTGGTCGTCAACGGCCTGATGATCGTGGGCGCCATGAGCCTCTTCCACGCCACCCTGACCCTGCCGGGGATCGCCGGTCTGGTGCTTACCCTCGCCGTCGCCGTGGACGCCAATGTGCTGATCTATGAGCGCATGCGCGACGAAGTGCGCGGCGGCAGGCCGCCGATGAGCGCCGCCGATTCCGGATTCAAGCGTGCGCTGACCACGATCATCGACGCCAACGCCACGACCGTGGTGGCGGCGGTGATCATGTTCAACCTGGGCGCCGGCCCCGTGAAGGGCTTTGCCCTGACTCTGCTGATCGGGGTGTTCACCTCGGTGTTCACCGCCGTGCTGATCACCCAGGTGCTGATCGGCTGGTGGTTCCGCGCCTTCCGCCCCAAGGCCCTGCCGATCAGCGGCGAGGGCCGATGGCCGCTGATCAAGAACATTCCCCACGACACCCACTTGCCGTTCGTGAGCCTCGCGCGCCTGTTCGCGACGCTGTCGATCATCGCGGCCATCGCCACGGCGGTCGCCTTCTTCTACCCGGGCCTCAACATGGGCATCGACTTCAAGGGCGGCACGGTGCTCGAACTCAACACCGGCGCGGTTCCGGTGGACCTGGGCAAGGTGCGGGGCGCCGTCAACGGCCTCAATCTCGGCGACGTCCAGGTCCAGCGGTTCGGCGCCGCCGACGACGCCGTGGTCCGCTTCCAGACCCCCAATGGCGTCAGCCCCGACGCCGTCGCCACCAAGGTCAAGGGGGCGGTGACCCAGGCGTTGGGCCAAGTGAAGTTCCTTCGCACCGACGAGGTGGGGCCGGAGGTTTCCGGTGAACTCAAGCTCAAGGGAGTCGAGGCCCTGCTGACGGCCATCGGCCTGATGTTGATCTACATCTGGTTCAGATTCGAACTCCAGTTCGGCCTGGGCGCGGTGGTCGCCCTGTTCCACGACCTCACCCTCTCGCTCGGCCTGATTCTCTTGCTTCGGTTGGAGTTCAGCCTGAATCTCATCGCCGCCCTTCTGACGATCATCGGCTACTCGATGAACGACACCGTCGTGGTGTTCGACCGGTTGCGCGAGAACCGCCGCAAATACAAGCGCATGCCTCTGCGCGAGCTGATCGATCTGTCGGTCAACGAGACCCTGTCGCGCACGGTGATCACCGGGGTGACCGCCCTGCTGGCGCTCTCGGGGCTGGCGGTGTTCGGCGGCGAGTCTCTGCGGCCGCTCTCCATCGTGCTGCTCTTCGGCATCGTCATCGGCACCTACTCCTCGATCTATGTCGCCTCGCCGATCATCCTTCTGTGGGGGATGAAGAAGGACGACGAGGCGGCCACGCCGATCGCGCCACAGCCGGCGCGCCCCTGACGGTCCGCCTTCGACAGCCGCCGTCCATCGACGCCTGGGGCGGCGGCGGATTTCGCGTTTCCGGTGATTGGTGGCCGGGCTCGCTGGTGATCCTCGATGATGTTCCGGCCGGCTGGCGTCCAAGTCGCATGGAGAATCTGTGTGTCGGCGATTTCGCCGAGATCATCAGCCTGGAAGCATCGGTGTCGGAATTCGTCCTTCTCGGCACCGGCGCGATCCAGACCCGGCCGCCGCGCGAAGTGCGCGAGGCGCTCGCCAGCGCCGGTCTGGGCCTCGAATTCATGGCCAGCGAAGGGGCCGCGCGGCTGCACAATGTCCTTGCCTCGCAGGGACGTCGATTCGCGACCGCCTTGATCGCCGTTTGACCGGACCGGCGCTTTTCGCGTCGAGAGAAAAGGGTTATGCCTTGGGGTAGGGATGATCGCCGACAGAAGGGGTGAGTGATGGCCGGGATTCTGCTCAACTTCAGGAACACCATGATCGTGAGCGTGCTGCTCGCCATCGTGATGATCATCTTCTTCGGAATGAACAATCCGTACGGCTTCGACAGGACATTCGTCCAGGCCGTGTTCCGGTGGATGCACGTCTTCTTCGGCATTCTGTGGATCGGTCTGCTCTACTACTTCAATTTCGTGCAAACTAGGAAGATGCCGGACATTCCGGCCGAACTGAAACCCGCGATTTCCAAATACATCACGCCGGAGGCGCTCTTCTGGTTCCGCTGGTCGGCCCTGTTCACCGTCCTGGCTGGCCTCGGCGTCGCGTTCCTGCGCGGTCGCGACTATGCCGAAGGCGTGTTGAGCCTGGGATTCGCCGGCGCCGATGCTCCCGACGTCGGCTTCCGGCTGATGGGCATCGGCGTGTGGCTGGCGATCATCATGTTCCTCAATGTCTGGGGGGTGATCTGGCCCAATCAGAAGATCGCGCTCGGCATCAAGGAAGCCGACGCCGACGCCAAGGCCAGGGCGGCGCGGATCGGCACGCTTGCCTCGCGCATCAACGTGTTGTTGTCGCTGCCGATGCTGACGTCCATGGCCATGTACCAGACGCTCTACGGTTAGGGTCCTGTCGGCGGACGACGACCTCGACGCCGCCGTCCGCCGAGCCGATCCGGATCGCTGGCTCGCCAGCCGGTTCGTCGCCGACCGCGCCGCCCGAGCGGACGTCATCGCGCTCTATGCCTACGACGCCGAATTGGCGCGCGCCGGTCGTGTCGCGTCCAACGCCCTGATCGCGGAAATCCGGCTTGTCTGGTGGCGCGAGGTTGTGGACGAGATCTTCACCGGCCGGATCATGCGCGCTCACCCGGTCGCCCGGCGCCTGGCTCAAGCCGTCCGGCGACGGTCGCTCCCTCGCGCCCCGCTGGAAGCGATGATCGACGCGCGCGTCGGGGATCTGGAGGTCCCCCGACCCGACCCGGTCCAGGCCATCGCCTGGGCGGACGCGGTCGGCGGCTCGGTGACGACGCTGGCGGTGCGGATTTTGGACGACGCGGCCCCGAGGCCAGCCGCCGCCAGCGCCGGCCGCGCCTGGGGGCTCGTCCTGCTCCGGCGCGCCGGCCGGATCGATTTGGATGTCATCGAACGACCTTTGCGGGAATCCCTGGTCAAGGCGCGCGAGGATTGCCGGGGTCTGGGCGTCGCATCGTTTCCAGCGGTGGCCCATGTGACACTCGGCCGAGCCGACCTGGGTGGCGCGGCGCCGTCGGGCTTGGCCAACCGGCTGCGCCTCCTGCGCGCCGTCGCTTCCGGACGGCTATGAACTACTCCGCCGCCACCGCCGACGCCTCGCCGAGCCACGCCGAAAGATCGGCCATTGCCCGCAGACTCATCGCCCGCTTCTTCGCCCGCCCGCGTTCGCCACGGGCGAAGGGCTTGCCGTCGGTCGTCCGCTTCGGGGCGTCCATCGGCGGCAGAAGGCCATAGTTGATGTTCATCGGCTGGAAGGAACGGGCGCCGGAATCCAGATGACCGCCGGTGACGTGCCCGATGAGCGCGCCGAGGGCGGTCGTGGCCGGCGGCGGGACCATGGCCCGGCCACGACGTTCGGCGGCGGCGAAGCGTCCGGCCAGAAGGCCCACGGCGGCGCTCTCGACATACCCTTCCACGCCGGTGATCTGGCCGGCGAAACGCAGACGGCGGTCGGCCTTGAGGCGCAGGAGCCGATCGAGCACCCGCGGGCTGTTGAGAAAGGTGTTGCGGTGCAGGCCGCCCAGGCGGGCGAACACCGCCCGCTCGAGCCCCGGAATGGCGCGGAAGACCTCGGTCTGGGCGGCGTGCCTCATCTTGGTTTGGAAGCCGACCATATTCCACAGGGTTCCCAGCGCGTTGTCCTGCCGGAGCTGAACCACCGCCCAGGGTTTCTCCTGGGGATGACGCGGATTGGTCAGGCCCACGGGCTTCATCGGCCCATATCGGGGCGTATCGCGGCCTCGCTCGGCCATCACCTCGATAGGCAGGCAGCCATCGAAATAGGGAACGTGCTCCCAGTCCTTGAATTCCGTCCTGGGCGCGGCCAGCAGGGCGTCGATGAACGCGTCGTACTGCGGTCGGTCGAGGGGGCAGTTGATATAGGCCGCTTCATCGCCGCCGGGACCCAGCTTGTCGTAGCGGGACTGCTTCCAGGCGACCCCCATGTCGATGGTCTCGGCGTGGATGATCGGGGCGATGGCGTCGAAGAACGAGAGTTCCTCCTCGCCGGTGAGAGCCTGGATCGCCGCCGATAGCGCCGGCGAGGTCAGCGGACCGGTGGCGACGATCGCGCTCGCCCAATCGGCGGGAAACGCGGTCACCTCGCCGCGCTCCAGGTTGATCAGGGGGTGGCCGGCGATGCCTTCGGTCACGGCTCGCGCGAAGTCGGCCCGATCCACGGCCAGGGCGCCGCCGGCGGGTGTCTGGTTGATGTCGGCGCAGGCCATGATCAGGGAGCCCGCGCGCCGCATCTCGGCGTGCAGCAGGCCTACCGCGTTGTGTTCTCGATCGTCTGATCGAAAGGAGTTGGAGCAGACAAGCTCGGCCAGGGCGTCGGTCCGGTGCGCCGCCGTGCCGGTAAGGGGCCGCATCTCGTGCAGTACGACCCCCACGCCCCGATTTGCCGCCTGCCAGGCCGCTTCGCAGCCCGCCAGGCCGGCGCCGACGACGTGAATGGACCCTGGTGACATTCGCGAGACTCCTACCCCTGGCGCGTCGGGCGCGGAAGTGGCGCGACGCGGGCAAATCCGTCTATGTTGTCCAGGGAGTCGGGTGGGAGCGGCGGATGGCGGGACTTGACGTGACCGAAGCCGCGTTCGCGGGGGTCCGGTTGCTGATCAAAAGGCCTCTGGCCGCCCTGGTCTGGGCGCTGATCTACGCCGTCTTCTTCGCCGTTTTCGGCGCCCTCTTCGGCGGCGCGGCGTATGGCCTCATCGGAACCCTCTCGGCGGCGGCCAAGACCCACGCCCCTCCGCAGCTCGTCGCCGCGGTGCTCGCCGCGATTGGCGGGGTGTTCGGACTCTATCTGCTGTTCATGGGCTGCCTCCTGGTGGTGGGATCGATCGTATCCTGCGCCGTCATCCGCGCCGTCCTCGAACCCGGCGCTGGCGGGATGGCCAGTCTCCGACTGGGCCGGCGGGAATTGCGGATGATGCTGCTCAGCTTCTGCAAGGGCGTGCTGATGTTCGTGATCGCCACTGTCCTGGCCATTCCCGCCGGCATCATCGTCGCCCTCATCAGCTTCGGCGCCGGCATGTCGATGGCCCAGTCGATCGCCATTCGGGTGGTCGAACAGGTGGTCGTCAATGGCGCCGCATTCTACTTCTATCTGCGGTTTTCCATGGCCGCGCCGATGACCTTCGACGAGGGCCGCTTCCGCCTGTTCGAGTCGTGGACTCAGACCAAGGGCAGGGTCTGGCGGCTGTTCCTGATCGGTCTTCTCGTGGGCCTGATGGCCGCGGGCCTCTATCTGGTCATCGGCCTGGTCGCCGTGGCGGCGGGCTGGGCCATGTGGCGCGACCTCACCGGGGGCGCCGATCCGCGAATCTTCTTCCGCCGCCCACCGGCGGTCTGGCTGACCAGCCTGACGCCGCTGATCGCGCTCGGCGCGACCGCGTCGATGATCCTGATGACGCTGCTCACGCCGATCGTCGCCGCGCCCTGGGCGAAGGCCTATCGTCAGCTCAAGCCCGACGACGACATCGCCTCCACCTTCGCATGAGGACCTGACATGGCCGAGATCGAGATTGGCGACGCCGTCGCCTCGGGGTTCGGCCTCATCCGCCGGGAGCCACTGGCCGTACTCCTGTGGGGGCTGGTCTATCTGGTGGCGATGGGGGTGGCCTTCGCCGCCATGGGGCCGGTCTATGCCGGCCTGATGACGCGGATGGCGAGCCACGCGGCGAGCGCTGGCGCAACGCCGCTGGACATGCGGGCGATGATGGGCCAGATGGCGCAGGTGCAGGGCGTGGGCATGCTGGTCAACATCCTGATCGGCGTCGTCGGCATGATGATCTACTGCGCCGTCTTCCGGGCGATCCTCCACCCGGAACAGAAGCGCTTCGGCTATCTCCGTCTTGGAATGGCCGAACTCTTCATCTTCATCCTGGGGTTCGCGGCCAACATCGTCCTCGTCTTCGCCCTGTTGATCCCGCTCCTGGTGATCGGACTGATCGCCGGCATACTGGCGGCCAGCCATTCGGTGGCCGGCGCGATCATCGTCGCGGTGGTGGGCGGCCTGGCGATCTTCCTCGCGCTGATCTATTTCGCGCTGCGGTTCTCTCTGGTCGGACCGATGATCGTCGACGACGGCAGATTTCACCTGTTCGAATCCTGGACCTTGACCAAGGGCAGGACCGTGAGCCTGTTCGTCATCGGGCTCAGCCTGATCATCATCCTGGTGGTCATCGAGGCCATCGTCGGAACCATCATCGTCGTCGTCGGAGTCGGTGTTCTTGGCTCGGTGGCCGGTGGATTGGAGAATCTTCCGGCGTTCTTCCGCCAGCCCCCGCAGGATCTCCTCTCCAAGCTGACGCCGGTGATCGCGATCGTCGCGCTCGCCTGGACGCCATTGGTGGGCTGCGCCATGGCCATCTTCGCGGCCCCGTGGGCGCGGGCCTACCGGGACCTCGTCGGCCCGAGCGTGGCGGCCGAGTTTGGCTGATCCCACCCGTTCCCCTTCCACCGTTTCGA
>DASRLN010000222.1:0-2432 GCA_035648435.1 Caulobacteraceae bacterium
CCGCCCGACCGCCTGAGGCGGTCGGGCGGAGGGGGCGTGGGCAACGTCGGGGGCGGATCGAGTGAATTCATCCTCTACACATGGATCGCGTGGCCGAGGGCGCGCAGGGCGGCTTCGTGGAAAGCCTCGGAGAGCGTCGGATGGACGTGGATGGTCCCGGCGATGTCCTCCAGCCGCGCGCCCATCTCCAGGGCCAGGGCGAATTCGCCGGAGAGTTCCGATACGTGCGCCCCCACCGCCTGGACGCCCAGCAGGCGGTGATCGTCGCGCCGGGCGACCACGCGGACGAAACCGCCGTCGTCGGCGGCGTCCATGCTCCGCGCCCGGCCGTTGGCGCTGAACGGGAAGACGCCGGTGATCGGATCGCCTCCCGCCGCCTTGGCCTCGTCGGGGGAAAGCCCGGCGGTGACGATCTCCGGCTCGGTGAAGCACACCGCCGCGATCGCCACCGGATCGAAGCGGCGACGGGCGCCGGCGATGATCTCGGCCACCATCTCCCCCTGGCTGGCGGCGCGGTGCTCCAGCATCGGCTCGCCGGTGAGATCGCCGATCGCCCAGACGTCCTTCATCGAGGTCCGGCACCGGTCGTCAATCCTGACGAACGGCCCGGCCATGTCGATGGCCATGGTCTCCAGGCCCCAGCCTTGCGTGTTCGGCCGCCGCCCGACGGTGACCAGGATCCGGTCGGCCGGCAGGCGCTCGACCGCGCCGTCCTTGTCCTCGACCACCAGGACCGACGCTACGCCATCGTTCTCGACGGCCTTGGCCTTGACCCCCAGGCGCAGGCCGACCCCGGCCTTCTCCAGCCACTTGGCCACCGGCCCGGCGAGCTGGGCGTCGAAGGCCGGCAGGATGCGGTCCAGGGCCTCGACCACCGTGACCTCGCAGCCGAATTTGCGGAACGCCGATCCGAGTTCGAGGCCGATGTAGCCGGCCCCGACCACCACCAGCCGCGCCGGCAGGGCGTCGAGTTCCAGCGCCTCGGTGGACGAGATGATCGGGCCGCCGAACGGCAGGGCGGGGATCTCCACCGGCAGCGAGCCGTTGGCCAGGATCACGTGCTCGGCGGTGATCGTCACCGGCCCGCTGGCCGTCTCCACCGAGCAGGTCTTGGCGTCAGAGAACGTCGCCCAGCCTTCGAGCGTGCGCACCTTGGCCCGCTTGAGCAGCGATTTCACCCCGTTGTTCAGGGTATCGACCACGCCGGCCTTCCAGCGCACCGTCTGGGCCAGATCGAGGCTCGGCGGATCGGCGAGAGTGATGCCAAAGGCGCCGGCCCCCGCCGCCGTCTCGCGCATGCCCGAGAAGGCCGAGGCGGCGTGGATCAGCGCCTTGGAGGGGATGCATCCCCGGATCAGGCAGGTGCCGCCGACCCGGCCGGCCTCCACCAGCACCGTGTCCAGGCCCAGCTGGCCGGCCCGGATCGCCGCCACGTAGCCGCCGGGACCGCCGCCGACCACCAGCACCCTGGCCGTGATCGTCTCGCTCATGGCGGGTCCAAAAAGAGGGTGGCGGGATGCTCGAGCAGGCCCTTGACCACCTGGATGAAAGCGGCGGCGTCATAGCCGTCCACCACCCGGTGATCGAAGGACGACGACAGGTTCATGACCTTGCGGACCACGATCTGGCCGTCGCGCACCACCGGCCGGTCGATGATCTTGTTGGGTCCGATGATCGCCACCTCCGGGTGGTTGATCACCGGCGTCGTCGCCACCCCGCCCAGGGGACCCAGGCTGGTGACGGTGATCGTCGATCCCTTCAGCTCGTCGGCCGCCGCCTTGCCCTCGCGCGTCGCCGCCGCCAGCCGGGCGATCTCGGCCGCGCAGGCCCACGGGTCCAACGCTTCGGCGTGGCGCACCACCGGCACGATCAGGCCGTTGGCGGTCTGGGTGGCGATGCCGACATGCACCGCCGCGTGGCGATGGACCACGCCGGCCTCGTCGTCGAACCGGGCGTTGATCTGTGGAAAGCGAGGCAGCGCCTTGACCAGGGCGGCGATCACGAACGGCAGCAGGGTCAGCCTCTGGCGATCCTTGGGGCCGGTGGCGTTGAGGTGGACACGAAGCGCCTCCAGCTCGGTGACGTCGATCTCCTCGATATAGGCGAAGTGCGGGATGCGGCGCTTGGCGTCCTGCATCTTCTCGGCGATCTTGCGTCGCAGGCCGATGACCTTGATCTCCTCGACGCCCTCGCGCCGCGCTGGCCCCCGCGCCGCGGTCGGGGTGGCGCCGGACGCCTCGAACGCCGCCAGATCATCGTCGCTGATCCGCCCGGCCGGCCCGGTCCCGGGCACGAACTGCAGCGCAACGCCCATCTCATGCGCCCGCCGCCGCACCGCCGGCGACGCCAGCGGCTTTTCGCTCGTCATCCGCGCCACGGCCGAAGTGGGAGGACTCAATCCTCCCCCGCCATCTCGCGGGGGAGGATTGAGT